>NZ_FRAU01000003.1:0-125070 GCF_900142415.1 Rhodothermus profundi
TGCCAGGTTAGCACGACCGAGCCGTCGCCTGGAACGGCGGCAATCTCCTGCGGAATGGCGGCCGTCAACGGCCAGAAAAAGCACAACGCCCCCTCGGGAACAGCAAGACACACCTCCGGCGGCTGACCAAGCGCCAGCGCAAACTGCAAGCGGAAAGGCTGACGCTGCGGCGCAGGCCTCAGCGTGTCGGCCGCAATGGTTTTGCCCAGCAGGTCCAGGCGGCGCAAGACGTAACGGGCACTGTCGAGGCGCTGCAGATGAAAGCGAACGGCTTCGCCGCGCTGGTGCCCAGGAAACTTGCGGGCCGCCAGAAAGACGGCAAAGGAGAGGCCTTGCTGGAGTTGCTCAAGCGAGAGGGGGTCCAGACCCGGGGTCAGGGCAGCGGCCAGGACCACGTTGTCCGAGGAGGCAACCACAAGGCGGCTGCTGTCCAGGGGACTGCCCAGTTGGCGGAGTTCCTGGAGGGCTTCGAGCAGGGCGGTCTGGAGGATGCCTTCAAGGGGGTCAACTTCGGAGGCGGGTTGGGGGGAGGAAGCCCAGGGAATGTGGAAGCGGAGCTGTTGGTAGGGGGAGAGGCGGACCCAGAAGGTCAGGCCATTGGGGGAGGCGGCGATGCCGACCTGGAGGGCGGCGTCGTCGGGGCTGGGGGGAGGGACGGCTTCGAGGGTGGCGGGGAAGGAGGCCTGGTGGCCGGTGGTGTTTTCGAGGCGGACGGTGAAGGAGCTGTCGGGTTGGGGTTGCAGGAGGAGTCGGTACCAGCCGGGGGGAAGTTGGTCGTGGGGCCAGAGGAGGTTACCTTGCGCGTCATGTCGGGCCAGGTAGACCAGTCCCAGTCGGGTGTTTTGGGTGGGGTTGAGGGTGCGTTGTTGGAGGAGGGCGATCAGGGCGGTGTGGGTGGGGCTGAAGTGGAGGGCGAAGGAGTTGGTGTCAATGTCGGCCTGGAGTTGGGGGGGCGCTTTTTGGAAGAGCTGGGCGCTCTGGGCGTGGGTGGTTGTGGGCAAGAGGCTGCTGGCAAGGCTTATCAGGAGAAAAATCCCCAGGCGTAAACGCTGCATGGCTATCCTCCCGTAAAGGCCAGAGAAAACCGAAGGATGTTTCTGGTGGGGTACGTTTGCTAGAGGAGGTAAGAATGGCCAGAAGCAGACAAGGGCTATAGGCGCGCCGCTTACGGCATTTAGGAAAGAGAAAGCTATCCGGCGTCCTGTCCGCTGCCTCTGTGCTTACTCCCCCCGCATTGTTGTTGTGATGCGTTGCCGCAGGCAGCTCTTCAAGGGCGCGTCAACGCTCTATAGAAATTAAACCCCTTGTTGGAGGATAAGCTGTTAATATATGGAACGTTATGCCATGAGTTTTTGGCGCAGCATGGCGCATGGCTAGCGTTGAAGGAGTGCCTGGTAGGTTGAGAGGAGGAAAGTCAGCAGGGCTTACGCGTATAAGCGCGGACCCTGCCGGATGCTTTATGACACCAGTAGATGAAAGCAATGGAACTGCCGTTTCAGTATATCGCCGATCTCCCCCGGTACGTGGGAAAAACGGTTACGCTTAAAGGATGGCTTTACAACAAGCGTAGCTCAAAGGGATTACACTTTTTGATTCTGCGGGATGGTACCGGGTTGGTGCAGTGCGTGGTGGCCCAGGAGAAAGTAGATGCGGCCTCCTGGGAGGCGGCTGAAGAGGCGACCCAGGAATGCGCTTTAGAAGTAGTGGGTACGGTGGTGCGCGACGAGCGTCAGATCGGAGGGCATGAAATTCAGGTGGCGCGTGTGCAGCGCATCAGCCCGTCCGAAAACTACCCGATTACGCCCAAGCCGCACGGCATTGAGTTTTTGATGGATCATCGGCATCTGTGGTTGCGAAGCCGCCGGCCCTGGGCCATTATGCGGATTCGTAACCGGGTAATTCGGGCAATCCATGAATTCTTCCAGGAGCGAGGCTTCTTGCAGCTTGATGCGCCGATCCTGACGGGAAACGCCGTTGAGGGGACCACGACGCTGTTTGAAATCGACTATTTTGGGGACCGGGCCTACTTGAGCCAGAGTGGCCAGCTTTATGCCGAGGCGTTGGCAATGGCCTTCGGAAAAGTGTACACGTTTGGGCCCACGTTCCGCGCCGAAAAGTCCAAAACACGCCGGCATTTGACGGAATTCTGGATGATTGAGCCGGAGATGGCTTTTTATGATCTGGAGATGAGCATGGCGCTGGCTGAGGAGCTGGTCGTGCATATTGTGCAGGAAGTGCTGCGTCATTGCCGGATGGAGCTGGAGGTGCTGGGGCGGGACATCACGGCCCTGGAGCGCGTGCAGCCGCCTTTTCCACGCCTGACCTACTCGGAGGCCGTGGAGCTGCTCCGAAGCGACAAAACGGCGCAGATGATTGAGGCGCGTATAGAAGTGCTGAAAGCGGAGCAGCAAAGACTGGAAGCGGAGCGGACGGAAAACAGGCGTCGCTACGGGCAGGCTAAAAAAGCCGAAAAGCGGCGCATCGACGCTCGTGAGATTGAAATCAATCAGCGGTTGGATGAAATCGAAAAAGAGCTGGAAAACCTGCCTCAGTGGAAGGAATCAGCTCGCAACTTTCAGTGGGGCAATGACTTCGGTAACAGTGATGAGACGGTGCTGACCTGGCACTTTGACCGGCCCATCATTGTGCATCGCTTTCCGGCGGCTATCAAGGCGTTTTACATGAAGCGAGACCCAGAAAACGAGCAGCTGGCGCTCGGTATGGATGTGCTTGCTCCAGAAGGATATGGGGAAATTATCGGGGGAGGGCAACGGGCCGATGACCTGGCCTTTCTGGAAGCGCAGCTTGAAGCGCATCGTTTGCCGCGCGAGGCATTTGAGTGGTACTTGGATCTGCGCCGGTATGGCTCGGTGCCGCACAGTGGGTTTGGACTCGGACTCGAACGAACGCTGGCCTGGATCTGTGGCGTGCACCATGTGCGGGAAGTGATTCCCTTCCCGCGTTTGCTGGGACGCCTGACGCCCTGACCAGACAGAGACAAAATTGGTATTGGAAGACATGCGAAACGGGCAGGATGTCCCGTTATTCCAGAGACGTACCTATCAGAAGGAGTGTGGCATGATGCGCTGCTTTTATAGTATTGTTGCGCTGGTCATAGGAGCGTTGCCGTCGCTGGCTGCGCTGGGACAGGTTGTGCGGGTGGGGACCGAAACGCCCGCTGTGCCCACGATTACGGTTCAGGGAGAAGGTGTCGTGCGCGTACAACCGGATCGCGCTACCCTCCGTTTTGCTATTGTTACCCGAGATCTGGATCCGGAACGCGCGCGCCAGCGCAATGCGGAAGCGGCGCGCCGCGCGCTGAATGCGATACGCACCCTGGGTATTGAACCGCGCTATCTCCATCTGGAGACGCTTACGCTGCATCCTGTGCGGGAATACAATCCAAGCAGGCGACAGTGGGAAGAAAAGGGCTATGAGGTTCGACGTGTGTTGCGCGTGGAGTTGACCGATCTGGACCGGTTGCCGGCCGTAGTAGCCCTGGCGGTGCAGCGTGGTGCCAATCGGCTCCAGGGCATTCAGTACGATGTGTCGAACCGCGAAGAAATCCGAATAGCTGCCTTGCAGGCGGCCGTCCAGAACGCCCGGGAAAAGGCCCGCCAGATGTTAACGGTGCTAAACCGAGAGGTAGGCAATCCGATTCGAGTTACCGAGCAAGCGTTAGAGTTTCCTCGACCCGTCTGGCGTGCCGATCTGGCGGCGCTGCGCACGACCGAAGCGTCGCCTGAACCGGAAGCCTATGCGGTAGGCGACATAGAAGTGCGCGCGCGTGTGGAGATTACGTTTTCGATCCGCTGAAGCGCTTTTTGAGGAGATCCCGCCGCAATGGGGACCGTGGTATGTCGAGACGAGGCTTGATCACAGGTAGCCTGCAGGCGTTTGAGCACACCAGGCAGCAGCTCAGCAATATGATAGAGGCGGCCCTTCATACGATGCAACGCAGGTTGATTCCTGATGCTTTAAAGATGCGACCTGTAGGGTGACAACTATATGTCACCCCTTGTTTTTGCCAAACGCTCAAGGGTAGGCGTTGACCCCTGCCGTAGTGGACCGTAAATTAGCCGGCGGTTAAAGGAGGCCGAGCATGAGGCGATTGCGGCATATTGGCGTGTTGCGTGGCATCAGCCTGGGGCTTGTGCTGATTCTGCTGGCAGAATTGGCGCGTCCGCTCTGGCCGATGCCCGGTGCGTCGTATGCTACCTGGCTGCGGTCCCAATTGCAAGGCGTGCTGGCTGAGACCATCCTGGAGGCGGGTGTGCGGGAGGCGCTGGCGGCTCGGCCTTTTTCGCTGGACGCATTCGTTCGGGCTTTTCTGGAGGCTTGTGCGCGTCAGGATGGAGGAGCGGCGGTGCGGGCAGCTCTAGGGCTGCCTCCTGATATCGCAGACGATGCCGTACTGGCTCGACTGCTAGAACTGGTTCCTCAACTGGTCGCTGCCCCCATGCTGACGCCGCGCTGGCAGGCCAGCAGTGGAACGTTCTGGGCCAGCCCGCGCACAGTCGCGGTTGCGTTTTTCCGCAGTGCGGAACGCTGGGGATGCCTGCTGGCCGACCTCCTGCCCAAGACGTTTGCGGTAGTAGTCCTGTCGCCTCGCGCTCTTCTGTTCGGTGCCGTGCTTCCGATGGGCCCCTAGGAGTTGAAGAGGCCCCGATCAGTCGGGATTGGATAACTGTTGAGGGGCCTGCTTTTTTCGAGGTGTGCTGCTGTATGCCATCACCAGCCTGAACAAACAACGGTATGAAACGCAACGGTTTCAAAATAGGCATTACATTAGCGCTGCTGCTCCTCTGTGGATACTACCTGTATCCAACGGTTCGGTATGCCCTGCTGCAGCGCAAGCTCAATCGCATGTCCGAAGAGGAGCGCGCTGCCTTTATGGAAGCGAACTATGGAACCATCCAGAGCTTGCGTGAAAAAGCGCTGAAGCTGGGACTTGATCTACAGGGGGGGATGCATGTAACGCTGGAGGTGCGGGTCGATGCGTTGATTCGAGAGCTGGCCACGGATGTGGACGAGACGTTCGAGGAGGTACTGGCGGCGGCTCGGGAGCGGGCGCGTTTTGGGGGCGTGTCGTTGATCGATGCCTTTGTAGAGGAGTTTGAGCGGCGCGACCCGAATGCACGTTTATCGCGTTACTTCCGCAACCCGGATGCTGGTATTACGCGGCGTTCGTCCAACGAAGAAGTTGCCGCCTATCTGCGGCAGCAGGTTGAGGAGGCGGTTGACCGAGCTATAGAGATCATCCGGGATCGGGTGGACCGTTATGGCGTGACCGAGCCGTCTATCCAGAAGCAGGGGACGCGACGGATTGTGGTCGAGTTGCCGGGCGTGGATGACCCTGAGCGCGTGCGGCGTCTGCTGCGCGGCACAGCTCGCCTGGAGTTTCGCTTGATGGCGGAGCCCCAGCTACTCCAGGCCGCGCTCCAGGAAATCATCGCATACTATGAACCAGACACGACGGCTCAGGCAGATACGCTGGCCGCTGCGGACACCTCGCTGGCTGCGCTGCTGGGGGAGCAGTCGGTGCCGGAACGTCCGCACAATCCGCTGCTGGCGGTTATGCAGCCCGTGGGACAGGGCGTGATTTTTGGCATTGTAGCTGGCCCGGATACCGCAAAGGTAAATCGGCTGCTGCGAGACCCGGAGGTGCGATCGCTCCTTCCACCAGGTATTGAGCTGCTCTATACCGCCAACCCCATAGGCACCGACGAACAGGGACGGCCGCTGTATTACCTGCTGGGCGTGCGGAAGGAAGTTGAACTGACCGGTGAGGTGATCACAGACGCCCGCGTAGAGTTCGATGAACTGAATCGGCCCCAGGTCTCGATGACCATGAACTCGGAAGGAGCGCGCATCTGGGCGCGGCTGACCGGGGCAAATGTGGGCAAGCATATTGCGATTGTGCTGGACAATGTGGTGTATTCGTATCCTGTTGTTAATGAGCGCATTCCCAGCGGGCGCTCTTCGATTACCGGACTGGATTCGCGGGAGGAGGCCCAGGACATCGTAACCGTGCTGAAGTCCGGCGCGCTGCCCGCACCTGTAGAAATCATTGAAGAGCGCACCGTGGGCCCCAGCCTGGGAGAAGCTTCGATTCGGGCCGGGCTACGTTCTGTGCTGACCGGGCTGCTCCTCGTCGCGCTGTTTATGATCTTCTATTACCGCACGGGGGGCATGATCGCTGACCTGGCGCTGGTGCTCAACATCATTTTTATCCTGGGTATTCTGGCAGCGTTCAAGGCGACGCTGACGCTGCCTGGCATTGCCGGTATCGTGCTGACCATTGGTATGGCCGTCGATGCCAATGTGCTCATTTTTGAGCGCATTCGCGAAGAACAGGCTACCGGCAAGACGCTCCGGGCTGCCATTGATCTGGGCTACTCAAAAGCCTTCAGTGCGATTTTTGATGCCAATATCACCACATTCTTCACCGGAGCAATCCTGTACTCGTTTGGCGTGGGCCCCATTCAGGGGTTTGCGGTAACGCTCATGGCCGGTATTGCGGCATCGCTCTTTAGCGCCATTGTCATTACGCGCATCATCTTTGACTATCTGGTGCTGGAGCGGAAGCTGATGGTCAGTGTAGGCTAACGCAAGGCAAACCGAAAAAAAAACCATGCGGATATTTGAAAACGCCAATTACGCCTTCCTTCGGCATCGAAAGAAAGCATACGTTTTTTCGGGCCTGCTCATGCTGCTGAGTCTGGTGTCGCTGGTGACGCGCGGACTGGAACTGGGCATTGATTTTAAGGGGGGGATGGAATTCATCGTAAGTGGGGCAACAGCCCCCGGGGCGACCGCTATTCGAGAAGCGCTTACGCCCGTATTGGGATCCGAGCCCGAGGTCAAAACCTACGGGGCAGAGGATATCCTGATTCGCGTTGCTGCGGAAGGCGATATCAATGAGGTGCAGCAACAGATCGTTGAAACTATTCGCCAGCGCTTTCCAGAAACCCAGCCCGAAGTCGTGCAGACTAACATCGTAGGGCCGCGTTTCGCAGAAGACCTGAAACGAGGGGCCATCTACTCAATTCTGGGAGCGCTGCTCGTTATTTTCGTTTACATTCTCATTCGTTTCGAGTGGCGCTTCAGCTTAGGCGCAGTTGCTGCGCTGTTTCATGACGTGCTGATCACGCTCGGGCTGTTTTCCTTCCTGCACGGCTGGCTGCCGTTTTCCTTAGAAATTGATCAGACGATCATTGCGGCGTTTCTGACCATCGTAGGGTACTCGCTCAACGATACGGTGGTGGTCTTCGACCGCATTCGCGAGTACATGAACCTCTTCAAGACAAAGCCGTTTGAGGAGGTGGTGAATTTGTCCATCAATAGAACGCTGAGCCGAACGGTTATTACCTCGGGCACGACCTTGCTGGTTGTCGTGATCCTCTTTATATTCGGAGGGGAAGTGCTGCGGGGATTTTCATTTGCGTTGATTGTAGGTATAGTTATTGGTACGTATTCATCGATTTTTGTAGCCTCGCCTGTAGTGGTTGAATTGCGGGAACGGGCAGCAGCCCAACGTCTGGTAACGGCGCGCTAACCCAAACCGGTATGTATCATGAACTTCTCTGTTGAAGAACGTTATAATGCGGTGGTCATCTCGCTGAAGGGAAATGTAATGGGAGGACCCGACGGGGTCAGACTACATGAAAAAATTCATGAGCTGATTCGAGAGGGGAAAAAGAATGTTGTGGTGGATCTGTCGAAGGTGAAGTTTATGAACTCCAGCGGGTTGGGCTTGCTGATCAGCGCACTGACCTCGTTGCGTAACGCAGGAGGGGATTTGCGATTGGCCAATGTAGCAGACCGAATCCAGTCGCTGTTGGTGATCACAAAGCTGATCACGGTGTTCAAGCACTATGATTCGGTGGAGGAGGCTGTGAAAAGTTTTGAGACCGATCCACCTGTTCCGGTAGAGCAAGCAACCTGAACGCGTGGTGAACCTCCCTTGCGGTTCAAAGGCGACGGTCTGGGGCCGTCGCCTTTGCCATGTTCTTGCTCAGAATCAAACGTCCTGATCAACCATGCCGGTAACGGTTGTCATCGGAAGCCAGTGGGGCGACGAAGGAAAAGGCAAGATTGTCGACCTGCTCAGTCAGGAAGTGGATATTGTCGCCCGCTATCAGGGTGGGGCCAACGCCGGTCATACGATCTGCTGGGGAGATAAAACGTTTGTGTTGCACCTGGTGCCCAGTGGCATTTTTCATGAGGGCGTTACCTGCGTGATTGGCAATGGGGTCGTGCTCGACCCGGTGGCATTGCTCGAAGAGATTCGCATGATCCGCTCCCTGGGATATGAGGTGGAAGGACGCCTGCTCATCTCGCATAACGCCCACCTCATTATGCCCTATCACCGCAAATTAGAAGAAGCGCGCGAGCGCTTCCGCGATGCCGACGCCATCGGTACAACCAGACGAGGCATCGGTCCGGCCTACATGGACAAGTTCGCCCGCACCGGCATTCGGGTTGTGGACTTGCTCGACCGCGACGTGCTGCGTAAAAAGCTCAAGCAGGCCATCGAAGAAAAAAATGCGATCCTGCGGGAAGTCTATAAGGCCGAAGCACTGGATGTCGATGCGATCATTGAAGAATATGTCGAGTTCGATAAGCTCATCGATCCCTACGTCACTGATACAGCCGAGTATCTGAACCAGGCGCTGCGAGAGGGTAAACACATTCTGGCAGAAGGAGCCCAGGGATCGCTGCTTGATGTGGACTTTGGAACGTACCCGTACGTAACCTCCAGCCATCCGACCGTGGGAGGTTGCTGCACAGGGTTAGGTATTCCTCCAACCGCCATTACGCGCATCATCGGTATTGTGAAAGCATACTGCACCCGGGTAGGAAACGGGCCCTTTCCTACAGAACAGCCCAACGAAGTGGGAAACCGGCTCCGCGAAATAGGGCATGAGTACGGCGCTACAACTGGACGACCCCGACGCTGCGGCTGGCTCGATCTGGTGGCACTTCGCTATTCGTCTATGATTAACGGATTTACGGAGCTGGCTATCACCAAGCTGGACGTGCTAACAGGATTTGAAACGCTCCCGGTTTGCACCCGCTACCGGTACGACGGCAAAATCAGCCAGCGTTTCCCCAGTGAAGCGCACACGCTGGAAAAAGTTGAACCTCTCTATGAAGTGCTGCCCGGATGGCAGGAGGATATTCAAGGAGCCAGTCGCCTGGAAGACCTGCCCGAGGCCGCCCGACAATACCTGGAGTTTATCGCGCGCTTTACAGGCGTAGATATCAGCCTGATCTCCACGGGCCCCAAACGAGAACAGACCATCTGGAATGGGCGCGCCGTTATCTCTGCCTCGGTCTGAATCGACTGATAAGCCGAAAGGTAAATGCAATCATCCATATGTTGGCGAGATATATTCTAATTCTCAAGAAAGTTCTGGGAAGTAAGCTGCCCGCCCGGCAGGAATTGCTGCTACGGATGCCCCAGGGATCCGTTTGCGCTGAAATAGGGGTATATAAAGGAGATTTTTCAGAAATGATCTTAGAAATTACAAAACCTAAGAAGTTACACCTCATTGATCCGTGGAAGTATCAATCAGAAGCGACGTATAGGCAAGCACTATATGGTGGGATCAGTAGAGGACAAGCTGAGATGGATGCTATTTATGATTATGTTTGTAGGAGATTTAGTAAAGCATTGAACGATGGGACAATAGTGATTCATAGAATGCCTTCAGAAGCGGCGGTTGATTGCTTCCCTGATAGTTACTTTGACTGGATCTATATAGACGGAAATCATTTATACGAATACGTAAAGAAGGATCTTGAGTTATATTTTCCAAAAATCAAAGCCGGAGGTTTTATTACTGGTGATGACTATGGAGTAAAAGGATGGTGGAATAATGGAGTACAACAGGCTGTCGATGAGTTTGTTAAGTATCGGAGATTGAAGCTAGAAGTCTTGGGAAGCCAGTTTATCATATATAAGCCTGAAGCAACAGAGAGAGGAGGGTTAGGGGATTCTGAAAATATAAAGTCGCAACCGATAGCAGGCGTATCACTACATAGGAAAAGCGTCTGGCGACATTGATCCATGACTTTGCTGGAGATTCTATTGTTGCTCATCATTGCGTATGGACTGCTAGCCAACGCGCGGCGAAAACAGCCGGCTAAACCGCAACCAGAGCGTACAACGCCCTCAAAACGAAACCAGGCGCTCGACGAAGCGCTGCGAGAAATTGGGGAGGCAGAAAGACATATAACTGACCAGTTATATAGTGAGCTCGACGAAGCGTTGCGCGAAATTCGCGAAGCGCTGGGCATGCGCTGGCCTGAGCCGGAACAGCGGCAGGCGCCGCTACCAGAGAAGACCGAAACAGAGTTCCGCAGTCTGGAGCAACCCCCGGGGCCGGAGTTTTATTCCCTGGAAGACACACCGCCCGATACGCGTGCGCAGAAGCAGGCAACACTGCACGACCATACAACCGCACTGGATCGGCCGCTGGGCAACGAAGCCGAACAACAGGCCATGCCAACCAGGCAGGCGCAGCTATGGCTTCGGCGGCTTCGGCACCGCAAAGGCGTCCAGGAGGCAATGGTACTGGCTGAACTGCTGGGACCACCCCGGGCGCGCAGCCCCTGGCAGCCACGCCTCAGCTCAAATGAAATCCGACGCAGTTGAGTCGTCCTGGTAGGCCGACCCCTTCTTGAAAACAGCAGCACCGAGGACACCACCTATCAATCCAAGCACCGCATACACTGTTACAATGAGCAGATAGCCCAGGATCTGGAACAGGCTATGCTGCGCAACAGCGGGGATGTCACGATCCATGCGCACCGATGAAAGATCTGGGAGCAAGCCAGCCAGGCTTAAAAGATGAGATAGACCACTGCCCACGAGGGTTGCTACAGCTCCTGCCCAAAAGCCCATCATGGCTCCCTGACCCCCTGAGATCGTCGTCTGGTACGTGCTTGTGTAGTGCCAGACGGCCAGCAGGCCAGCGCCCGTGCTTACCAGACATCCCACGTAGCTGAGTGGCACGGCCATAAACGATCGCTGGAGTACAAAGTGCATGACAAGAGCTCCTAGAAGCGTATTGGCAACAGCTATAACCGCACCACCCAGGAGAATGGAGGGAAGCTGTTTAGGCATGAGGCAAGCCTGTTTTAACGCAACGCTGATAAGATAAAAGATCTACCCTTCAAGTCCCCATCATCCTGGCCTGCGCCTACGCCAAACGAGCTGTTTCTGGAACGGCAGGAAGGGCCGCCGACAGATGTCGGCGGCCCTTACCTGGAGTCGGGGAATCAACTAGGAGCTAGCTGCTTCTGCTGCAACGGCTTCCCTGGCTTTACGTGCTTCTGCCCGCAGATGCGCCTGGGCCGCTGCCAGTCGCGCAATCGGCACCCGGAAAGGCGAGCACGAGACGTAATCCAGCCCGACTTCGTAGCAGAAAGCTACCGAGGCCGGATCCCCGCCATGTTCACCGCAGATGCCCACCTTCAGCGAAGGCCGCGCAGCCCGGCCACGCTCAGTTCCCAGGCGGACCAGTTGCCCGACGCCTTCCTGGTCGAGCGTCTGGAACGGATCGTCCTTCAGAATCTTGTGCTCAATGTAATAAGGCAGGAATTTGCCCGCATCATCCCGGCTGTAGCCGAAAGTAAGCTGCGTCAGATCGTTCGTTCCAAACGAGAAGAATTCTGCCACCTCAGCAATCTGGTCGGCCACCAGCGCGGCCCGTGGTACTTCGATCATAGTACCTACCAGGTACTCGACCCGCTCCCCCTTTTCCTGGAAGACCTGTTCGGCGGTTTCTTCAATGACCCGACGCTGGTGCTCCAGTTCTTCACGGGTGCCTACCAGCGGCACCATGATCTCGGGATACACTTCGACCCCTTCCTGCTTGAGCTCAACAGCCGCTTCTAAGATGGCCCGCGTCTGCATTTCGGTAATTTCCGGATAGGTGATGCCCAGGCGGCAACCGCGATGGCCCAGCATCGGATTGAATTCCTTCAAAGCCTCGACCTTGGCCCGGACGGTTTCGACCGGAATGCCCAGCGCTTCGGCCAGCTCCTGCTGTTCTTTTTCGTCGTGGGGCAAGAATTCGTGCAACGGCGGGTCCAGCAGACGGATTGTCACGGGTTTGCCAGCCATCGCACGAAAGATGCCCCGGAAGTCTTCCTTCTGATAGGGCAGGAGCTTGGCCAGGGCCGCCTTGCGTTCTTCCAGCGTCGAAGCCAGAATCATCTCCCGCATCGCCAGGATGCGGTCGCCCTCGAAGAACATATGTTCGGTGCGGCACAGGCCGATGCCTTCGGCTCCGAACTCTACCGCCTTGCGGGCATCCTGCGGCGTGTCGGCGTTTGTGCGCACGCCCAGGGTGCGGAACGCATCGACCCACTCCATGAACCGTGCAAAATCACCCGAAAGCGAGGGGGCCTCCAATTCCTCTTTGCCCAGGATGACTTCGCCGGTTGATCCGTTAATTGAAATCCAGTCGCCCTCCTTGACGACCACGTCGCCTGCGCGAAACGTCTTTGTCTGATAGTCAATCACAATGTCACCGCAACCTGCTACGCAGGGCTTCCCCCAACCACGGGCTACCACGGCCGCGTGCGAGGTCATGCCGCCGCGCGAGGTCAGGATTCCTTCGGCGGCGTGCATGCCTCCGACGTCTTCTGGACTGGTCTCCACCCGCACCAGAATTACCTGCTTGCCCTGCTCCTTCCAGGCCTCAGCGTCTTCGGCTGTAAAAACAACCTGCCCGACAGCAGCACCGGGAGAAGCCGGCAATCCACGTCCAATCACACGGTCCTTATAGGCCTGCTCGTTCTTAAAGCGCGGATGCAGAAGCTGGTCCAGATGCTCGGGATCTACCAGGTCCCGCACGGCCGTCTTTTTGTCAACCAGCCCCTCATCGACCATATCAACCGCAATCTTAATGGCCGCCACGCCCGTCCGCTTGCCGTTACGCGTCTGTAGAATAAACAGCCGCCCCTCCTGCACCGTAAACTCGATATCCTGCATATTTTTGTAATGCCGCTCAAGCAGACGAGCCAGCCGCAACAGCTCATCATAAACTTCCGGCATCAATTGCTTCAGTTCGGCAATGCTTCTGGGCGTGCGGATGCCGGCCACCACATCCTCTCCCTGAGCATTGATCAGAAACTCACCGTAGAGTTCGTTTTCTCCAGTGGCCGGATTACGGGTAAAGCACACGCCCGTCCCACTCCGCTCGCCCATGTTTCCGAAGACCATCGCCTGCACATTGACGGCCGTGCCCAGCAGGCCCCGAATTTTGTGGATCTGGCGATATTTAACGGCCCGTTCGCTATTCCATGACGCAAAGACGGCATTGATAGCTTTGTAGAGCTGCTCGTATGGATCCTCAGGGAAGAGCGAACCGGTGTGCTGGCGATAGACCTCTTTGTAGCGCCGGACCAGCTCCTTCAGCGCGTCGGCGTCCAGCTCGGTATCTTCCTGAACCCCCTTTTCCTTTTTCAGGGCATCAAGGACCTCTTCAAAATAATCATGCTTGACGCCCATCACCACGTCTCCGAACATGTCAATGAAGCGGCGATAGGCGTCGTAAGCAAAACGCTCGTTGTTGGTGCGCCGGGCAAGCCCTTCAACGACCTGGTCGTTGATGCCCAGGTTCAATACCGTATCCATCATGCCCGGCATAGAAATGGCCGCGCCACTGCGCACCGAAACCAGCAAGGGATTCGCTGGATCCCCAAAGCGCGCGTTCATGAGCTGTTCAATGTGCCGGACGCCTTCGCGCACCTGTGCCTCTAAGCCCTCCGGCCACTTGCCTGCATGCGCGTGATAGTAAGCGCAGGCTTCGGTCGTGATCGTAAAACCCGGTGGGACCGGCAGGCCAATGGCGCTCATCTCCGCAAGGTTTGCGCCCTTGCCTCCCAGCAGATCGCGCATGTCTTTGTTACCTTCTGCCTGCCCACCGCCAAAGCGGTACACGTATTTTTTTGTGTCCATGGGACCCCCTCGTGAAAGCGTTGGGTGTTCCAGAATTTAAAAACGGTTTCGCCCAGGCAACTTTTCGCCATAAGATAGACTTCTAACGCCTGTTGTCAACGGGGGCCTGGGCCATCAACCAGAATGCCTCCTATAGAGAAAGGGCTTATAACATGTTGTTTTTGCAAGACAAAGTGAATTGGATGAGTCGGGAAGGCGCTGAAGTAACATGTTAAAACCATTAAATTCTCACAAACACAAGGGGGCTCATGCAAGGTGTTGAAAAATTGCCGCAGGTTTTTAAAGAGCCTGAGCGGCCACGTACGGCGGTGTATCCCAATGCCATAGGTCTGCCCCGGCCGGTCGTTGAGCAACTGCTACCGCATCTGGATGCGTTCCTGGCCTCGCTCTGGATACTCTATCATCAGTACCACAAGCACGCCTGGCTGACTACAGGAACGACCTATGCATCACTGGCGCCTTTCTTTCAGACCTGCTATGAACAGGTGCACGAAAGTCTGGACCGGGTTGCAGCGCGCGTGACATTGCTGGGCGGGGTGCCTACCTGTCATCCAGAAGAACTGGTGAAACGGTCGTTCCTGACCCATGAGCCTGAAGGCGCCTATGCTGTGGTGACAATGCTGCAACACGACCTGCGTGCTGAGCGGGAGCTGTGCATCCAGCTTCGCGGCAGCATTGCGCTTGCATGGGAATTGAACGAACACGGCACGCGCCGATTGCTGGAGGAGGTGTTGCTGGGCGCCGAAACGCGAGCAATGCAGCTAGCACGCTTTCTGAAAGACGAGGCACTAACCGAATGAATCGAACCATGCCCTATCAGGACGGCGTGGCCGATGCGCAGGCCATTTTTCGAGCGGCCGTGCGGGGCGCGCAGGCCGACGTGCTGCTGACGCAGACGCCGTGGACGACCTGGACGCCGCAGAGGCTGGACCGCTACCGACGCATCGTGGTGGTCGGGATGGGCAAAGCCGCAATGGCGATGGCCGGTATGGTCGAACAACAACTAACCGAACGCATCGGCGAAGGCCTCGTGGTGGTTCCACACGGCTATGCGCAGGCGCCGCTCCCGCATGGTCCCGCTCCACAGCGCATTCCGGTAATGGAAGCCGGGCACCCCGTACCCGACAAGCACAGCGTGCAGGCAGCCCGGCGCATTCTGGAACTGGCCGCAGGCTGCACCGAAGACGATCTCTTGCTGGTGCTTATCTCGGGCGGTGGCTCGGCACTCTGCACGGATTTTGAACCGCCCGTGACGCTTGCCGACGCGCAGCATACGTTCCGGCTGCTGCTTGAAAGCGGAGCGGATATCTACCAGATGAACACGGTGCGGAAGCACCTGTCCCGCATCGGAGGCGGACGGCTGGCGCAGGCTGCTGCACCGGCCGACGTGCTGGCCCTGGTGATTTCGGACGTGGTCGGCGATGATCTGTCGGTCATTGCCAGTGGACCGACCGTGCCGGATCCCACCACGTTTGCCGAAGCCATTGCCGTGCTGCGCCGTTTCGGGCTCTGGCATCGGGTGCCGGCATCGGTGCGCACGCGTCTGGAAGCTGGTGTTACGGATCCATCCCTGGAGACGCCCAAGCCGGCCGATCCACGCTTTGCCCGGGTCGTAACCCGTCTGATCGGTACCAACCGCCGGGCGCTGGAGGCAGCTGCCGACGAGGCGCGACAGCGCGGCTACTCGGTACGGATTGTCACCGACCGCCTGACCGGCGAAGCCCGTGAGGTGGCACCGCAGCTGGTAGCAGCGCTCCGGGACGTGCGCGAAAATCGACCTGTATGCTTGCTCTGGGGTGGGGAGACAACCGTCACTGTGCGGGGCCGGGGCAGGGGCGGACGCAATCAGGAGCTAGCACTGGCCGCTGCCCTGGCTATGGAAGGCTGGGAGGCGTCGGCCGTGCTGCTCAGCGGAGGCACCGACGGACGAGACGGCCCTACCGATGCAGCAGGCGCCTGGACAACACCAGACACAGCGTCCCGTGCCCGCTCGTGCGGCCTGGATCCCCAGGCCTACCTGGAGGACAATAATGCGTACGCCTTTTTCGAAGCGCTCGAGCAGCTCCTCTTCACAGGGCCTACGCATACAAACGTCATGGATGTGCAGGTCGGGCTGCGACGCTAACGAGACGTAAGAGAAGCGTAGCGTGTCTGGTGCACATACCAGCGCGCCGAACCGCCAGAGACAACCTAAGTGTGCCCGTTATCCCCACCCGACGCACCAGCGCCCGGTTGCGCCTCAGCAACGCATCGATCGACATCTTCCATTCCTACAGACACCGCGCCATTGTCTCTTGCTTCCCCACCGGCCGATCATCGCGCAGGCGTTCGAGATCCAGCCGCTGCGCTTCCCGCAACCGCCGATGTGTCATTTCGAACCAGCCCTGCTGCGCCGCCCAGAGGGCTATGCGGGCTGCCCCCGACGAATAAAAGGCGCCCAAAGGGTAGAACCAGCGGCGTGGTTCGCCCTACTGGAAAGGCGGCCAGAGCGTGTTGGACAGGGGCCGGTGGCCCTGCCAGGGGTTGGGGCAGGCTGGAGGCTACGAGCCGGTAGCAGCCAGCGGCATTTATCCGGCAAACAGCCATTGTACCAGATAAATGGCCATAAGCATGGCGGTAACGTCGGCAATGAGTCCAGCCGGGACGGCGTGGCGCGTCCGTGAAATCCCCACGGCGCCGAAGTACACGACCAGTACGTAAAACGTGGTCTCGGTCGAGCCAAACATCACGGCAGCAATCTTGACAATGATCGAATCTTCCCCGTACTGGCGAATCAGATCAAGCACTACCGCGGCCGAGCCAGAGCCGGTCAGCGGACGAAGGATGGCCATGGGCAGCACTTCGGGTGGAATGCGCAGGGGACTCAGCACGGGACGAAGTAGCTCGATCATGAAGTCCATGGCGCCCGAAGCCCGAAACATGCCAATGGCAAACAGGATCGCTACCAGGTAGGGAATGATGCGCACGGCCACATCAAACCCTTCGCGGGCGCCTTCGACAAAGGCCTCGTAAACCGGCACACGTCGGAGCAGGCCATAAAGTGGGAAGCCGACAATCAGCAACGGTAGCACCAGCAGCGACAGCGTCTCGATCAGGGTGCGGAAGGTCTCCATTGGATTCAGGCGTTGGTTTCCGGTTGGTCGTGCTGATTGTTCGCCTCGGTGTGCAGGGGATCGGTGCGGCGGTAGGCAGGCAGCCGGCCCAGCAGTTTGGCCGCTACGATCGCCACGATAAGCGAGGCCAGCGTAACCAGAATGATGGGGAGGATCAGTTCATTGATCGCAGCGCCCATAATGGCCATAAGCAGGACGGGAGGCACGAGCTGCACGCTGGCGGTATTCATCGCCAGGAGCATAACCATGGCGTTCGTGGCGGTGTCAGGGCGAGGATTGAGTTTTTGCAGCTCTTCCATGGCTTTAATGCCCAGAGGCGTGGCTGCATTGCCCAGTCCCAGCATGTTGGCTGTCAGATTGAGCGTGATCAGGGCGAAGGCGGGGTGATCGCGCGGTACGTCTGGGAAAAGCGGACGCAGGAGCGGGCGAGTCCATCGGGCCAGATGTCGGACCAGACCGGCTACTTCGGCAATGCGCAGCAGGCCGAGCCATAGGGCCAGCAGGCCAATGAGTCCCAGGGCCAGCGTAACAGCCGTCCGGGCAAACTCAAAGGCCGCGTCGGTGATGGCCTGCAGGCGCACAAACCGAACGGGCGCAAACAGCACCGCAGCCGTGGCCAGCGAGTCGGAGACGAACGTCAGCGTCTGCAGCGTGCCCCGCAGGTCGTTTTCCCGGGGAGAAGTAATGCGGCGAATGGTGGCCAGCGGTTCGGGCACGTCTACGTCCCGCGCAAAGCGCAGCTCGCGGCCAGTGCGAAACTGCACCAGTTCGCCGGTATAGGATGCATCCGGGGCCTTTTCGGTGCGATAGAAGGCCCGGTAGGTCGCCGGATCGATGCGAACCTGAACGGGTTGACGCCGAGCCTCTGACTGATAACCTTCTGGAAAGAAAAGGATAACGGGCAGCGGGTCGCCGTTACGATACGTGTCGCGCGTCAGGTCCCGCACGTCCGACACCACGGCAAACACCAGACTGAAGATGATCAGGCCAGCCCAGATATAGTTCAGCATGGCACCTGTAGGCTATGTGCAGGCAGATGTTTGCCGCAAACATAGGACGGGGCGAGCGAAATTGCCAGTGCTCAGGTGGTGGTATCGAAGTGATGACGGATGCGCTGGGCACGGACGCGTCCAATGACGGCCGCCAGCGCTTCCAGGTCGGCTTCGCGGACGCGTTGCGCCGAACCGAAATGCTTGAGCAGCTTTTCGACGGTACGTGGACCGATACCGGGAATGTCGAGCAACTCAGAGCGCAGCGCGCGCCGGCGCTGGCGGCGCTGCAGGGCGACCGCAAACCGGTGGGCTTCGTTGCGGATACGCTGCAACAATTGAAGCGCCGGACTGGTCTTGGGGAGCTGATAGGGATCCGGATCGCCTGGACGATAAATTTCTTCCAGCCGTTTGGCCAGGCCAATCACTGGAAACCGACCACGTAGCTCCAGGGCCTCAAGAGCTTCCAGCGCGCTGGAAAGCTGCCCTTTGCCGCCATCGATCACGACCAGATCAGGCCAGGGGCCGCCTTCGTCGCGGAGCCGCCGATAGCGCCGATGAACGGCCTCGCGCATGGCCTGGTAGTCGTCGGGCTTGCCGGGCGCGACGCTGCGGATTTTAAACGTCCGGTAGTCGCGCTTGCTGGGGCGACCGTCCTCGAAGACCACGCAGGAAGCTACGGTACCGGTGCCGCCCAGGTGCGAAACGTCGAAGCATTCGATGCGACGCGGCAGGCGTGGCAGATGCAGAACTTCCTGCAGGGCACGCACCGCCTCTGGAATGCGCGCTTCACCCCGTTTTTTCTGAGCCAGCCGCCATTCTTCAAGCAACAGCCGCGCATTGGCTTCTGCCAGGTGGACCAGCCCTGCCTTGTCGCCACGTCTGGGAACGCGAAGGGGAACTTTTTTGCCCCGTCGCTCGCGAAGTAGCGCTTCCAGGGCGTCCGGTTCGTCCAGTTCGTGCGAAAGGAGCACCTCGTCCGGAAAGAAGACCGCTTCGGCATAGTAGTTTTCAACGAAAGCCTGCAGGAGCGCACGGTCGCTCTGTCCTTCGATGCGGCGCAGGTAGCGATGGCGGCGGCCAATTACTTTGCCTTCGCGCACCTGAAACACAACACCACAGGCTACGCCTTCGGTGCGGTCGATGGCCAGCGCAAACACGTCGCGGTCGGCAAAGTCCTGGCTGACAATTTTCTGGCGTTCGGTATGCTGTTCGAGGAGCCGGATCTGGTCGCGCAGCTCGGCAGCCCGCTCAAAGTCCAGTGCGGCCGCCCGGGCTTTCATCTCTTCCCGAAGCTGAGCAATGAGCGCCTGCGTTTTGCCGTTCAGCAACTGCTCGATCTGGCGAATCGTCGCGTTGTAGTTTGCCTCAGATTGGAGGCCAATGCAGGGAGCAGCGCATTTCTGAATGTGATACTCCAGGCAGGGCTGATATTTGCCGGCTGCAATGGCTTCGGGGGAGAGGTTCAGGTTACAGGTGCGCAGCTTGAACAGTGAGCGGATCAGTCGCAGCAGCCGGTGCATCTGTCCGACGTCGGTGTACGGGCCAAAATATTTCGAGCCGTCCTTGCGGACGCGTCGCGTGGGAAAAACACGGGGAAACCGTTCGTTGGCAATGCAGATGTAGGGGTACGTCTTGTCATCGCGCAGGTTGATGTTGTAGCGGGGCTTCAGCTTTTTGATCAGGTTGTTCTCCAGGATGAGCGCTTCGGCTTCCGTATCGGTAACGATCACTTCGACATCGGCTATCTTGCGAACAAGCGCTTCAAGCCGACCATCTCGGGGACGACTTTCCTGAAAGTACGAGCGAACGCGCTGCCGAAGATTCTTCGCCTTTCCTACATAGAGTACCTGGCCCGCGGCGTCTCGGTGGATGTAGACGCCCGGACGGGTAGGCAGATGCGCCAGCTTTTCCTGAAGCGCGGCCTGCATGGCGTCCATACCTTCGCCTGAAACCAGTCAGGGTTCCCTGAGCGGTCTGGATAGGCCAACTTGCGCCGTTAACGGTGGTTCGCTGGTCCGTGGCGCATGCCAGACCAAAGGGCGTTTTTGCGGTCTAGCAACTGGAGCTACGGGGCTTCGCGAACATGCCAACTGGTACACCCCCGGGCTCCGCTGATAGAGAGGCTAGCACCCGGCCCGGTCCAATACGGAACTGCGAATCTTGAAAGGCAGTGCATTGAGCGGTACGTGCAGGAAGGTGCACCATTTCGAGGCATGCCTGGCGCAGCGCACAAAGCACTTGCAGCGTGCTCCCCTGCCAGACCGGGAAGTGAATCTGGAAACCTGTTTCGGGGATGCTGAGCGGGCACGAAGCAGCCGCGCAGGCGTTCTGTAGGCGCTTGCTTAGAGGACCTTCCAGATTCCCATGCCGTGGCCTGATTTGCACGATCCGCGCCACCGGGCGATGGCAACGAGCCTGGCGGTGTCGGTGCTGATGCTCATTGGAAAGTTTACGGCCTATCTCCTCACAGGGAGCGCTGCAATTTTTTCGGATGCGGCAGAGTCGCTGGTGCATATTCTGGCCACAGCCTTTGTCGCTTTTAGCCTGTGGTATGCCTTGCAACCGCCTGACGCCGATCATCCGTACGGCCATGGCAAGATTGCCTACTTTTCGGCGGGGTTTGAAGGCGCCATGATTTTGTTGGCTGCCGTCGGTATTCTCTACACAGCGGTGCAGGACCTGCTGCACGGGCCAGCGCTGCGTCGGTTGGGGCTGGGCGTGCTCCTGACTGCCCTGTTCAGTCTGATTAATCTGATTCTGGGGCTTTATCTGATCCGGGTGGGACGGCGCCATCACAGTCTCGTGTTGGAGGCCAACGGACGCCACGTGCTTACGGATATGTGGACCAGCCTGGGGGTGGTAGCAGGCGTGGCGCTGGTCGCCTGGACCGACATGGTCTGGCTGGATCCACTCATTGCGATGGTGGTGGCGCTTAACATTCTACGCACGGCTTTCCAGCTTCTGCGCCAGGCTATTGCCGGACTGATGGAGCGCGTAGATGAAGAAGACACGCGTCGTCTGCTGGCGGTGCTCGACCAGGCGGTGCAACAGGGCCTGATTTCCAACTATCACCAGCTTCGCCATCGCCGCATCGGAGACCAGCTCTGGGTAGAATACCACCTGATGATGCCCGGCACGTGCTCGCTCGACGAAGCGCATGCCCGGGCGCATCGCGTGGAAGCAGCCCTCCAGGCAAGTTTTCCCGGACGACGGGTCTATGTGACGGCTCACCTGGAGCCAGAACATCATGAAACGGCGCATCCGGCCGGTCATCAGGAACCAGTCGATCCATTCAAAGCCCCCATAAAACCGTAGCGGCACGGGCGTATCTGACAGAAGCGCGCGTTATTTTTTAGCCAGATTCATCGAAGGGAGGAGTTGCTATGGTACCGGTTGCGCTGCGGCTCAAGAACTTTATGAGCTACGGAGAAGAGGCGCCCGTGCTGGATTTTCAGCCGTTTCGGGTGGCCTGCCTGTCGGGCAACAATGGGCAGGGCAAATCGGCCTTGCTGGACGCGATTACCTGGGCGCTCTGGGGAGAAGCCCGCAAGACGAGCGATAGTCGCAAGCCCGACGAGCACCTGTTGCGCGTAGGGGCCAGGCAGATGGAAGTCGAGTTTACGTTCGATCTGGAGGGGCAACGATACCGGGTGCTGCGGCGCTATACCCGGTCAACCTCTGGAAAAACCAGCAAGTCGGAGTTAGAGCTTCAGGTATACGAGCCGGAGACCGGAACCTATCGGCCACTCACAGGAGCTTCGGTAACCGAAACGCAGCAACGGCTAAATCAACTGTTAGGGATTGACTATCAGACCTTCATCAATGCTTCGTTTCTCTTGCAGGGACGCGCGGATGAGTTTACTCGCAAAAAGCCTGGCGAGCGCAAAGAGATTCTGGCTCGTATTCTGAACCTGGAGCGTTACGAGCGGCTGGCCGAACTGGCACGAGAAGAAATGCGTGCAGCCCGGGCCCGCGCTGAACAGATCGAGCAGCAGCTGGATCAGATCCAGGCATCCCTGCAAGAAGAGCCCTCCCTGAAGGCAACCCACGAGCAACTGCTGGAGCAGCAACGTAAGCTGGAAGCGGACCGAGAGGCCCGACAGCAGCAGCTGCAGGCGCTGCACGCGCAACGGGTGCGCCTGGAAGAAAGCCGCCGGCGCCTGGAAGAACTCCAGGAACAGGAGCGGCAGCAGGCCGCTCGCCTGCAGGAGGAACGGGAGCGGCTGGCACGGCTGGAAGCAGAGCTTCAGGACCTGGAGCAACTCCTGGCGCGACGTGAAGAAATTGAACGGGCGCATCAGCGTTTTCAGGTGCTGCAAGCAGAACGCCGGCAACTTGAAGAGAAGCGCGATCAGTACTGGGGCATCCAGAAGCAATTGGATCAGGTAAAGCATGAGCTGGAACGCCATCGGGCAACGCTGGAGAAGAAGCTGGAGCTGGCGCGCAAGGAGCAGGAGCACGTGCAGCGACGGCTTCAGGAATTGAAGGCACGGTTGCAGGAACGCCCTGCGCTGGAAAAACGGCTGCAGGCGGCCGAGCAGGCTCAGCGCGAAATGGCACGTCTTGAACAGGTGCGGCAGCAACGCAAAGCCCTTGAGGAAGAAATCCGCAGCGTTTCGGAGGCGTTGCTGGCTGAGCAGAAGCAACTGGAAGGCCAACTGGCTTCTCTGGAGCGGCAGCAAGAGCAGGAAGCCGAGGTACCAGAAAGGCTGGCTGCGCTAGAGGCAACCTGCCAGGAGCTGGAACAGGCGGCTGCGCGCTATCGCGCGCTCCGTGACGAACTGGAACGCCTGAAAGAGGCGGGCACGCAGCAGCGCCAGGAAATTGAAGGGTTGCAGGCGCGTTTGCAGGAGCTGGAACGCCAACAGGCAGAGCTCAAAAGACGATACGAAACGTTTCTGCAGGCGGAAGCGAACGTATGTCCGGTGTGCGGCAGCACGCTGGATCCAGCGCATCAGGAAGAGGTGGCGCATCACTATCAGGAACAGCTTGAGGCCCTGGCCCATGCGCTGGCCGAAGGCCGCCGGCAACTGGCTGAACGACAACAGCAACTGGAAGCGCTCCGCCAGCAGTATAAGCAGCGACGCGAAGAGATTAAGCAGTGGGAAACCGCCCCTGAGCAACTGGCTCAGACAAAGGCCCGGTTGGAGGAGCTGCAGCGACGCAATGCCCGCCTGGAGGCGCTAACCCGCCAGATCACCACGCTTCGAGCACAACTTGAACAGCGGACTTTCGGGCAAGCGCATCGGCAGCGGCTGAGCGCCTTGCACCAGCAGCTCGAAGCTCTTCCATTCGACGAGCAGACCTTTGAAGCATTGCGCCAGCAGGTAGCCGAGGCCGTTTCTCTACGCAAGCAGTTGCAGGAGCTTGAGACGTTGCAGGGACAGCAGGAGAGCCTGGAAAACGAGCTGCGTCGTCTGGCCAAGCAGGAACAACAATATCGGCAGGAACTGGCGCAGGGACCGACAATCCTGGCGCTCTTGCAGCGCAGCCGAGCCCTTCAGGAAAAGCTTCAACAGGTAGGATTTGATCCAGAACGACTGCAGCGGGTCCAACAGGAGCTGGAGGCGCTGGGGGACGTCGGTGCGCAGTTGCACCGGTTGCTGCATGCACAGGAGCACCTGGAGAAAGGGCGGCAGGAACGGGAGGTGCTGCAGCGCCGCATCCATCAGGAAGTGGAGGCGATGGAGCGGTTGCAAACGCATCTGCAGCAACTCCGGCAGGAGCTGAAAGCCTGGTCCAGCATCCAGGCGGCCTGTGAGGAAGCGCAGCAGCGGCTTGAGACGGTAGAGGCAGCATTGCGTGCGGTGCAGCAACAGCTTGGAGAAAGCCAGGCTCGCCTGGAGCATCTGCAAACGCTACGCGCGCAGCACAAGCAGTTGCAGCAGGAGCTAGAAGCCACGCGGCATCGCGAGCGGCTGCACCGGCATCTGCAGCAGGCGTTTGGCAGGCATGGAATCCCCTCCCTGATCATTGAGCAGACGCTTCCGGAATTGGAAGCGCGCGCTAATGAATTGTTGGAGCGGTTGACCGACGGGCGCATGCGCGTCTATCTGCGCACGCAACGGACCAAAAAATCGGGGGGGACAAAAGAAACCCTGGACATTATCATTACGGATGAAAACGGAGCGGCTCGGCCTTACGAAACGTTCTCGGGGGGCGAAGCCTTTCGTGTTGATTTTGCGTTGCGGCTGGCACTGGCGCAGTTGCTGGCCGATCGAAGCGGGGTGCGCGTGCGTACGCTGGTTATCGACGAAGGCTTTGGGACGCAAGATCCTCAGGGATTGCAGCATCTGGTTGAGGCCATTCAGGCCGTGCAATCCGATTTTGATAAGATTCTCGTGATCACGCACCTGAACGAGCTGAAGCAGATGTTTCCGGTGCGCATTGAAGTGGAGAAAGATCCGGTTGAAGGATCACGTTTTGAAGTCATTGGCGTGTGAGCTACGTCCCTCAAGAAGGGAGCGGCAGTCGGCGGGCCCGACGCATCAGAAACAGGCCACCGATAATGCCAGCGCCTCCCAGCAGTTGCACCAGGGTGATGGGTTCCCCGAGCATCAAATAGCCGGTGATCAGGGCGACGACGGGAACCAGATTTCCGAAGGCAGCCGTATGGGAGGGGCCTACATGTCGGATGGCGTAGTTCCAGAAGGCAAGGGTCAGGCCCGTTGAAAGCGCACCTGAAAAGATTAAGGCGGCCCAGATGATAGCGTCTACTTCGGTCCACGTGACGGTGTCCAGGTAAGATAGTCCCAGGAGCGCCAGAATCGGGTAGGCCAGTAGCAGCCCGAAAAAGGTCAGGCTGGCTGGATCCATGCGATGCACAAAAGGCTGGCTGAGCGCTGTGTAGGCGCCCCAGGCCACGGCTGCCCCGGTCATCAGCAGGTTGCCCAGCAGGGTTTCGCCTGAAAAATTCAGGCTGCCGGGCCCATAGATCACGACGAGGGCAGTGCCTAGCAGCGAAAGCAGCAGACCGAACCATCCCAGCCGATTGAGGCGGTCGTAACCGCGGATCTGGCTGAGCATAGCCGTCCAGAGCGGTGCGCTGGCCATGATGAGGGCTGCGCTGCCCGAGGTGGTTAGATCAACCCCCACGATGAAGGCCAACTGGTAGACCACATAGCCCAGCAGGCCGAGCAGGAGAATGGCGCGGCCGTGGGTCCGAAGCGGTTCAAAGAAAGGGGTGCGGTTGCGCCAGTGCGTCCACGCATGCAGGGCACCCAGCACGAGCAATGAAAAGATGAACCGAAAAAGATTGACCACAAACGGGTGCATGGTAGCCAGGGCTACTTTGAGGATTGGAAAGTTGACGCCCCAGACCAGTACGTCAAACAGCAGGGCCAGCTCATACTTGAGGCGGGGATGGTGCGACATAGTCGCTTGGCGAATTCCGGCGTTCCTGGAAAGTCCCAAATATCCGGAAAGCGCCTTTTAGTTTTGATAGCTTCCCGTTAAATTTGCAAAAGCAGATGCGTGCAGGAACCATGCAGGATTCAGTGAAGGGATACAGCATTGGGGAGGTAGCCCGGCAGACGGGGTTGGCACCCCACGTGCTGCGATACTGGGAGACCGAGTTTGAAATGCTGCGGCCTCGAAAGGATGCCGCGGGTCGCCGGCGCTACTCGGAAGAGGATCTGGCGCTGGTCCGTGAGATTCAGTATCTGCTGCACGTGGAGCGTTATACGATTGAAGGTGCGCGGCGCGTGCTGGCGCGTCGGAGACGGCCGGAGCAGGCGGCAATGCGGGCCCAACTACTGGCACTGCGGGCGTTTTTAGTCGATTTGCTGCGTTATCTAGAAGGGCAGGATTCCTGTGAAGAGCCGGCAAAAGGGAACTCGGGGACCGATTGAGGCATTTGCAGCCCTTGCCTGACGGGAAAAGGTTGTGGTAGTTTGTAAGAGTTTCAGGTCGGGACGTAGCGCAGCCCGGTAGCGCACTAGCATGGGGTGCTAGGGGTCGTGGGTTCAAATCCCACCGTCCCGACGAGGCCCTACCCGGGAGCAGGGTAGGGCTTTTTCTGTTTGTGGGCGGCTTCTCTTTATACCGTTACGGCTTGTCCATCTGTGCGGCAATTTCCAGGAGTGGCTTCAAAGGTTCAAAGTGCTTGCGGGAGCAGGGAGTTTTGCTGTTTGGATGGTTAAAAGAGTAACAAAAAGTGTGAATAATGTATAAACAAAAAAGAAGAACTGTGTATAGTTGTCAATAAAATTAAAGAATAGTGATTGTTATCCCTAATAAATGAAAACAAAAAGGGCTTCCATTCCATTAAGTTTTAATGGAAGCGCTACCGACCTCCTTGTTTTTAATGGATTTGATGCTTGACGGGAGGGACTCTAAATGCGTTATTGCTCATCAACAGAACGCAATCAGCACGCTTCCAATTGACAGGAGGGCGTATGAATCACCTTGCTTCTCGTCGGTCTGACAGGTGGTGGGTTCCCGAAGACAACGGGAAGCAGGGTGGTGTGTGTCGGGCGTGCGCCAGGCGGTTTCGTGCTGTACGACCTTGGAGGGTGCCGGAGCTCCTTATCACGGCCCCTACGGGCCGCGTAGCAACGATTACTGCCTGAATCCTCCAACCTGGCGACCCCGGCTGCCTTTCCTCCTCTTTTGATACCATCCTACGATAGCAGCGCAGACCGGGGCGCCACAACCCCGGGTTGCGATGCGCCTGCAGAACCAGCGTTTCGAACAGCAGTCGCTGATCGACAGACAGACACATGACGCCTGTGGCGTCGGGTTTATCTGCACGTTGACAGAGGCTCCTTCCCACCGGATCGTACAGGAAGGCCTGCAGATCCTGGTGCGCTTAAGCCATCGCGGCGCCTGCGGCTGCGACGAGCGCACAGGAGACGGAGCGGGCATCCTGGTTCAGTTGCCTGATCGGTTTTTGCGGGAAGTGGCGCAGGCAGCCGGCATTCAGCTACCCGAGCCCGGTGCCTACGCCGTGGGTATGCTGTTTCTGCCCAGCGATCCAGAGCCACAGCAGGCCTGCCGGGATGCCTTTGAACGGTTGGTGCAGGCGGAAGGACAGCAGGTGCTGGGTTGGCGTCGCGTGCCTACCCATTCCGAGGTGCTGGGCGTGTCGGCGGCAGCCGCAGAGCCTGCCATCTGGCAGGTGTTTGTGCAAGCAGCTTCCGGGCTTGATGGAGAAGCTTTCGAAAGGAAACTGTTTGTTATCAAGCGCCGGGCCCGACACGTCATCTCCCATTCGGATTTTTACGTGGTCAGCCTGTCGGCTCGCACGCTGGTCTACAAGGGCATGCTGACGCCCGAGCAATTAAGCCAGTACTATCCGGATCTGACCGATCCACGCTTTGCGAGCCGGCTGGCTCTGGTGCATTCTCGTTTTAGCACGAATACATGGCCCCGCTGGCCGCTGGCGCAGCCCTTCCATCTGCTGGCGCATAACGGCGAAATCAACACGCTCCGCGGTAACATCAACGCGTTGCGCGCGCGAGAAGCCCTCCTGCGCTCAGAGCTGCTGGGAGATGATCTGGCCCGAGTGCTGCCGCTGCTGGATGAGACCGGCAGTGATTCGCAGATGCTGGACGCCATGATCGAATTGCTGTACCGGGCCGGGCGCTCGCTGCCGCACGCGCTGCTGATGACTATCCCCGAGGCCTGGGCGCACGACGACTACATGGACGATGCGCGGCGCGCTTTCTACGAATACCATGCATGTCTGATGGAGCCCTGGGACGGCCCCGCCGCCGTCTGCTTTACCGATGGACGCTACATAGGAGCTGTGCTCGACCGCAACGGCCTGCGGCCGGCGCGCTACACCATCACGCGCGACGGGCTCGTCGTGCTGGCTTCTGAAGTAGGCGTGCTCGACCTGGAGCCAGAACGGGTGGTCGAAAAAGGGCGGCTGCAACCCGGACGCATGTTTCTGGTGGACCTAGATGAAGGACGGGTTGTACGCGACGAAGAAATCAAGGCCTCGTTGAGCCGGCGCCGGCCGTACCGCCTCTGGCTGCAGACGCATCTCCGGACAGAAGCGCACCTGCCCGCAGCTCAGGTGCTGCCCCGCGCGTCTAATCCGGAGACGCTGCGCCAGCAGCAACGTCTGTTTGGCTACTCGCTGGAAGAGCTACGGCTCATCCTGGCGCCTATGGCCCAGAAAAAAGAGGATCCGGTAGGCTCCATGGGCGATGACACGCCCCTGGCCGTTCTCTCAGACTTCCCACGGCTGATTTATGACTACTTCAAGCAACTCTTTGCGCAGGTAACCAACCCGCCCATTGATGCAATTCGCGAAGTGCTAGTCACTTCGCTGCATACCTATCTGGGAGGGGAAGCTAACTTGCTGGACGAAACCCCCGAGCAGGCCCACCGGCTTCGTCTGGACCATCCCGTATTGACGCCAGAGCAACTGGCCCGCATCCGGGCCCTAGATGAGGAAAACTTGCGGGCTATTACGCTCCGCGCAACGTTCGACATTGCAGCAGGAGGGAAAGGACTGGTGGCTGCGCTGGAGGCCCTGTGCCAGCAAGCGGTTGAAGCCGTTCAGCAAGGAGGTACCATTCTGGTGCTTTCTGACCGGGAAGCAGGCTCAGGACAGGCGCCCATTCCTGCTGCGCTGGCGGTAGGGGCGGTGCACCACCACCTGATTCGCACCGGGCTGCGGGCGCGCTGTAGCCTGGTGGTCGATAGCGGTGAGCCCCGCCAGGTCCATCACCTGTGCGTCCTGGTCGGCT
The DNA here is from genome assembly GCF_900142415.1 of Rhodothermus profundi. Classification (NCBI taxonomy): domain Bacteria; kingdom Pseudomonadati; phylum Rhodothermota; class Rhodothermia; order Rhodothermales; family Rhodothermaceae; genus Rhodothermus; species Rhodothermus profundi. The sequence continues at coordinate 28,784 of NZ_FRAU01000003.1, forward strand.
ACGGAGCGGACGCTGTCTGCCCCTACCTGGCGCTGGAGACCGTGGCCGATCTGGTGCGCATGGGAGAAATTACCGGGTTGCACGTGCGCGAAGCCCAGCAGCACTACATCAAAGCGCTCTGCAAGGGGCTGCTCAAGGTGATGTCCAAAATGGGCATCTCGGTGTTTCAAAGCTATCGAGGCGCCCAGATTTTCGAGATTGTAGGGCTAAGCGCCGAGGTGGTCGACCGCTGCTTTGCAGGTACCGTGTCTCGTCTGGGAGGGGTGGGCTTCGACGTGCTGGCTGAAGAGGTGCGCCGCCGCTACGAGCAGGCCTATCCAGCCACTCCGGTGGTCCAGGTACCTGCAGATGAACTGGATCGGGGCGGCCTGTACCAGTGGCGGCGCGGCGGGGAGCACCACCGGTATCATCCGCTGACGGTAGCCAAGCTCCAGCACGCTGTTCAGAAGCGGGATCCAGAGGACTACGAAGCCTTTGCGCGGTTGGTCAATGACGAAAGTCGCCAGTTGTGTAAGCTGCGGGGGTTACTGGACTTCATCCCGGCAGCGCGGCCGATTCCACTGGAAGAGGTTGAGCCCTGGACGTCCATTGTGCGTCGCTTCAAGACCGGGGCGATGTCCTTTGGCTCGATCAGCAAAGAGGCCCACGAGGTGCTGGCAGAAGCAATGAACCGGATCGGGGGCAAGAGTAATACGGGCGAGGGCGGGGAAGACCCGGAGCGGTATGCTCCCGATCATCCGCGTCGCAGCGCGATCAAGCAGGTTGCCTCCGGGCGCTTTGGGGTTACCATTGGCTATCTGGCAAGCGCCGATGAGATTCAGATTAAGATGGCCCAGGGTGCCAAGCCAGGCGAAGGAGGCCAACTGCCAGGCGAAAAGGTTTATCCCTGGATCGCTCGCGTGCGCCACTCTACCCCATGGGTAGGGCTGATCTCACCCCCTCCCCATCACGACATTTATTCCATTGAAGATCTGGCGCAGCTCATTTACGACCTCAAGCAGGCCAATCCCACCGCTCGCATCAGTGTGAAGCTGGTGGCCGAAGCAGGGGTGGGCACGATAGCGGCCGGGGTCGCCAAAGGGGGAGCTGATGTAATCCTGATCAGCGGACACGACGGAGGCACCGGAGCCTCGCCAATCACCTCCATCCTGCACGCAGGACTGCCCTGGGAGCTGGGCCTGAGTGAGACGCACCAGGCACTGGTAGCCAACGGATTGCGCGAACGCGTCATCGTGGAGGTGGACGGACAACTCCAGACAGGGCGCGACGTGGCGATTGCGGCGTTGCTGGGGGCGCAGGAGTTTGGTTTTGCCACCGCGCCGCTGGTGGCTATGGGATGCATTCGCATGCGCAAGTGCCACCTGAATACCTGTCCAGTTGGTATTGCCACGCAGGATCCTGTGCTGCGCAAGAAATTTACCGGACAACCGGAGCACGTTATCAACTATTTCTACTTCGTAGCCGAGGAGCTGCGTCGGATTATGGCGCAGCTTGGCTTCCGGACCGTCGAGGAAATGGTCGGCCGGGTGGATCGGCTGCGCATTCGATCGACCAACCACTGGAAGGCTCGCTACCTGGACCTGCGGCCGCTTGTTCAAAAAGTCGAAACGCCCGAAATACTGCGGCCCTTCACGCAAAAGCTACCTGCGTCCCGCAACACATCCACGCTCGACGAGCGTCTCCTGCCGCGTCTTAAGCCAGCACTGGAACGCCAGGAGCCGGTTCGACTGCACGTGGCTATTCGCAACACGGACCGAACTGTCGGGGCACGCATCAGCTACGAAGTCGCTACGCGCTACGGGGAAAGCGGACTGCCCGAAGATACGATCTGGCTGGATTGTGAAGGATCGGCTGGCCAGAGCTTGGGGGCCTTTCTGGCACCCGGGGTGACGCTGCGCGTCATCGGGGAAGCCAACGATTACTTCGGAAAAGGGCTCTCCGGCGGCAAACTCATTATTCACCCGCCAGAAAATGCTGCCTATCCGGCCGAGACCAACATCATCATCGGCAACGTAGCCCTCTACGGCGCCACCTCCGGGGAAGCGTATATCCGGGGACGTGCTGGCGAACGCTTTGCCGTGCGCAACAGTGGAGCCCGTGCCGTTGTGGAAGGCGTGGGCGACCACGGCTGCGAATACATGACGGGCGGACGCGTGGTCGTGCTCGGACCTACCGGCCGCAACTTTGCCGCCGGCATGAGTGGGGGCATTGCCTATGTGCTGGACGTGGATGGTCTGTTTGCCGAACGCCACTGCAACCTGGAGATGGTTGAGCTCATGCCGGTAGTCGAAGAGGCAGATATCGCAGAGTTACGCGAAATGATAGAGCGCCATTACGCTTACACAGGCAGTCCAATAGCCCGCTGGGTGCTGGAGGATTGGCCGGATATTCTGGGCCGGTTTGTCAAAGTCTTTCCCATTGACTACCGGAAAGCACTCGAACGTCTGGCCCGAGAGCAGGAAGCCGCGGCTGTGCAACAACATCTGGCTGCCTGAACAATACCCTGTCGTTAAGCCAAACAGCATATGGGATCCCTGCGAGGTTTTATTGAAATTCCCCGCGAAAACCCTGAAAAACGACCGGTCGAAGAGCGGGTTCGGGACTTCCGCGAAGTTTACCGGCTACTGCCGGACGAGCGCGTGCAACGGCAGGCCGCCCGCTGCATGGATTGTGGCATTCCGTTCTGCCACGCCGGCTGTCCGCTGGGCAACGTAATCCCCGAGTTCAACGACCTGGTGTACCGCAATCGCTGGCGGGAGGCCTATGAGCGGCTGCGTGCTACAAATAACTTCCCAGAATTTACAGGACGCGTATGCCCGGCACCCTGCGAATCGGCCTGTGTGCTGGGGCTGATCGAACCACCGGTTACGATTGAGCAAATCGAATGGGCCATTATCGAACGGGCTTTTCGGGAAGGATGGGTGAAGCCCGAACCCCCAGCGCAGCGCACCGGCAAGCGAGTGGCCGTCATTGGATCAGGACCGGCCGGGTTGGCCTGCGCGGACCAGCTTAACCGGGCCGGCCACTGGGTTACCGTCTTTGAACGGGATGATCGCATCGGCGGCCTGCTACGCTACGGAGTGCCTGACTTCAAAATGGAAAAGTGGGTAATCGACCGGCGGGTCGCCATCCTGGAAGCGGAAGGCATTACTTTCCGCACCGGTGTACATGTAGGCCTGGACTATCCCGTCGATCAACTCCGACGCGATTTTGATGCGATTGTCATCTGCACAGGGGCTACGCAACCGCGTGATGTCAGGGTGCCCGGACGCGAGCTGGCCGGCATTCACTTCGCATGGGAATACCTGTGGCAGGCAACCAAACGGGTGGCCCACGATGACCTTGAAGCAGCCGGAATCCCCATCATTGACGCGGCCGGCAAAAATGTAATTGTCATTGGGGGAGGCGACACGGCCAGCGACTGTATCGGTGTAGCCAACCGCCAGGGAGCTCGTTCGATCACAAACTTTCACATCTGGCCAGCCCCTCCCAAGGAGCGAACGCCTGAAATGCCCTGGCCCTTTCATCCGCACCTGCTGCAGGTAACCTCCTCCCACGAAGAGGGATGCGAACGCGTATGGAGCGTGCAGACCGTTGCCTTTGAAGGGCGCCATGGCCACGTCGAGCGCGTCATTACCGTGGACGTCGAGCCTGGACCACCAGGCCCGGACGGACGGCGCACGCGCCGGGAAGTGCCCAATTCGCGCCGCGAATGGCCAGCTGACCTGGTGCTCATTGCTATCGGGTATGAAGGCCCTGAGCGGAGTCCCTTGCTGGAGGCCCTGGGGGTGGCACTGGACGAGCGAGGACGCGTCAAAGCGGACGCGCATTTTCAGACCAACGTCCCAGGCGTGTTCGTAGCGGGCGATGTCCATCGCGGCGCCTCCCTGGTGGTCTGGGCCATCTCAGAGGGACGAGAGGCCGCCCGGGGCGTTGATCAGTACCTGAGAGGGTATACTACCCTGCCTACAAAAGGCGAGGGAGATCTGCCCTTGCTCCGCTAAGCCAATCGCGCTATCTTGACTCCGGTATGGAAGCAGTAGCGTCGTCAATTTCTGTGGATTCTGATTGTCAGGGCAAGCGTGTGCGGGTCTGGGGCCCGGGTTCCCTGTCGAATCTTGGGCCTGGTTTCGACGCGCTGGGCCTTTGCATTCAGCATCTGGGCGACCGGGTCGAAGCCTGGCGCATCGAAACGCCGGGTGTGAGGCTGGTGGAAACCAATGGCCCGCCGGGATCCACCATCCCCTCCGATCCGGCTACGAATACAGCAGCGGTGGCCGCAGCCGCCGTGCTGCGCCAGGCAGGCGCCTCATACGGACTGGCCTTGCGCCTGCACAAAGGGTTGCCATCAGGTTCGGGACTCGGGGGATCAGCCGCCAGCGCCGTGGCCGGTGCCTGGGCTGCCAACTTACTGCTGGATCAGCCGTTGCCCAAGGAGGCGCTGGTCGAGGCCGTGCTTGAAGGAGAAGCGGTTGCCTCAGGCAGCCGCCATGGCGACAACGTGCTGCCTGCCCTGTTTGGCGGCCTCGTGCTTGTGTCGGCCAGTGATCCCACATGCTACCGGCGCATTCCGCTGCCCGCTCCACCTGCCATTGCCCTGATACTGCCCCGCGTGGAGATTCTGACGCGTTCAGCGCGTGACATGCTGCCCCGACGGGTGTCTCTGCGAGACGCCGTGCACAACGCGTCAGCCCTGGCCTTCCTGATCGATGCCTTTCGAGCAGGCGACTGGGAGACCGTGGGGCGCTGGATGATGGCGGACCGCCTGGTAGAGCCCGTGCGGGCTGCCCTGGTGCCCTGCTACGAAGCAGTCCGGCAGGCAGCCCTCGCTATCGGCGCGTTTGGGTGTGCGCTGACAGGATCAGGACCGGCCATGTTTGCGCTGGCCCGTGACGCAACGCATGCCCAACAGGTGCTGGCAGCCATGTGCGAAGCCTGCCAGGAGAGTGGAGTAGCAGTGAAGGGGTACGTTACCGCTGTTGATCTAGAGGGAGTGCGTCAGCTCTAAAGCCATGGCAACCGCAGAAGTTGTTCATTTTGTCAGCACCCGTGGAGAGGCCCCCGCGCTGACGTTCGACGCAGCATTGTTGCAAGGACTGGCGCCCGACGGCGGACTCTATATCCCCGAACGCATTCCCCAGTTGCCGCCTACCGTCTGGCAGCAGAAGCGGTCGTTTTCGGAGATGGCTGCCGACGTGCTCGCACGCTGGTTGCAAGGGGTCTTCTCTGAGGAGACAGTAGCACGGGTAACGGCCGAAGCCCTGTCCTTTCCCGTACCACTGGTGCCCCTGGGCGATGATCTGTACGTATTGGAGCTTTTCCATGGACCAACGCTTTCGTTTAAGGACGTGGGTGCCCGTACGATGGCGCGTCTGGCCCGCGAGCTACTGCGCCAGCGAGACGAACAACTGCTTGTGCTGGTGGCCACGTCGGGCGATACCGGGAGCGCGGTGGCCGATGGCTTTGCCGGCGTGGAGCGGGTGCGGGTAGGCCTGCTATATCCCTACGGCCAGGTGAGTCCGGTCCAGGAACGGCAACTGATTGTGCGGCGGCCCGGGGTGCAGGCCTTTGCAGTGCGCGGCACATTTGACGACTGCCAGCGGCTGGTCAAAGCCGCGTTTGCTGATCCCGACTTTGCGCGCGTGCGGCTTTCGTCGGCCAATTCTATTAACATTGGGCGGTTGTTGCCGCAGATGCTTTACTATATCTGGGCCGTGGCGACAGGAAACTTTGAGGAGGTGGTCTTTTGCGTGCCCAGTGGCAATCTGGGCAATCTGACGGGAGGCGTGCTGGCTGCGCTGAGCGGATTGCCGGTCCGACGCTTTATTGCCGCACACAACGCAAATGACTTCTTCCCTCGCTTTCTGGCAGGCGAGCAGGCGGCTTTTGGTCCCTCGCGCCGCACGCTCTCGAATGCGATGGACGTCGGCGCACCGAGCAATTTTGAGCGATTGCAGGCGCTGCTGGGAACGTCGATGCCGGCGCGCATCTGGGGCACCAGCGTCTCCGACGAGGCGACGCTGGCTACTATTCGACACATCTATGAAACGACCGGCTATCTGCCCGACCCCCACACGGCCGTAGGACTGGAAGCCGCCCGCCGCTACCGAGCGGCAACAGGGGATCGGACGCCGCTTGTGGTGCTGGCTACGGCGCATCCCGCCAAGTTCCCTGAGGTCATGCAGCAGGCGCTGGGGTTCAAGCCAGAGGCGCCGGAGACCCTGGCTCGGCTCTGGAAGCAGGACGTGTCGGTGGTGCATGTCAATGCCGAACTGGAAGCCCTGAAAGCATATCTTCTGTCTGATGTGGCTGCCGGGGCATGATCCAGCCAATGTGGCACCAGAAGCGCTGGTGCAGGCCGAACCTCTGGTGCTGACATTTGAAGGCTTCAGGCCGGAAGCGTTTGCAGCGCTTGCTCGATTGAAAGCGCATCCGCACATTGAACAGTACCGCCGGGAAAAGCCGCTGCTTCGGCGGTACGTGCAGGAGCCCTTTAAAAGGCTGCGTGACGATCTGGTGGCGAACTGGGTGCTGCCCAGTGCACTGGCGCTGGAAACAGAGCGCAACGTGTTCAGTCGCTTTCTGAAAAACGATTTCGGGGCAGGCGGTTGTTATGCCCACTACTGGATGGCATTTTACCGGAGAGGACGTCGGCGGCTGGCTGATGTGCAGCTCATTGTGAGCTTGCATGCCGATGGGATACGAGTAGGGGTTTATGCTGGAGAGCCAGCGCGCGCCGTGTGGCGGGCGGTGCGGGCGCGTTTGCCGGAGGCAGGCGAGGAGGTCTGGCGGTCGATTATTCCGTTATTGCAATTCAAGATCTATCCAAGAAAGGGAGAGGTGCGATGGGTGCGCGTGCAGGAGGACTTCCGCTGTTTATCGAAGCTATTAAAGGGAGCTGAAGGGATCTGGGCAGGGCGGGCGCTGTCACGGGCAGAAGTGTTGCACCAGGGACCCGAAATGGTCCACTGGATCTTGGAAACCTGGCGGATCGCCTGGCCCCTGTATCGTTTCTGCTGTGCCGTCAGTTGAGATGGCCATGGGATTCATGAGGTGGTGAGATGCTTGAAGCGGTATCAGGTTGTGAGCTTATCGACCTTTGGTGTCTGGACGTATAGCAAGTTGATCTCATCAGATCTGAGGGCGCAGGTAGCACTGGCGTTTCAGGTAGGCAGAGGAATTCGATGAGGGCAGAAGGGGACACTTCTAAAGGGGCCGTTATTGCATCATAAAAATCGGTGGAGTATCATAGAGCAATGGGTTCAGGCATATGGAGATTAACTCATGGAGTTGGTACACGTGCAGATTGAAGGGCCAGTGGCCACGCTGACGCTGAACCGTCCCGAGAAACGCAATGCGTTAAGCGGAGCCCTGGTTACAGCGTTGCGCCAGAAGCTGACGGCTGTGGCCGATCACGCGGAGGTGCGCGTAGTGGTATTGACGGGGGCGGGCAAAGTTTTCTCAGCCGGAGCGGATCTGGCGGAGCTGGCTCGACTGCAGACGGCAACGACCGAAGAGAATCTGGCCGACTCAGAGCGGCTGGCTGCGCTATTTCGGCAACTGGCGTACTATCCGAAGCCGGTGATTGCCCGATTGAACGGCCATGCTATTGCTGGTGGATGCGGACTGGCCGTCGCCTGCGACTTTGCCATAGCAGCAGCCGGTAGCAAACTTGGCTTTACCGAGGTGCGCATAGGCTTTGTGCCGGCTATTGTAGCGACGTTTGTGCTGCGCCGGGTAGGGGAGACGGTTGCTCGCGATCTGCTCCTGCGCGGACGACTCATAGAAGCCGAGGAAGCCGTTCGGCTGGGACTTATCCACCAGGTAGTGCCGGGCGAAGCGCTGGACGCTACCGTACAGGCCCTTGCCCGGGAGCTGGCCACGGAAACCAGTCCGTCGGCGGTGGCAATGACGCGCCGGTTGCTGGCAGACCTGCCTGGCTTAAGCCTGGATGCTGCGCTGGCTTATGCCACGCGGGTCAATGCACTGGCGCGCGGGACGGCCGACTGCAAGGCGGGCATTCGTGCGTTTCTGGAAAAACAGGATCCACCCTGGCGTAAACCGGGCGACTGAGCCATGGCGCTGATCCGTCCGTTCTACGATAAACCCTGGCCTGGTGCGTTGCGTCCGGCCGCCCAAGCCCTCTGGCACTGGCATCTGGCGCTTCGCAGACCGAACATGCCGGTCGGGACGGTCGAAGAGCTCCAGGCGTTTCTGGAGATTGAGGCGCGGCGAATGCAGGAAGGAAAAGCGGTTCGGATCGTTCCGGAAGAGATATGGCAGGCCGCCTGGAAGACAGCGGAGCAACACCAGCTTCCTGTTGCGCTGCTGGCTGCGCAGGTGCGCTGGGCGTGGGTATGGAGGGGACCAGCGCGTTTCTCGGAAGCTGCCGTACTGGAGACTTTTCTACACGACTTTGCTGGTGCACATGGACGATTGCTGGCGCGGCTGGCCGGGGTGGGCACGCGTTTCCATGATCCCCAGATTGATGCGCTGGCAGCCGGATTTTTTCTGACAGATCGGCTGACGCGGCTGCCGCGCGATCTGGCCGCCGATCGCCTGTTCATTCCGCTGGATGATCTAGAGCGGGCTGGCGTATCGGTGGAGCTGTTGCAGCGCGGAGCGGACAATCCAGCTGTTCGGCGGTTGCTCTGGAAACAGGTGGTGCGTGCGCGAGAAGCGCTGGCGCGCGGACGCGCCCTGGTACACGAGCTGCCGCGGCGTTACGCTCGGGCACTTCGGCATGAGTGGATGCTGGCTCTGGAAGTGCTGCGCACTATTGAGCGGCGCAACTACGACGTCTGGCGCGGCCCTGTTCATCTCTCCCGCTGGCAGCGCTTGCAGGTGGCCTACCAGGCACGCTTCTCTCGAGTAGCCTTTCGCACATGACCCCAGCCATCTTACAAGTAACGGAAGCCCTTCCTTTTTCGATGGATTTTGGTAAATTGGCAGCGCTTCCTGCCTTCCTTTAGCCAACCAACCCGCTGCAGCCATGCGCAAACTAACCGCCGTGCTTCTTGGATGGCTCATCGTTCCCCTTGCCTGGGCCCAGATTGACACCGCGCGGGTTCATGGCTTAACAGCCCGGCAGATTGGTCCGGCCGGGATGAGTGGCCGCGTGGTTGCGCTGGCCGTGGAGCCGGGCAATCCGGACGTGATCTACGTGGGCGCTGCCAGTGGTGGACTCTGGCGCAGCGAAGATGGGGGGGTGACATGGACGCCACTTTTTGACAAACAGCCCGTCCCTTCCATCGGCGCTATTGCTATCGACCCCAACAATCCGGATGTGATCTGGGTGGGCACCGGTGAAGGGACGCCGCGCAACAGTGCCTCGGTGGGTAACGGCGTCTACAAAAGCGTAGATCGAGGGCGAACCTGGATGCATCTTGGACTGGAAGAGAGCGAGCGCATTCAGACCATTGTCATTGATCCGCGCAACTCCGATGTCGTCTACGTAGCCGCCCTGGGACCGGCCTGGCGCGATGGAGGACAGCGCGGACTCTACAAAACTACGGACGGGGGCAAGACGTGGACAAAGATTCTGGGCGACAATGAGCGCACTGGCGCCGACAAGATTCTGATGGATCCCCGCAATCCAGACAAGTTGATCGTCAGTCTCTGGGAATACCGACGCTGGCCCTGGTTCTTCAAGTCAGGCGGGCCGGGTTCCGGGCTCTACATCACCTATGATGGCGGCCAGACCTGGAAGCGCATCACAGCAAAAGAAGGACTGCCTGAGGGAGAACTGGGCCGGATGGGGCTGGCGCTGGCCCCCTCAAATCCAGATGTGGTGTACGCCCTGATTGAAGCCAAGCGGAGCGGACTGTACCGCTCGGACGATGGCGGACACACCTGGCGCAAAGTGAACGATGAGCTCAACTTACACTATCGCCCCTTCTATTTCTCGTTGCTTCAGGTTGATCCGACCAATGAAAACCGGCTTTACTACGGCCAGTACGACCTCCGCGTGAGCGAAGACGGCGGCAAGACGTTTCGCCCCCTGGCTCCGGCCAGTCTCGTGCATCCTGACCATCACGCGCTCATCGTGCATCCGGATGATCCCCGGTACCTGATCGATGGCAACGACGGCGGTGTGTACATCTCTCGAGATCGCGGGCGCACCTGGCGTTTTGTTGAAAACCTGCCGCTTGGCCAGTATTACCATATTGATTTCGACATGGACATGCCGTACAACATTTACGGCGGCATGCAAGACAACGGCTCCTGGCGCGGCCCTGCCTACGTGTGGCAGCGCGGAGGCATTCGCAACCACCTCTTTCAGGAAGTAGGGTTTGGCGATGGGTTTCACACGACCTGGGACCGGAGCAACCCGCGTTACGGCTACAGCATGTCGCAACGGGGATTTCTGATGCGGTACGATCTGGTTACCGGCGAACGCAAAGACATCCGGCCTGCTCCGCCTGCTGATACCGTGGAGTTGCGCTTCAACTGGAATGCCGGCTTTGCCGTAGATCCGTTTGATCCAGAGACCATTTACCTGGGCAGCCAGTTCGTTCACAGAAGCACAGATCGCGGAGAAACCTGGGAAATTATCAGCCCGGACCTGACTACCAACAACCCCGAGTGGCAGCAGCAGCTCAAAAGCGGAGGATTGACCTACGACGTAACCGGTGCCGAAAACTTTACCACCATCACGGTCATTGCGCCCAGTCCGGTCGAACGCGGCGTGATCTGGGTGGGGACAGACGATGGGCAGGTCCATCTCACGCGAGACGGAGGAAAAACCTGGGTCAACCTTTCCCGACGCATTAAAGGGGTGCCCGAATTTACCTGGGTGCCCCATATCGAACCCTCGCCGTTCAATGCGGCAGAGGCATATGTGGTGTTCGATAACCACCGCCGCGGCGACTGGACGCCCTACATTTTCAAGACAACCGACTACGGACGCACCTGGACAGCGCTTTCTACCGAAGGTATTCAGGGGTATTGCCACGTCATTCGCCAGGATCCAGTGGAGCCCCGGCTGCTTTACCTGGGCACCGAATTCGGATTGTATATCAGCACCGATGGGGGGGACCATTGGACCAAGTGGCATGAAGGCATCCCAACCGTTCCGGTGCGTGACATTCGCGTGCATCCCCGAGAGCATGACCTGATTGTAGGAACGCACGGGCGCAGCGCCTACGTGATTGATGACATTCGGGCCCTGCGGCTATTGGCGCGGGAAGGTAACCAGGTACTGGAAGATTCGCTGCGCATCCTGACCGTTCGGGATGGCATCGCAGTTACCCTGAAATATGCAGACGGGTCGCGCTTCCCGGCTCATGGAATTTTCCGCGGGGAAAACCGTCCGCTGGGCGCGTTGATCACCTATCAGGTGCTTCCGAAAGGCGATCCAGACAGCGTGCGGGTTACGGTAGAAATTGTTGATGCCGAGGGCACGGTGATCCGGAAGCTTCAGGGACCGGCAAAGCCCGGCATCAACCGGGTCGTGTGGGATCTGCGTCGGAAAGGTCCGGAGTTCCCTTCCCTGGAGGCCCCCCGTCGTCGGCCAGACAGGGAGCGGCCCGGGGTTACGGTGCTGCCGGGCACTTATAAGGTGCGGCTGAAGCTGGAAGGTCGGGCTGACTCCGCAGAAGTGCAGGTGTTGCCAGATCCGCGACTGCCGGTCACGGAAGCAGAGCGCCGGGCAAAGTTTGCTGCGCTGATGCGCGTAGAGCGCAACATTGAGACAGCGGCCGAAGCCATGAAACGGCTACGCAAGACCCGGCAGGCGTTGCAACACCTACTGGAAAAGATTCGGGAACGGAAGGACACGCTGGCCCGGGAAGTCCGGCAAGAGGCGCGTCGACTTCAGCAGCGGCTGGACTCGTTGCGCTATCAGATCGTGCAAAAAGAGGTGCAGGGATTGTTGCGGGATCCCCGGGTGCTTGCGGCACAACTGGGATATGTGTACCGCTCGTTGCAGTCGTCCTGGGATGCCCCCACTCCGGCGCAGTTGAAATATCTGGAGATTGCCGAAAAGCGGATGCAGGAAATTCTGGATCAGATTAACCGCTTCTATGCAGAGGAGCTGCCGCCTTTCCGGGCGAAGGTTGAAGCGTTAGCGCTGGAATGGATTCCGGCATTTGAAAAGCCCCTGGCCATGCCGGCGCGTCAGTAAACAGGTAGGCCTTTAACCAAACAGGTAGTGCCAGCGGGCCGGTTCTCTTGCCGAACCGGCCCGCTTTTCTAATAGGGTCACTTTGAACGGTTTTTCACATCACCCCGCCTTATATTGTAAAGACGACTGCACAGCAAAAACGCATGGGCAACGCAGCACGAAACTATGACGACGTATCGGGAGGCCGGGGTAGATATTGAGGCGGGTGAGGAGTTGGTGCGCCGCATCAAACCGCTGGTGCGTGCGACGTTTACGCCCGGGGTGCTGACCGACATAGGTGCTTTTGGGGCTTTCTTTGAGCCAAATTTTTCAGCCTATCGACGGCCGGTGCTGGTTTCCTCAGTAGACGGTGTGGGAACGAAGCTGAAGGTAGCCTTTCTAATGAATCGGCATGATACGGTAGGGCAGGACCTGGTCAATCACTGCGTGAACGACATTGCAGTCTGTGGGGCGCGCCCTCTGTTTTTCCTGGACTATCTCGCCACAGGGCGACTGAAGCCAGAAGTGGCTGAGCAGATTATTCAAGGATTTGCCAGGGCCTGCCGAGCGAATGGCTGTGCGCTGATTGGGGGCGAAACGGCAGAGATGCCCGACTTTTACGCACCCGAGGAGTATGACTTGGCCGGAATGATTGTGGGCATTGTGGACCGTGAGGCGATTCTGGACGGCCGTCGGGTGCAGGCAGGCGATCTGCTGATTGGGCTACCTTCGACGGGCTTGCACACAAACGGCTACTCGCTGGCCCGCAAAGTATTACTGGAGCGGTTCTCGGTGCATGACCGGCCGTCTGAACTGGGGGGGCAGTCCGTAGGTGAGGCCCTGCTGGCTGTGCATCGGTCGTACCTGCGCCCTATTCGGGCGTTGATTGAAGCCGATTGTGTGCATGCGCTGGTGCATGTAACGGGTGGGGGCATTCCGGGTAATACCCGGCGGGTAGTGCCTGAAGGGCTGCGTTTTGAGGTTGACTACGAGGCGTGGGAGCGGCCTGCCATTTTTCGGCTGATTCAAGAGCTGGGTGAGGTGCCGGAGGACGACATGCGGCGCACGTTCAATTTAGGAATCGGCCTGATTGCTATTGTGCCAGCCGACCGTAAGGCAGAGGCAATCCAAGCGCTTGAGGCGCTCGGTGAGCAACCGGTAGAGATCGGGCGGATTGTACAGGCCTGAAGGACGAGGCCTCTTTTCCTGAGCGGAGAACCTGTTGCGAGAAAACCGGTTATCTCGGAAATTCCGTTTACCTCATAAAACCGTATCTGTCGTCAGAAAAAGTTGCCATGTTGTCGCTGGTCGTTATTCTGATCTTGAGCTATCTGGTAGGCTCCATCCCGGGAAGTGTATGGGTGGGGCAATTAATGTATGGTATTGACGTGCGTCGATATGGCAGTGGCAATGCCGGCGCTACGAATGTTTTTCGCGTGCTGGGTTGGAAAGCAGGGATTCTGGCCACTGTGGTGGATCTGGGGAAAGGCTTGCTGGCTGCCGGTGTGATTGCCACGCTGCGGATTGACGATCTACCTTCTGGTTTTGCATACTGGCATATCGAAACGGTGGTGCGGTTGATGGCCGGCATTGCGGCCGTGCTGGGCCACATGTTTCCTGTCTGGGCTGGCTTTCGAGGAGGAAAGGGGGTTAATACATCGGCGGGTGTGTTGCTGGCCCTGACGCCGGTTACAACGCTCATTACGGCGGCTGTATTTGTGGTAGTGCTTTTGATTTCACGGTATGTCTCGCTGGCGTCCATTGTGGCCGCGATAGCTTTTCCTTCGACGGTAGCGATTCGTAAGTACGTGTTTGGCATCGAATCACTGGATGCCAGCCTGTTGGTGTTTGGTGTTGTATTGGCCGTTATTGTGATCTGGGCGCACCGCTCTAATATCCGGCGGTTGCTCAGCGGGACGGAGAATCGCGTGCGCACATTCCGGCCGGCCCGCGGGATGCTAGGACGCGGTGAACTGAAGCCGAGATACTAAGCGACTTTGATAACAACGAGGCGGAGCCATGAAGGCGCACGCCAGCCAGGCCCACCAGCCGGCCGGGCGCAAAGTGACGGTTTTCGGAGCGGGGAGCTGGGGGACGGCACTGGCTCTGCTGCTGGCGTCAAATGGGCATGCGGTAACGCTCTGGGCCCGGCGTGCTCAGGTGGCCGAGCACATCCGTCGCACGCGGCACAATCCGACCTATCTGCCCGAAGTTGAACTGCCTGCTTCTATTCAGGTAACGGCTGAGCTCCGAGAAGCGGCGGTGGCGCGTGAAGTCTGGATTGTCGCCACACCTGCGCAGGCAGTGCGCGCGCTGGCTGAGCAGCTTCGGCCCTGGGCGCATCCGGCACTGATTATCGTATCGGTGGCTAAGGGATTGGAGATTGCCACGCTGAAAACGACAACGCAGGTGCTGGCTGAGGTACTGCCCATAGTGCCTCGGGAACGAATCGGGGTGCTCTACGGTCCCAGCCATGCAGAAGAAGTGGCGGCCGGTATGCCGACTACGGTGGTGGCATCGGCGCCCTCCTGTGCGGTAGCAGAAGAGATTCAGGAGCTGTTTATGGCGCCTACCTTTCGGGTGTATGTCAACCCGGACCTGATCGGGGTCGAGATCGCCGGATCGGTTAAAAACGTGCTGGCACTGGCCGCCGGGATGAGTGATGGGGTAGGATTTGGCGACAACGCGAAGGCCGCGCTGATTACCCGTGGATTGGCCGAGATCCAGCGGCTGGGCGTGCGTCTGGGAGCCGACCCGTCTACCTTTGCCGGTCTGGCCGGCATTGGCGATCTGGTGGTCACCTGCATGAGCCGTCACAGCCGTAACCGCTACGTGGGGGAGCAGATTGGCCGGGGACGCACGCTTGAGGAGGTGCAGCAAGAAATGCAGATGGTGGCAGAGGGCGTGCCAACGACTGCCGCGGTTTACCGGCTGGCGCGTGAGCTGGGCGTTGAGATGCCGATCACGGAAGCCGTTTATCAGATCCTGTTTGAGGGGAAAAAGCCGCGAGAAGCTGTTCGGGAACTGATGGCGCGCGAAGCCAAGTACGAAGACTGGCTGCCCCGCTCCACGGATACAGCCCCCCCCAATGGAGTGGCTGCCTCGGAAACGACTTCTTCTCGATAGCCCGATGCGGTCCCGCCATGACGCTTCAGGAATTGAACCAGCTAGTAGCCCTGGGCGAAGGGCTTACGCTGGAGTTCAAACGGCGCGTTCCGCGCCCCGAACGTATCGCTAAGGAAGTCATTGCCTTTGCTAATACGCGGGGCGGGCGCCTTTTGCTGGGCGTGGACGACAGCGGCACTATTGTGGGAGTGCGTGACCCTGATGAAGAAGTCTTTGCGTTGCGTCAGGCGTTGCGTCGGTGTGCCACACCGCCTATTCCTTTCACGATGGAACGCATTCCGGTGGAGCATCGACGAGAGGTGATTGTCGTGACGATTGAAGAGAGTGCACGTAAGCCGCATTTTTTGCGGAATGGTCGCTATCGGCAAGCTTATATCCGCGTAGAGGACCGGAGCATCGAAGCCAGTCCAGAAGTGCTGGCCCTGATGCGAGCAGAGCGACATCCGCGCAACGTTGTCTTCACTTTTGGCGAAAAAGAGCTGCTACTGATGCGATACCTGGAGCACTACGGCCGCATCACTGTGCAGCAGTTCGCCCAGTTGGCCAATCTGTCGCGTCGGCAGGCGTCGCGGACTCTGGTACTTCTGACAGAAGCCAACGTGCTGCGGCTGCACCCTGACGAGCCGCATGATTATTTCACGTTGGCCTACAGCCCTTCGTCTTCGACTGCTTGATGCTGGTGACACACTCCTGGCACACCAGCGGTGTAGACTGGATACAAAATCCGGTCAGAATCCGTATCTTTTACCAGGCGCTCACTGATAAATCTGTTATTGCAACATAGACATGCCAGTTGTAGATGTCATTCCCCTGCACGAGACAACGCGCGAACGTTATCTGAATTTTGCGTTGTCCGTTATTACAAGCCGTGCCCTGCCAGACATTCGGGACGGCCTCAAGCCCGTCCAGCGACGCATCCTCTACGCTATGTTCCAGCATCTGCGCCTATATCCGGACGCGCGATACCGCAAAAGCGCGACCATCGTCGGCGAAGTGATGGGGAAATATCACCCGCACGGCGATGCAGCCATCTATGAGGCGATGGTGCGCATGGCGCAGGACTTCTCGCTGCGGTATCCGCTGGTGGACGGGCACGGCAATTTTGGTTCGCTTGATGGCGATGCAGCGGCCGCCATGCGCTACACCGAAGCCCGACTGCGGCCGCTGGCCATGCAACTCCTGGAAGAACTCCGGCGCCAGACCGTCCCTCTGCGTCCTAACTTCGACGGGACGCTTTTCGAACCGGTGGTCCTGCCGGCCCGCTTTCCGAACCTGATCGTCAACGGCGCCAGCGGGATTGCCGTCGGCATGGCGACCAATATTCCACCCCATAATCTCGGGGAAGTGATTGACGCGCTCATCTATCTGATTGACGTGCCCAATGCGCCGCTGGAGACTATTCTGGAGCGGTTCATTCAGGGACCCGACTTCCCAACCGGGGGGCGGGTACTAAACACACGGGAGGAGCTGTTGGAAATTTACCGCACAGGCGAGGGACCTATTGAGCTGCGGGGGGAATACAAATTAGAGGGGAAGACGCGGCTCGTTATTACGTCCATTCCGTACGGCGTCGCTAAAGCCGATCTGGTTGAAAAAATCGCCGAGCATATTGCGGCAGGTAAAGTGCCGCAACTGGCCGATGTGCGGGATGAATCGACCGACGAAGTGCGCATTGTGCTGGAATTGCGCCGCGGTGCCGATCCGGAGGCTGCTATGGCCTATCTGTTCCGGCATACGCCGCTCCAGACGCGCTTCCATGTGAACCTGACCTGTCTGGTCCCCACCGCCCATCCAGAAGTAGCAGCGCCCCGTAAGGTTGATCTGATGACCCTGCTGCGTGCATTTCTCGAATTCCGCATGGAAGTGGTGGTGCGGCGATTGCGCTACGATCTGGAGCAGCTTGAACGCCGCATTCACATCCTGCGCGGGTTTGAAAAGATCTTCGGAGCGCTGGACGAGGCGCTGCGGATTATCCGCTCCTCACGCAATAAGGCCGATGCGGCCCAGCGTCTGATGCACCGCTTCCAGCTCGACGAGACGCAGGCCGATGCCATTCTGGAAACAAAGCTGTACAAACTTTCGCGGATGGAAATAGAGGCTATCCGTCGCGAGCTGGAGGAAAAAGAGCAGCAGGCCGCCGAGCTCCGAACGCTCCTGGCCGACGAAGCGGCCCGCTGGCGACTCATTCGCGAAGAGCTAAAAGCGATCAAAAAGCAATTTGCCGATGCGCGCCGCACCGTCATTGCCGGACCCGACGAAGGCTTTGCCTATAACCAGGAAGCCTACATCGTGGACGAGGATGTATACGTCATCGTTACGCGGGACGGCTGGGTCAAGCGCCAGCGCTCCTACACCGACGTGCAGAGCATCCGCGTCCGCGAAGGAGATGCGGTAGGCTGGGTACTGCCCGGGTCGACGCGGGCCACTGTCGGCTTTTTTACCAACTTTGGTCGCTGCTACACCACGCGGATCGACGCACTGCCCAGCACCACAGGCTACGGCAACCCTGTGCAGAAACTGTTTGACTTTTCCGACCGTGAACGGGTCGTCGGCGTGGTCGTGTTTGATGAGCGGGCGCTGCCCCGGCCGGTTCCGGAGCCTCCCGCCGAGCCGGCCCTGTTTGAGAATGGGGCCGAAGCGCCGCCCTGCGTGCATGTGGTGGCCGTGACGCGCAAGGGCCAGACGCTGCGCATCCCCATTGAAGGGTTCCGTGAACCCTCTACCCGAAACGGGCGGCTTTTTATGCGACTGGCCAGCGGGGATGAGGTGCTGGGCGTGGAGGTTGCCGCGGGCGACGAAAACGTCTGCCTGGCTTCCCGCAACGGGTATGTGCTCATTTTCCCGGTGCGGCAGATTCCGCCGGTCAAGTCCGCGGCCAAGGGGGTGATTGCCATGCGGCTGGGCAAAGGAGATGAGGTGCTGGGCTTTACGTTAGCTTCAGCCGCCCGCCAGGGACTGGAAGTGGAAACCAGCCGGGGCCGACGCGAGATCGTGCGCACTACCAAGTTTGAGGTGTCGCGCCGCGGCAATCGCGGCCGTCAGATCATCCGGCGGGGACATCTGGTGCGGGTCGTCCCGGCGCCCGTCGAAATTCGCTTCGAGCCCAGACGTAACGGACAGGGATAAGCACGCAGACCAATGGCAGAGGTGACCACAACCTATACCGGCAAGGATATTCAGGTCCTGGAGGGGTTGGAGCCCGTGCGTAAACGACCGGGCATGTATATCGGGGGCACGGGTAAGCCCGGGCTCCATCATCTGCTCTGGGAGATTGTGGATAATGCCGTGGATGAGGCGGTCAATGGCTTCGCCTCGCTGATTGAGGTGACATTGCATGCCGACGGATGCAGCGTCACCGTAACGGACAATGGCCGGGGAATTCCCGTCGATCCTCATCCGGTCAAAAAAATCCCCACGCTGGAGCTGATTCTGACCACGCTGCACGCCGGGGGAAAATTTGATCGCAAGAATTACATCACCTCGGGGGGATTGCACGGCGTGGGGGCCTCGGTGGTGAACGCGCTCTCGGAGGAACTGGTCGCCACCGTGCGGCGCGATGGCAGGACGTATCAGCAGCGCTTCGCGCGTGGCAGGCCGAAGACGAAGCTAAAAGTGATTGCCCGCAACACGCGAGGCACGGGCACCAGCATCTATTTTCGCCCCGATCCAGAAATTTTCGAGACCACAAAGTTTGATCCCGCCTGGATCCGGGAGCATCTGGAGATCAAGACCTACCTGAACCGGAACCTGAAGATTGTTTTCAAGGATGAGACCTGCGGGGAACGGTACGAATTTCAACACGAGGGCGGGATTGTCGAGTACCTGGCCCGTCTGGTGCAGGAACAGGGCGCCCGGGTGGTGCATCCAGAACCGTTTGTGCTGATTCAGGAAGCCCTGCGCGACGGAGCCCGGCTGGAGGTGGCCCTGCAGTGGACCGAAGCGCCGCGTGAGCTGATCAAGTCGTTTGTCAACGGCATTCCCACGACCGAAGGGGGCACGCATGAGCAGGGCTTTAAGGAAGCGGTGCGGAGCGCTGTGCGCGCCTATATGGAAACGCACGACCTGCTTCCGCGCAATCTGGAGGTCACAGCCGATGACATCCGCGAAGGGCTGGTGGCCGTGGTCAACCTGTTCATGGTAGAGCCTCAGTTTCAGGGGCAGACCAAAGAGAAACTGAACAATCCGGAAGCCCGCTCGCTGGTGATGGGAGCGGTGCGGCTGGATCTAGAGCAGTTTCTGAATGCCCATCCGACCATGGCCGAGGCCATTGTGGCCCGTATTATTCAGGCGGCTAAAGCCCGGCTGGCCAGTCGGGCCGCCGCCCGTTCGGTACGACGCCAGACTTCGGTCAGCCATCGGCTGAATCTGCCTGGCAAGCTGGCCGACTGCACCTCGACGAATCCGGAAGTGTGCGAGCTGTTTATTGTGGAGGGCGACTCGGCCGGCGGCAGCGCCAAGCAAGCCCGCGATCGGCGCTTCCAGGCAGTGCTGCCGCTGCGGGGGAAGGTGCTGAACGCCGAACAGGCCTCGCTGCGCAAAGTCGAGGCAAACAAAGAGCTGGCCAATATCGTGCAGGCGCTGGGGTGTGGCCTTGGCGACAAACTGGATCTGTCGCGCCTGCGCTATCACAAAGTCATCCTGCTGATGGATGCCGACTCGGACGGCCATCACATCACGACGCTGCTGCTGACGTTCTTCTACCGCTACATGCGCCCGCTCATCGAAAACGGGCACGTGTATATTGCTCAGCCTCCGCTATACCGCATCGACGCCGGCAAGGAGACCTACTGGGCCCTGGACGACGCCGACCGCGATCGCATCCTGCAAGCGTTGCGCAAGCAGCGCAAGAACCTTCAGGTAGAAATCCAGCGCTTCAAAGGACTGGGGGAAATGATGCCCGAAACGCTTCGGGAGACCACGCTGGATCCCCAGAAGCGCCGCCTGCTCCGCGTGGAAATTCCGGAAGAGGCCCGGCTGCTGACGGAGCAGACCATCACGGAGCTGATGGGACGGGACGTGTCGGCCCGGTTCCGGTTCATCATGGAAAATGCGGCGCAGGTCGACGCCGAAGCGCTCGACGTGTAGCCTCAGGTGCGGGCCCGTGCCACCAGCCAGGTGCCCAGAAAGATCAGGCCCATGCCCAGCAGGCTGAGCGGTGCAGGCATTTCGCGGAAGAAGAGCAGTCCCCAGAGGACGCCAAAGACCACCTGCAGATAGTTCATCGCAACGGCGCGGCCCGCCTGCTCTTCGGCCAGGCCACGGGTCATCCAGACTTGCGCAATCTGCGCGCTCAGGCCCACGCCGCCCACCACAACCAGCCAGTCGAGCGGGGAGGGCCAGACGGCGGAAGGGAGGGCGAAGGGGAGTGAGCCCAGCGTAGAAACCAGGGGAAAGTAGAATACGATGGTCAGGGGATGCTCGGTGCGTCGCAGCTCACGCACGAGCACGTAAGCGCCCGCGCTGAAAATGGCAGCGCCCAGGGCTGCTCCGACCCCCAGGGGATCCAGCCCGGCTGCATGCGACCCGAACAGAAAGCCAGGGCGGGCTACCAGCACGACGCCGCCAAGGCTCAGGAGAATGCCGGTCAGCTCTCGGCGACCGATCGGCTCCTGGAGTAGCAGGGCAGCCAGGAGGGTAGTAAAGACTGGACTGGTGTGTTGCAGGACCAGCGTATCGGCCAGGGGGAGACGGGTCAGCGCAAAATAGAGGCAGCTCAAGGATAGAAAGCCCACAACCCCTCGTAGCAGCAGCAAGCCAGTGCGCTGTCCGCGCCAGGAGACCCGTGTCCATCGAAGTAGCAGATAGCTGTAAAACAGCGTGACCACGCTGCGGATCAGCACAATTTCCTGGCTGGGCAGGTGGCGCCCGGCCACCTTCACGAACAGCCCCATCAGGCTGAACATGAAGGCCGAGCCGATCATGTAGCGTAGTCCCCGGGAGAGGCCGAGCGTAGCCGGTGCTGCCACGTGTTTGCGTCAGGGTCTGGAGCCGAGGAACGCCGCAAAAACGCCCGGCCTGGCGTTTTGTGGCTTGAATTTCTGCGGAAGGGGGCTTATTAGATATAACCTGGTTGAGCGGGTCCGCTCTGGACGCATGGCGGCATTGGGGTAATGGAAAAGCAGGAAGCCGGGCTTCGGGGACTTCCTCAGAGGATGCCTCAGATAGCTGGCTTTGCCAGTGGAGCCGGTCGCAGATATGCTGATGCGCTTCTGCAGCCAACGCCAGCAGATGCCTCTGTAGGAGCAGAGGCGGTCCGATCAGCGGCAGGAGCTATTCGCCTGTGCAGGTGAGAATCCGGTGCAAAAAGTGGCGGGTTGGAAACGAAAGGGAGGCGGTGTGTTAACATTACCTCTGAAAACCGACAGGTCCATAGCTCAACGGGTAGCGCAGCGGACTCTTAATCGAGGAGTTCTACAAGATGCCCGGTCCGGACGAGGGAGCTCAACGGGTAGCGCAGCGGACTCTTAATCCCCAGGGTGAGAGTTCAAGTCCCCCCGGACCTACAAAGTTGACGCTGTAGTATCACGCGTTAACTTTTTCCGGTCGGGGGACTGAAGTCGCCTCGGAAAACCATTACGCATCTAAAAATGGGAAGGAGGTGGAAGATGAGCGCGTCGCTTCAAAGCTAAGGGCTGTCTTTCGAATTGGATCGTATTGCACAAATACCTGATTTATTGTAAATTAATGCAGAATCCTTCCCACTGCGTGCGGACTTGATAAGGCCTGTCTGAGGCGTTGGGAGGGAGCGTTGTTCACGGGCATTATCGGAGTGATCCGCACCTCTCCTTCGCGTTTCCCTGAGGACCAGATAAAAGAAGGAATCATGTTGAAAGCCTTTGTCCTTTGCCTGTTTTGCGGAGTGGTGTTAGTGGAAAAGCTGCAGGGACAGTCCATTATCTGGTTGGGAGTATTACCGGGTGGTGCAGAAAGTCATGGCTACGACGTCTCGGATAACGGTGTGGTCGTGGGAAGCGTTACATTCCCACCCATGGGAGATACGCGGGCTTTCCGCTGGACCGCCCAACAGGGCATGCATGAATTCTTATCCGATACGCCCGTTAGTGAGGCTATGGCGATTTCCCGGGATGGGCTGATTATAGTCGGAGGGGGTAACTTGAAGCAGCTTCCGGAGCCCCACGCTTTTCGGTGGGTAGAGGGCCAGGGTGCAGAAGATCTTGGCACATTAGGAGGCACCATCAGCTATGCCTATGGAATTTCACCTCAGGGCATGGTCGTAGTGGGCAAGGCCGCCAATGTGCAGGGGCAGGGACGGGCAGTGCTCTGGGATTTGAATGCAGCGCCTCTGGCGCCTCGTGATCTAGGCACGCTGGGTGGTGGATGGAGTGAAGCGCAGGCCGTCGTTGTGTTAACCAATCCGGCAGATATGGTCGTGGTGGGATGGGCTGAAACGGCTTCGGGAGATTACCATGCTTTCCGATGGACCAGCTCTTCTGGAATGCAGGATTTAGGCACGCTGGGGGGAGACTGGAGTGAGGCGCGAAGCCTTTCGGATGATGGCCAGGTAGTCGTGGGGTTTGCCCGAAATGCCAGCAATCGAATTCGGGCATTTATCTGGACGCCCCAGGGAGGCATGCAGGACCTTGGCGTTTTACCTGGCTATGACGTAAGCAGCATGGCCCAGGATGTTACAGCCGATGGGAGCGTAGTTGTAGGCTCGTCGCGGGCCCTTCTGCAGAGTCGTGCCTTTCGGTGGACGGCCACAGGAGGAATGGAGGATCTAAACGTAACCTATGCTGCACTGTTGCAACAGAGCAACTCTGTGCTGGAGGTAGCCCAAGCGATTTCTCCAAATGGTCGCTATATTGTAGGATGGGGAATTAATGGAGCAACGCAGCGTAGAGAAGCTTTTTTGCTGGATACTGCCAAGCTGACGACAGTTTCCAGCGAAGTACCTGAAGCGTCTGTACAGCTCTGGGGATTTCCCAATCCCTTTCAAACGCGGATACATCTGCACTGGAGCGTGCCGACACCAGCTTCAGGAAGGGTGGTCGTGTACGATCTATTAGGCAGAACCGTTCAGGTAGTAGCTCGAAGTTTCTGGCCAGCAGGAACCTATCGGGTGATTGTGCACCCAGCCGGATGGGCGGCCGGCGTCTATGTAACCTGTCTGGAACTGCCACGCAGTCGTACATGCCGCCTGTTCCGTTACCGGCCCTGACGATCCTTTTGCATCGATCGGCAGAAGCGCCTACTTAAGAGCCACGGCGGCGCTGGTGGGGCCTGTCAGGGGTATGACGTACGTGTCCCGGAAGCCCACATGGCGGGCCCAGCGGTTGAAATCTGCGCCGGTATAGTCAAACCCTTCGCCGGTCTCAATGAGCATGTTCAGCGACATGAGCAGCCCGAAGGTGTTTTCCCGACGGGCATCGTCGATGATGTTTTCGATGGCAATGAACGCACCTCCTTCCGGAAGAGCCCGGTATGCCTTGTCCATCAACAACAGCTTTCGGTCCAGATTCCAGTCATGCAGAATATTGCCCATCACCATTACGTCCGCCTGCGGGAAATCGTCCTGAAAGAAATCACCACTCAAGACCGTAACCCGCCCGTCCATGCCATGGCGGGCAATGGTCTGGCGCGCGATGTCGGATACCTCCGGCAGGTCGAACGTTGTGCAGGCCAGATGGGGATGTCGGCGGGCTACTTCAAGAGCCAGCAGACCACTGGCACCTCCCATATCACAGAAAGTGCGATAGGGCGTGAAGTCGAACTGCTCCGCCAGGGCAATGAAATTGCCTCGCTGTATGCCTTCCATGGCCTCAACGAACTGGCGCAACCGATCCGGATGGTCGATAAGCAGCGTAAACAGGTTCCCGTTCGTTTCGTTCTGCGCCCGACCGGTCTGCAGCGCGGTTGCCAGATGTCCCCAGGCCTCATACAGCCGATCGTTGGCCATCTCCAACAGGCCGCCCATGTAGGCCGGACTGGCCCGGTCTAAAAAACGAGCGGTTTCTGCCGTGTTGCGGTAACGAGCGTCTGGACCAACCCCATCACGTTCCAGCAAATGCAGCGAAACCAGCGCATCTAAAAAGTCCCACAGGCCCTTCTCTTGCAAATGCAGTCGTTTCTGAAGCTCACGACCTGTTAAGGGCTGATCATGCAACGTAGAAAACAGCCCTAGCTTAACGGCTGTCAGCAATGTCTGGGAGGCCCAGAAGCCCATACCGATCTGCATAATATGAGCGGGCGTCAGGGGAGGTACCATAATTCCCTCGCAGGTTTATAGCCAGGCCCGATCAGCCTGCGCATCACAAGAAAGCCGTTCTAAAGCCTCCGAGGTGACCGGAACATCTAACCCACCGAGACAGCCGCTTCAGACAGGCCACTTCCCAATATAGGGGATAGAAAGCGTGGAAAATGAAGATTGAGAAAATATATGACGAATTGCAAAAAAGTATATTTTTAAATTCCTGGCAGATAGCTCCCACCAAAATTATGTCGAAATGCCACGCTGCATGTATATAGGGTTTGTGGTGCTGGGGCTTGTGCAAGGTTGTAAGCCCCCCCAGGAAAACCTGCCGCCGGCACCGGGTTACGAAACGATAGCCCGTCGGCTGGAAGTCGCCATTCGTTACGAGCTGGACGACAAAGGCATCCCGGGCTTTTCCATCGCGCTGGTCGACGGCGACCGCATCGTATGGGCCCAGGGGTTCGGGTATGCGCACCCAGACCGGAAGATACCGGCCACGGCCCGGACCGTCTACCGGGTCGCCTCGATTTCGAAACTGTTCACCGCGCTGGCTGTGATGCAACTGGTCGAGCAGGGCGTGCTGGATCTGGACACCGACGTGCGCACCTATCTGCCTGACTTTCACCCCGAGGATTCGTTTGAGGCACCCATCACGCTGCGACAGCTCCTGTCCCATCGATCCGGACAGGTGCGCGAACCTCCCGTGGGCCATTACTTTGATCCGACCGAACCCTCCCTGCAGGCGACCGTCTACAGCCTGAATGAAACGCGACGGGTCTATCCACCGGAAACGCGCACAAAATACTCCAATGCGGCCGTTTCGGTCGCAGGATTCGTGGTGGAGCAGGTGACCGGGCGGCCCTTTGCCGACTATGTGCAGCAGGCCCTGCTGGAGCCTATGGGCATGCGCTCCAGTGCGTTTACACCTCGTCCCGAACTGCAGCGCCGACTGGCCACGGGATACATGTGGACCTATGACGGGCGTCGTTTTGAAGCGCCTGTTTTTGAGTTAGGCATTCTGCCGGCTGCGAATTTGTATACCACCGTCACTGATCTAGGACGTTTCCTGATTACGCTCTTTCGGAAAGGGGAGACCGAGCAGGACACGCCGATCGTTACGCCGGCGTCGCTGGAAACCATGTGGACGATTCAGTACGCCGACTCGACCCAGACCCAGGGCTTTGGGCTGGGCTTTTACCTCTCGCGTTTCCGCGGACACCGCCGCTTTCAGCACAGCGGGGTCATGTACGGCTACGCCTCGCGGGTTTATGGACTACCGGATGTGCAACTGGGAGTAGCCGCCGTAGGTACGCTGGACGCCACCAACGTGGTCACCGACCGCCTGGCGGAATATGCGCTGGATCTCCTGCTAGCCTACCGAGAAGGACGCCCGCTACCGGACTATCCGCGGACAGAGCCGGTGACCGAAACACAGGCGCGGCGCCTGGCCGGACGCTATCGCCAGGGCACGCGCTATCTGGACCTGTTTGTGCAGGACAGTACCCTGTATGCCCGCCTGGGCGAAGTGGTAGACCGCGTGCGTCGGCAGGGCGATACGCTGATCGTCGATGGCCGCCTGACCTACGGCCTCCGCTGGCAGATAACCGACAGGGGACTGCAGGCCCCGGACGGTACCACCTGGGAACGAGCAGATGATCCGGTGCCGGCACCGATGCCAGAGCGCTGGCGCCCTTATATCGGGCGCTACGGCTGGCCGCACAACACGCTCTACATCCTGGAGCAGGATGGCCATCTCTACGCGCTGATCGAGTGGTTTTTCTATTATCCCTTGATCGAAGTTGGACCGGACGAATTCCGCATGCCGGATTACGGCCTCTACATGGGAGAGCGGGTCGCTTTTGTCCGTACAACGGATGGGAGGGTGGCCGGCGTGCGCATCGGCGGCGTTTTCTGGGAGCGCTGGCCCGAAACCGATACGCTGTTTCGCATACAACCGATCCGGCCGGTCGCTGAACTGATGCAGGAAGTGCAATCCCTGCAACCCCCCACCGAAACAGGCCCGTTTCAGGAAGTGGAACTGGTAGATCTGCAGCAGTTGGATCCTACAATCCGACTGGATCTCCGCTATGCGACGGCCGACAATTTTCTGGGGACGCCACTCTACCGCACAGCACGTGCCCTGCTGCAGCGGCCGGCAGCCGAAGCGCTCGTGCGCGTCCAACAACGACTGCGTCGCCTGGGACTGGGGCTCATCATCCATGACGCCTACCGCCCCTGGTATGTCACCTGGATGATGTGGGAGGCCACGCCCGATAGCCTGCGCCATTTTGTGGCTGATCCTGCCCATGGCTCTCGGCACAACCGGGGATGTGCGGTGGACGTTTCCCTGTACGATCTGAAGACGGGCCAGCCCGTCGAAATGCCCAGCGGCTACGACGAGTTTACCGAGCGCGCCTATGCCCATTATCCGGGAGGCACGCATCGGCAACGATGGTATCGGGAGCGCCTGCGCGAGGCCATGGAAGCCGAAGGCTTCCGCGTCTATCCCTGGGAGTGGTGGCACTACGACTGTCAGGACTGGCAGCAGTATCCCCTGCTGAATTTTCCGATTGAAGCAGCTCCATAGAGGAGAGTGCCGCGCGGCCAGCCGCGTGGAATTTGTGTAAAAGCGCAGGTCGGACAGCCTGAACAATGGGAACGAAGAAAAGCACGGCACTGTTTTAAAGACAAAGTCGGCAGGTCCGTAGCTCAACTGGTAGAGCAGCGGACTCTTAATCCGCGGGTTGGGGGTTCGAGTCCCCCCGGACCTACCCTCGCAGGCGCCGTGGCAATTGCTGCCACGGCGCCTGCTTTTTATGGCTATTTTCTGGGGTGTTGCGACAGACCCTCAGCTGCTCCGTAGATCCTGCCCGAAAAACTCAGGGCGTGCGTATTCGCACGCGACTCAGAGGAGCCTATGCGGGCCGTAGCATTGCTAACTGCTGTTGGGCATGGCGGCGACCGGCTTCGGTCAAGTGAATTTCGTCTCCTTCCTGGCGTAGCCAGCCCCGTCGTTGTCCCTCTTCCAGCAAGCGCGTCAGATGTTCGCGGGTCCAGTTTAGGTGGGTGGGTAGGGTCGCCCGGTGACGTTCAGCCGTAGCTGTCACCTGATGCTCGTGATGCAACAGGTGAATCAGCAGCAGATCGAGGGCAAACTGTAACTGTTGCTGACGATGGCGCCGCCATCGCACCCAGAGACCTGTTTCAGGCGCCAGAAGCCAGACAACCCCGAAGAGCACGCCCACCATGGTAGCCATGGATCCGGCGATGGAGACGTCAAAGACACGGGCCATACCATATCCTGGCAGTGCGCTGAACGCTGCCAGAGCCAGGCTGAGGAACAAATACGTGGGCATCCGCCGGGCCAGCAGTAGCGCTGCGGCTGGAGGCCCGATCATCAGGGCAATGACCAGAATAGCGCCTACTGCATGAAACGCAGCCACCACGGTCACTGCCACGAGGCCCATCAGCAGGTAGTGCAGCAGGATCGGCCGAAAGCCCAGAACGGCAGCAGCCGACGCATCAAACGTGGCGAGCGTAAGCTCTTTGTAAAGGAGCCAGAGTAATAGAGCATTTATTAACAGAAGACCGGCCATGGTCCAGAGCGCCCGCGGCCCCAGGTCCATACCCCGCCATAGCAGGCGGTCGAACGGCACAAAGGCCAGTTCACCCAGCAGTACGGCGTCGGTGTCGAGATGCACCTGGTCGGCCAGCTGTGCGATGAGCAGCACGCCCACGCTGAACAGCGCCGGGAAGACGAGGCCAATGGCTGTATCTTCTCGCAATCGGCCCGTTTTTTCCAGCAGTTCGATCAGGTAAACGGTCAGCAGACCGGAGGCACCAGCCAGCACCAGCAGCAGGGGATGTTGCAGGTTTTCCGTTAGCAGAAAGCCAATCACAATGCCTGGCAATACCGCATGGCTGATGGCGTCGCTGACCAGGCTCATGCGACGCAGCACCAGGAAAGCACCTGGCAGCGCGCAGGCAGCTGCCGTCAGCATGGCGACCAGCAAGATTTCAAGGGCAGGACTCATGACATATGGGACGTATCGTCACTGAGTTGCCACCCCTGACCCGGAATATATCGGACCTGACCTCGGCGCTCCAGGTCGCGCAGGATGGCCTCGACGGGCACGTCGGTGTCCAGAGCCGCCTGGATGGTAGCGGTGGAATGCGGGGGGGTGGGGGGTACATGGTGTTGCGCCAATTTGTGCAGAACGGTCAGGACAGCCTGGCGGGCTGTCTGGCGGGCGCGCCGCCGTCGGTAAAGCTGCCAGAACAGGCCATGAGCCGGAGCAAACAGGACCGAAAGCAGCGCGATGCCGGTCAGCAGCAGGACGATAATCGGTCCGGTGGGCAACCGGGGGGCCAGGCTGCTGAGCCAGGCACCCAGGACGCCGCTGAGCAGACCAAAGAGGCCAGCCAGTAGCAATACTCGGCTGAAGCGATTGCTCCATTGCCGGGCGGCTGCAGCCGGTGCCACAATAACCGCACTCATCAGCACGACGCCGACGGTCTGCAGCCCGATCACGATGGCCACCACCAGCAACACGATCAGCAGGGTTTGTAACCGACGCACCGGAAGCCCCAGCGCGGCGGCATAGGTTTCATCGAATAGGACCAACTGGATTTCTTTCCAGAACGCCAGGACCAGCGCGAAGGCAAGGATGCCGGCCACGCTCATGACCAGAAGGTCCTCTCGCAGCAGCGTGGCCGCCTGTCCGAAAAGAAAGCGATCCAGACCGGCCTGCGCCGCGCCGGCTGTGTGCTGGGCAGCCGAGAGCAGCACTACGCCAGCTCCGAAAAAAACGGCAAGCGCCATTCCTAGCGCCGCGTCGAAACGAACCCGCGTGGTACGCAACACTGCCTGTACCCAGAGCAACGAAAGCGTGCCGGTAATCGCCGCCCCGAACTGAAGGATCGCCGGCGCTTTGGATCCACTGACCAGGAAAGCCAGCACGATGCCTGGCAGGGCCGCGTGGGCGACCGCATCGCCGATTAGTCCCTGCCGCCGCAGCACCGCCAGCGTACCCAGCGATCCGGAGATTAGCCCGAGCAGGGCCGCTCCGGTCATGACAATGCGCAGGGTAAAGTCCATGGCTACGAGGCAGGCAGTGCCGGAACCGGAATCAGGGTGCGTCCACCATAGGTGCGCCGTAAATTGTCCGGCGTAAAAACTTCAGACACCGGGCCCCAGGCAATGCACTGGACATTCAACAGGACCACCCAGTCGAAATATTCGGCCACGGTGGAAAGGTCATGATGCACCACAACCATCGTTTTGCCCTGCTGTTTGAGCCAGCGCAGCACCTCTAGCAGGGTAGCTTCGGTGGGGGCGTCAACGCCCTGAAACGGCTCGTCCAGAAGATAGAGCTCAGCTTCCTGGGCCAGCGCGCGTGCCAGCAGCACCCGTTGCTGCTGGCCTCCAGAAAGCTGACCAATAGGGCGGTCTGCCAGCTCGGCCATCCCTACTCGTTCTAATGCGGTACGCGCAAGGGCTCGCTCGGCCGCCCCCGGCCGCCGGAACCATCCCACCTGACCATAGGTGCCCATCAGGGCTACGTCGAACACCGTGGCTGGAAAGTCCCAGTCCAGCTCCGCACGCTGCGGGACGTAGGCGACCCGGCGCTCCCGGGCCCGAAAAGGCCGCCCCAGCACCCGAATGCGCCCGGCCGCCGGACGCACAATGCCGAGCACGGCTTTGAGGAGGGTACTTTTTCCTGCTCCATTGGGGCCCACAATAGCCGTCAACTGGCCCGTGGGCACCCGGGCATCCACATCCCACAACACTGGTCGTTGCTGGTAGGCCACCGTCAGGTCTTCAATTTCAATGGCCCATTTCATGACGTTCCCTTTCGTTGCAGGGCTTGTACAATGGTGTCGATATTGGTGCGGATCATGCCCACATAGGTGTCGGCCGACGTTCCCGGATCTCCCAGTGCGTCGGAATACAGGGGACCGGCCAGGTGCACCGAAAACCCTCGAGCCCTTACTGCTTCCTGAAGCGCTCGCAGGTAGCGCTCTGGTACGGAGCTTTCTACAAAAATGGCCGGTATGCGACGGGCTACCACAAAATCAGCCAGCTGCTGCACATCAGCTGTGCCCGCCTCGGTGGCTGTTGAGACGCCCAGCAACCCATGCACCTCCCACCCATAGGCTTCCCCGAAATACCGGAAGGCGTCGTGCGAGGTGACCAGTACGCGCTGTTCTGGCTGCAACAGGGCGGATTGCTGCCGCACGTAGGCATCGGTCGCTGCCAGCTCCTCCAGATAACGAGCCAGACGCTTCTGGTAAAAAGAAGCGCGGGCTGTGTCCATGCGGGCCAGCGTTTCGGCTACGCAGATGGCAGCATACCGCCAGCGACGCACGTCCATCCACACGTGCGGATCGTAAACGCCTCCATATCCAGAAGCCCGGAGTAGCAAGCTGTCCGGAATGCATTCCGCCACGGCCAGCGTGGGGCGTCCCAGCTCTCGCATACGCGCAAAGACTTCGGTCATCTTGCCTTCCAGGTGCAATCCATTGTAAAGCACCAGATCGGCCCGTTGCATGCGAGCAACGTCCCCTTCGCTGGCGCGATAAAGGTGCGGATCAATTCCAGGCCCCATAAGGGCAGTTACTTCCACAGCATCCCCGCCAAGCTGGCGTGCCAGGTCCGCCACAATGGAAGTGGTGGCCACGATGCGCAGCCGACCCTCCGTTCGGGGTGGCGTGGCCTGACAGGACACCAGCAGCAAGACGCCAGCTACGCAACTGCTCAGGAGACAACCTCTTCGACGGCCCATATGGCCTCAGCCAGTTCCTGAGGAAGGAGAAAACGATCAGTGTCCACGGCGAGCCGAACGCCGGCTTCCGTATGTTCAAGCACATGCACGCGCCTGCCCGGACGCAGCGACAGACGGGCCAGCAGGTTCAGCGTGTCGGGATCCTGCACCCGCACGCGTACAATCTGGGCTACGGTACCTACCGGCAGCAAGGGGAGAGGACATCCGGGTTCAACCGCCGGGAAGGTAAGCTCCGGGGTAGGAATTGGATCGCCATGCGGATCCCGTTCTGGATGCCCCAGCCATTCCGCCATGCGGGCCTCCAACCGCTCACTGATTACATGCTCCAGGCGCTCAGCCTCTTCATGCACTTCGTGCCAGTCGTAACCCAGCGCCTCGGCCAGAAACGTCTCAATGAGCCGATGATGCCGCAATAGCTCGATGGCGATTTTGCGTCCGGCTTCGGTCAGCCGGGCCCCCTGGTAGGGCCGATAGTCGACCAGGCCTAGCGCAGCCAACTTCTGCAACATGCCCGTCACCGAGGCAGGCCGCACGCCCAGCCGCTCGGCCAGCGCTGTGGTAGAAACCGGAGCTCCTTCCCCCAGCAGAAAAATTTGCTTCAGGTAGTCTTCCTGCGCTTCCGAGAGCATTTTAGGCATGAGGTTGATTCAGGCTGATTATAATTTAGTTTATCCTAAAAACAAAAGCAAGCAGAAAAGCGCGCCTCTCATGTAGGAGGCGCTTGGTGCAGCACGATCCGGAGGCTGAGTCTATCTGTTCTCCGGACAGCTCCCCCTTACAAGGGGAGCAATCTTTTTGTGGATTTCCGCGCTGCAGCCTGTCCGGGGAGCTCAGCGCAGGTGCATGAGCATTCGACTCAGGTGTCCTCGCGGCGTTTCAAGCCGGTACTGGTAGAGTCCGGTCGGCAGGGCGAAAGCGTCGAAGACGACCTGAAAGCGTCCAGCCGGCAAAAATCCATCAACCAGGGTGGCCACCCGCTGCCCCAGCAGGTTATAGACGGCCAGTGTGGCCCGAGTAGCCCGGGGGAGAGCGAACGTGATGGTAGTGCGGTCCCGGAACGGATTCGGGTAGTTCGGGGCGAGCGTCAACGTTGCAGGCGGTTCGCCCGCCAGCGATTCCAGTGCGGTCAGCACAAGCTGACCCGGTCGGATCTGTCCGCGGATTTCGCCAGCCGGATACTGGGCGGTGTGGATGTTTAGATAGATGTTGCCTGCCAGTAGCTCACGGATCAGTGCGTCCGTGAGGGGTTCTGGATCGGTTGGACGCCAGACGCCGGAGGCTGTGTTACCGCTGAACGTAATGGTGCGGACAACCGGACCATCCTGACCAGCCGGCGCCTGATGAAAGTGGGCCGCCTGGACCGGGCCGGTCAGTCCAGTAACCGTGATTTGATAGACCAGGCCGGCCTCGGTTAGGGCCAGAAAAGCGGTGCCCCGTCCATTGCTGGTGACCGCGCCGGACTGCTGCATGGGGTCAAGGGAGACGACGGCGCTGGTTCCACTGGACAACTGTGTCTGCCCTCGAATTTCGCCTCCGGGATACTGGGCGGTATGGATATTGATGTAGAGGTTGCCAAGTAGCAAGGCAATGAGGAGCGAATCGGGCAGGTCGCGCCAGACACCTGTTGTGGTATTGCTCCCAAAGGAGATTGTATGCACCACGGGACCGTTGACACCGGCGGCCCCGTAATGAAAATGGGCCGCCTGAACCGGGCCGGTCAGGTCGTCTACCGTGATCTGATAGACCAGGCCAGCTTCGGTAAGCGTCATGTGTGCGGTGCCGCGTCCGCTACTGCTTACCCCGTTGGGTTCTTGCTCAGGAGTGAGCGCAGCGTGCAGCGCAGTGCCTCCGCTGAGGCGGACCTGTCCGCGGATTTCGCCGGCCGGATACTGGGCAGTGTGGATATTGATATAGATTTCGCCCAGTAGCAAAGCTGTAATCAGCTCTGCTGTCAATGGCTGGGCATCGGTAGCCGTCCAGGTGCCATTTGCTGTGTTTCCCTCAAACGTAATAGAGCGTACCACGGGACCATCAGAGCCGGGCGGAGCCTGATGAAAATGAGCGGCCTGAATAGGACCAGTCAGCCCATCGACCGTAATCACGAACTGGAGTCCTGCATCGGTCAGGGCCAGGGCAGCCGTTCCGTGGCCGTTGCTGGTAACCGTACCGGTTTCCTGTTCCGGAGTCAGCACAGCCGAGAAAAAAGTCTGAGCCTGTGCAGGAGCGACAAATAGGAGCAGCCAGGCTCCCAGGACGTAGCAGGTGCGCATCGTTTAATAGCGATTGGGTGAAGGGGGGATTTGTTGGGAAAAGTACCTGAGCAGCGTCGAATGCCTATTCGACGAGGAACGGTGTGGAAAAAAAGGTCTTGCCGGCCTATCTCATACGCATCACGCTTTACTGCACGCCTTCTTCGCAATGCCGCAATCCCTGAAATCCCCTTCTCCGAGAGGAAGCAACAAACTTTTTTCGACCTGCGAAGCCGCGCTGACAGGCTGCCGCTATGAAACAGGCCGCCTCAGGCTTTCTCGTTGTATTCCCTCTTTACTTCCGAGCTCACGCCCTCGGGCTCGCCGATCGCCTTGCCTGTTACGGTTTTCTCTGCGAGAAAAAGCACGTTCTTTCGTTGAGTGAGGGATCAGCAAGCTTGGCGCAAACAGGAATGCGCCCGCATTCCTGCACTAGAGCCGCTCCCTTCCAGAGGGGAGGAGGGCTAACCCGCCTCCACCAGATTTCCAGCAGTGTTTCCCCGCAGCCCGCTGAGAGCAAGTTCGTTTGATATTGGCTTTGTCCCCATGCTGGTTCGGTTACCCCTCCACAGGCGGATGTTGTCAGTCGAGGGGAGCCACAGCGTGTAGTCGTTGTCCAGGGCAAAATTGCTTCCCCCTGAGAAGGCCGGCAGAGGAGAGACCTGAGCATGCGGCTTTCCTCTTTGGCTGCTGGGTCTGCCTGACCCAGCTCCGGGTACTGAGTTTGGGCTTGACAGTCCATGCTTGTTGCCTTTCCTTCCTGTCCACGGCAATGCGAGGGCCACTCTCTGCACTACCGTTCTTCGTCTGGTCTGAACCGCTCCGCCACCTGAAACGAAAGGCTGCTATGCGACCAATACGCCTTATCCTTCGGGTGCTGCTGCAGGGATTCTGGCTGATTTTTCCAACGGCAGTGCTTCAGGCTCAACCTCTTCCCCTCTTTGAAGTCCAGGCTGTGGTCATAGATGCCTTGCCATCTCAGGTTCGACAGCGCTGGCAGGTGTTGCAACGCCTGCCTATGGTCAGCCGCCTCCAGGTGGTACGTCTGCCTGCGCAACTCTGGCATTATCGTTCCTTTACGTTGGCAGTGGATGCGGCCGGTCGTCTGGTGCCCGGCCGTACGGGGAGCGCAGAGCTGACGGTGCGGCGCGGAGCACTTTCGGTACTTTCAGAAGAGGCAGTGGCCTGGAATGGGCAGATCTATGCGGGGGCAGAGCGGGTCGGGGAGGTGTCGTTGGTGGTGTTGCGGACGGGGGCCGTCACCGGGCAGGTGGTGCTGGGTAGTCAGGAGTACTGGGTGCGGCCGCTGGGTGGGAGACTGCATGCGCTGGCAACAATCGACCCGAGCAAGTATCCGCGGCAGCGTCGCGGACGTCTCTTGTATGCTGGAGGGAAGCGTGCTCGTGCGGAAAAGCAGATCGACACAGCAGGGACTAGACTGGTACAGGAAACAACGCGGCTCCAGGCACGGTGCGGTCCAGGGATTGTACGGGTGCTGGTATTGTACACGCCGGAGGCAGCGCAGGGGCGGGACATTGATGGGATCATCTACGCGGCGATTAACGATGCGAATCAGGCGTATCGAAACAGCCAGATCCACAACCTTGAGCTCCGCCTGGCTCATAAACAATTATTCAGCTTTGAGGTGACAGGATACTACCCCGACGATGATGCTAAAG
This sequence comes from Rhodothermus profundi, assembly GCF_900142415.1. Lineage (NCBI taxonomy): Bacteria > Pseudomonadati > Rhodothermota > Rhodothermia > Rhodothermales > Rhodothermaceae > Rhodothermus > Rhodothermus profundi. Next base: position 63,937 of record NZ_FRAU01000003.1, read on the forward strand.
CTCTTTCTCAGGACCCACGGGCGCAGGCGTTGCGGGATCAGCATGAGGCGGATGTGGTGGTGCTGTTGATCGATTCAGCGCGCAACGAGTGGGGTCGGGGAGTGCTGGGGGCCGTTCCGAAAGAAGCGATTCTGCTTCATGGGAGTTCTGGAGAAGCGGTGGTTAACGCGGCCCAGGTGAATCCGTATGCCTATGCGATCGTGCAGGTGGACTATGCCGGTGCGGGGCGCTATGCGCTGGCTCATGAGATCGGGCACATTCAGGGAGCCCAGCACTATCCAAGCGATGGCCGAATTGATCTACAACGCATACCGTATGCTCAGGGACACCGGTTTGCCGTGTACGGTTGTGCACCGGGCTGCCGTACGCATTACTATGCCACGATCATGAGTGATACCTGGGAGCCGTCCTTTAACATTGCGTACACCCGCATCCGGTACTTTTCAAACCCGAGTGTAACCTATCGAGGGGTGATCACGGGACGCCCGGATCGGAATAACGCCCGCGTGTTGCAGGAAACGGCCAATGTGGTAGCCAACTTTCGGGGCTCAAACGAACTGGGGCTCTCAATTGTTGTTAGTAGCTCCTCCGCGCCGTTGGCCGGAAAATACACCTTTAGCGCGCAAACCTGTAATGCAGCGGGCGCCCTGGCCTACACCTGGCGCGTGAGCACCAATCCCTTTGATCAGGGGCCGATCGTGAGCACCCGCGCCTCATTTACGCGGTATTTGTCGCCCGGAGACTATTTTATCACGCTGGAGGTTCAGAGTAAGAATGGAGGGATGGCCCATGCCGTCTATGCATTAACAGTTTATGAGGCACAGGTGACGGTTGAAGCAAGTCGAGGGACGGTTTTACGGCCAGGAGACCGGTCAATTGAGCGATGAGGCTTCGTTCGGTTGCGATCGGTATGCTGCGAGCATGCGACACTCGCCTGTGTGGACAGAGCTTTATGTTCTGAGAACCTGTATTCATTGGTCAGCAGATCGGCACAGGATCGGAATGGCATGATAATCGAGGGTACAGCCAGCACGATATCAGATCGGTGAACGAAGGAAAGCGCAGAGCGTTTGTTACGGCCGCATGGTACCCAGCAGTGATGCTACGTCGCTTGATGCACCGGTTCTGGGTCGAGCAACGTCCCCATAACGGGTTAACCTACGAAGCCTTCGTAGCAGCCTGGAAGCAGGCATTACAGCAACCTCTTTCAGGACTGGACGCGCAGGCGCGGCGCTACTTGTATTATCGACGATACAACTTTGAACGGGCGCAGCGGGTAACGCAAGCCTATCGTATGTCAGAACGGTTGGCCCGGGCACTGGCGAGCGTTGAGCAGCCGCAGCTCTGGATGGTGCTTACGGAAGACTGGTGTGCCGATTCGGCCTATAGCCTGCCTATCATTGCCGAAGCATCTCGCCGCAATCCACTGATCCAGTTACGTATTCTTCGCCGCGATGAAAACCTGGACATCATGGACCTGTACCTGACGCGCGGCGCCCGGAGCATTCCCAAGCTGGTGGCTTTTGCAGAGGATGGCACGGAGCTGTTCACCTGGGGGCCACGTCCCGCCGAGGCGCAGGCGCTTCGAGATCGACTGCAGGCCGAAGGAATGGATGCCCGGCAGCTGGCACAGGCCCTGATTGACTGGTACGAAGCCGGCGGATGGCAGCACGTTGACGTTGAGCTGGCGGCCTGTCTGGAGCAAGTGCTACCGAGCTACAGCTCCTCGTCGTAGTCCAGATAATGAGGGCGCGGACGAGCTCGGCCAGCCCATCCTTCTGCTGCGGAAGAAGAGGGGGCTGAAGGCGTAGGGTCGCTAAAAGAAACGTAAAGGCGAACTGTCTGCTGCTGAATCATTCGCTGGAGCCGCCGAATCAGATAGCGACGAATCAACGCGCGGGTTGGCGACAATAGACCAAACAATCCCAGTAGATCGGTCAGCACCCCGGGGGTGATCAACAGGGCACCGGCCAGCAGAATGAGTACCCCATCAACAATTTCCTGGCCTGGAAGCTGCCCCTGGGCCAGTCGCTGCTGAAAGGCACGCCAGGTTGCCAGGCCCTCTCGACGCGCCAGATAGCTGCCGACCAGGGCAGTGGCGAAAATCAGACCTACCGTGGACCAGAAGCCGATCCAGCGACCGATCTGCAAGAGCACCGCCAGCTCGATAGCCGGCACGATCAGGAACAGGAAAAACAGGCGGGCACTCATCTATCTTTTAGAAGGCTGGCAGGTAGCACACAAACGGATTCATTCCGGAAAGGATTCCGACGCCTGGAAGGGGCCGGCCTTTCTAACTAAATGGTGTTATATGCCACAGCGGCCTTGTTATCGGAAAGCTCTTCCAGAAGCCTGAGTCGTCCAGCAGATTCATTTACGCGCAGCGGTCGGCGTGGGCGTTTGTGCTGAAGATAAAAGAGGCGATCGGAATGGATACGGCTCATTCCGCCAGCTACAACCTGATGGTGACCTACCTGCAACGACAAAGCAAGCCCGTGCCCGAACGGTTGGCTGTGCCAATACGCAGGGGGGCTAGAGGAGGGAAAAGTATCCGGCGCACCCGAATGGTTGATTCCTGAAACCGAATACCGGCAGGGAGGGCCCTTGGGGCAGGCGGCCGGTGCAGCTAGGAGTAACGCGCATCGGCAGTTTATTTCGAATCCGGGCGGGGTGGCAGTTTGCCGACGGTTGGGATGGGGCGAGCGCCCGGTGGCAGGCGGTCGGCCGGTACGGCTGTTGGCTTGGGGGCAGGGGAAGGTTGGGGCTGCGCTGCCTTGCGGGTTGTTTTCTCGGAGCTTTTCTGCACGAAGTACTGCTCTTCGCGAATGAATTCGTCGGCAAAACCTGCGCGCCGCAGAATGCCACGCACGTTTTCAATCATCTGGGGGTGGCCGCAGGCGTACGCCACCGTGGTCTCGGGCGTAAAGTCTTCGGCCGCGTCCAGATATTTGCGTACAATGTCGTCCACGCGGCCTGTCTCGCCCGGCCATTCCGGATCTTCCCAGGGGCGGCTGACCGTAGGAATGTAGGTAAGCCAATCGACTTCTTCGGAGAGTTGGCGCAGTTCGCGCAGGTACAGGCCCAGCTCCTGGGAGCGACTGGCGCCGTGAATGACCAGGAAGCGGTGGGAAGGAGATTCGCCGCGTTCTACCGCATGCCGTTGGGCGCGAATCATGCTCAGATAGGGAGCAATGCCGGTGACAGTAGCCAGCATGAGATGGCGGGTGCGCTGCGTCTCTAACGTGAAATGGCCTACGATTTTTCGCCGCATCCACATTTCGTCTCCTTCGCGCAGCTCCCAGATGCGCGGGGTCAGCTTGCCATGAGGAACCAGCTCGATAAAGAATTCCAGCAGGGGTTCATGAGGGGCAGAGACAATCGAATAGGCGCGAGGAACCAGCTTTCCTTCGACTTCAAGCGCCAGCGTGGCGTATTGACCAGGCGTGAAGGTTACCGGTTCCTCTGGCTCAAAGCGAAACAGTGCCAGGTCGTCGGTAAAGTCGATGCGTTCTACTAGGCGAACACGACAGAACTTGGCCGTTGGCATGGCAATTTTACGGTCGGTGGACAGAAACCGCTTGCAGGCACGGTAAAACCGTACTTCCTGCTCCACAATAAGACGCAGCCAGCTTTGTGTCAAGAGGGGTTACGCTTCGGGTAGCGTTTCAAGCAGGCGTTCAATCAATTCGACCGCTGAGACGCCGTCTGCGTCAGCCTGAAAGCTGGTGACGACGCGATGCCGCAAGACGGGTACGGCCAGGCGCCGCACGTCGGAGATGAGCGGGGTAGCGCGGCCTTCAAGGGCAGCCAGTGCCTTGGCGCCCAGAATCAGGTACTGCGAGGCGCGGGGGCCTGCACCATAGCTCAGATAGGTGTTGATAAAGTCCGGAGCTTCGGGATGGCCGGGTCTCGTGCGGGTTACTAGGCGCACCGCATATTCAATCACATGATCAGCCACCGGAAGCCGCCGAATCAGGTCCTGAAACGCCAGGAGCTCCTCGCGGCTGATGACCGGAGTAACGGTGGGGAGGGGACCTGACGTGGTATTGCGCACTACGGCTACTTCTTCCTCAAACGAAGGATAGTCGAGCCACAGATTGAGCATGAAGCGGTCAAGCTGGGCTTCTGGAAGCGGATACGTTCCCTCCTGCTCGATAGGGTTTTGCGTGGCCAGCACAAAAAATGGAGGTTCCAGCGGAAAGGTCTGGCCGGCTGCTGTTACGTGCTGTTCTTGCATTGCTTCCAGGAGAGCAGCCTGAGTTTTGGGCGGGGTACGGTTGATTTCGTCGGCCAGTACGATGTGGGCAAAAATGGGTCCTTTGACAAAGCGGAAGATGCGCTGGCCTGTAGTGCGGTCTTCTTCCAGAATTTCGGTCCCCGTGATGTCGCTGGGCATCAGATCAGGGGTAAACTGGATGCGACTGAACTTCAAATCGAGCGCCTGAGCCAGGGTGCGCACCAGCAGCGTTTTCGCCAGGCCGGGGACGCCAATAAGCAGGGCATGGCCCCGTGCCAGCAGGCACACGACAAGCTGCTCAATAATTGCTTCCTGACCCACGATGACTTTGCTAATCTCCCGGCGGAGGCGCACGTACGCTTCGTGGAGGGTTTCCAGGGGGTCGCCGGTGCGAAGAGCGCTTGGAGCAGGCATAGGTAATCCGGAGATCAACGGTGGGCCAGCGTCGAAGTAACAATCTTATGCGGGTAGCGTTCGGCCAGCTTGCGCGCTTTGCCCGCCAGGCGGATGACCACGGACTGGCGGAGTTCATTCAGCCACTGGCGCAGCACCCGCGCTCGCTTTTCCTGGAGTGCTAGCTGTTCAATGCGAGCGTAATCGGTCTCCAGGTTGACGCGGTGGCTGGGCGTAAAACGATCCAGTCGCACAATATGGTATGCGCGACGGCCGTCAAGGAGCACCGCTTCCGCAGGATGGCTGATTTCACCAACTTCCAGCGTGTCAATGGTGCGCTGCCAGGTGGGATCTAGGGCGCTGAGCACCAGATCGCGTTCGCCTGTGCGCGGATCCATTACGCGTCCGCCCTGGGTTGCGGTGGCTTCTTCTTCAGAGTGACGGCGTGCCATCAACTCGAACGGTAGGTTAAACCGCAAAATGGAATCGCGCACCGCTTCCAGGTACGCGATGGCTTCCGAGGGATCGGTCTGGCTTTCGTCGATGCGGATCAGAATGTGGTTAAAATCAATGATATCGCCCTGCCGGCGGTTTACCCGGAGGATATGGACGCCAAAGGGTGTCTCAAAGGGCTGCGAGATTTCTCCAATGGGAATGCGGGCGGCTACTGCTGCAAATTCCGGTACCAGATCAGCCAGACGCGTGTCCGGGATGTGGCCCCCGGCAGCTGCAGAGCCTGGGTCTTCAGAAAAGCGGCGAGCCATGTCTTCGAAGCGAGAGCGGCCGCTGACAATGGAATCCCGAATGGCTGTCGCAATCTCGAAAGCTTCCTGGCGGGCTTTTTCGGAGGGACGGGGGTATCGCACAATATGGCTCAGACGTACCAGGTCGGGCAGCGTGGGCAATGAATCCGTAGGGAACTGTTCGAACCAGGCGCGCACCTCTGAAGGCGTAATGCGAATCTGCTGCAGCTTTCGGTTACGGAACGTTTCGGCCAGCATCTGCTCTCGAAAGTCCTCGCGCAGCTCCGCTTTCAACTGGGTGAGCGTCTTGCCATAGATTTCTTCGAGGCGCGCCTGGCCGCCCACCTGTTGCATAAGTTGATTAAGACGCTCCTCGAGCGCCTGCTCCACGCGGTCGTCTGAGATCTGGATGGTGGTGTCGCGACGGGCATGCTCGGCCAGTACCTTTTGATCAATAAGCTGGTTAAGGGCTTCCAGCCAGAGTTCGTCCGAATACGCCTGACGCTGCTGTTGCAGGTAGCCTGCCAGAAACGCATCAACTTCTGAGCGCAGGATCAACTCGTTGCCTACAATGGCCACGATTTCATCAAGCACCCGATCTTCTGCAGCAGGCGACTGGGCCAGCCCCGGGCCAGGCAACAGCAGCAGAATAAACGGCAATAACCGACGCATGCGTCTTGTGGCTTGCTCAGGGACAGGCAGAGCGTGCAGGTGCGCTATTGCTGGTACAATTCCAGTTCACCCCGCACGCGCGCTTCATTGCGCAGGCGTTGAACCAGACGGGCATAGATCTGTTTCCGGGCCTGGATGCGAGCCTGGTGGGCTACTTCGTCGTAAATCCAGCGCAATTCTGGAATGGTACCGATGGGCAGGCGTTCTACAAGCTGGAGCACATGGTAGTGGCCTTCGATTTCGATAAGGGAAGCCAACTCGCCGTTACGCAGGCGTTGTAATGCTTCGCGCAGCGGAGTGAGCACGGCCGCGGTAAAGAGGCGAGATTCAGGGAAGTAGCGGCTGGCAAGCAGGCGGGCTTCTTCTGGGTTATCTGCGTAGCGTGCCACAAGCGCGTCCCAGAGGGAGTCTGAAACGGCTTCGGCCTCCTGCAGCGTCTGGTGGACGGTCCGGGCATCCTGCGCGCGCGTGGTGTGCAGGTAACGGACGCGTACGTAGGGCTCTCGCAGCCGGAGCTGCTCTTTGTAGCGTTCGTAATAGGCCTGCACCTCAGAAGGATCTGGTTGGCGGGCAGTGCTCGCTTCTTCTTCCTGGTAGATGCGGTCAAGCAGCGCACTGATCAAAACAGAGCGCTCGTTTTCTTCGAGCAGCCGTTGCACCTCAGGGTCGTCGCGAAGACCGCGCCGCAAAGCTTCCTGATAGAGCAACTGGTTCGTAATCCATTGCTCAATTACCTGCTGGCTGGCTTCTGTTGAATCCATCTGCACGGGCAGAAGCTGGAGCGCACGGGACAGTTCGTCGCGCGTCAGGTAGGCCTGTCCTACGCGCGCCACTACGTCGGGAGGAGGCGGTTTTTGCTGGCATCCGACCCCGCTCAGCAGGACCAGTCCAAAAAGCAGCATCCGTTTCATTGGTGCGTATTGGTTAGGATTCGGCGTTCGGCAGCGAAGGCCTGGCGAAGACGTTCCGGAAAGAGGCGAACGCCATAGCGTGCGCGTAATGCGCGGTCCAGGCGTGCTTCCAGCACCTTCTGGTAGGCGCTGAGCACATCCGCACGGGCTTCCTGGAACGTCTTAAGGCGCGGTGGCTCGCGACCATCATGGTAAAGAAGCAGGTAGCCGTTCCCGGAGCGAAACGGTTCGGTGTACCGGCCAGCTTCCAGGTGTAGCACACGGTCATAGATAGAACCTGTGGGGCGTGCAATGTGCACGGTATCGATGGTAACATTTGCACTGGTATCGGAGGTCAGTTCAGCAATTAATTGAGCTACCGGTACACCGCGCTGGAGTGGTTCATAAACCCGTTGCACCAGGGTGGAGTCATGCGGGCTTCGAAAGCTGAGCACGCGCGTGCGTTCCGGAAAAACAAATTCGGAAGCATGTGCTTCGTAATAAGCGCGCAGCCCGGCCGTGTCGCGTTCAGATGCTTTCCAGACAGCCTCTTCCAGCAGCTTGAAGGCTAGCAATCCATCGACAAAGTGGCGCATGGTGCGCTGAAATTCCGGATCTGCAGCGGCCCTGCGCAGGGCTTCATAGTTGAGCAACCGGTCATCCAGAAAACGATTGACGGCCCGTAGCAGCCGCTCCCGAGCAATCGTGTCCCGGCGTGCGGTGCGGCGCAGCAGATTATGCTGGTTGACATAGGCAACGAAGTCGGCCAGCGTGTACGTAGAATCTTCAATAGTGGCGAACGTCTGATAGAGATTAAGCGCTCCCAGCTTGCGCTGGCGCACGCGCAGGGCCAGCGTGTCGGGATGAGCAGCTACCTGCAACAGTTGGAAAAGACGGGCAGTGTCGAGATGCACGCTCAGGCGCTGGCGAAGCCGTTGCACAAATTGTTTGCGGGCGGCCTGAAGCCGACCCAGACGTTCCGCAACGGTTAGCAAGGTGTCATACGCCGCTTCGAAGGTGGGGGGAAGCGGGCGTCGATCGGTGAGCTGGAAGATATGTAGTCCAAAAGAAGTGGAGGTAACGTGCGACACGTCCCCGATTTTTTTCAGAGAAAAGAGGGTGTCGCGCACTGCTGTTGGCAGCGGTTGGGCAAAGCTCAGGTAGCCCAGGTCGCCTCCTCGGTTTTTTGTGCGCCAGTCTTCCGAATAGCGGCGGGCCAGTTCTGCAAAGTCAGCTTTGTCCTGGAGGACGAGCAAGCGCAGGCTGTCAAGCAGGCGGTGCGCGCGCGCCGAGTCTTCTGGAGTCGGCTCTGGAGTGATCATAATGTGGGCAGCGCGCACGTCAGGCGGAGCGGGCTGTCGGGCGTGCACCTTGAGTACATGATAGCCAAAACGCGTGCGAAAAATGGGCGACAGTTCACCTACGGGGGTGTTGAAGGCATAGGTCTCCATGGGCTCAATAGTCTGACCCATTTTGATCCAGCCAATGCGTCCCCAGCCTCCTCGCGTCGTAGGAGACGACCTGGCTGACGGATCGTCTGAATGGCGGAAGGCGATTTCATTGAAGTCGGCTCCCTGGCGGATCGAGTCGAGCAAGGCCTGCAAGCGCCGGTAAGCGGCCAGCGTGTCGGCCGGGGTAGCGTTCGGGGGCACGCGCACAAAGATGTGACTGATATCTACCATGTCGGGCATGCGCTGGTAGAGCGTGCGCAGCAAGGGCTCGACCACTTCCCGGCGTATGAGGTAACTGCGGGCCAGTTCGATTCGGTAGGCCTCTACTTCAGCTATGAGGGCAGCGTCGCGCTCGTAGCCTCGGGTGCGGGCTTCCTGAACGCGCAGGCGATAGTTCACGTAACGTTCGAGAAAGTCGCGATAGGCTTCCAGTGAGTCGTCGGCCGCTTCCAGTCTACTCCCGACGGAGCGGGCATACTGGGCCTCAAACGTGGCCAGATCGATCACTTCTGAACCGGCAATAGCCACCACGCTGGTATCCTCAACCGGATGAGGCGACACCGTGCGGCATCCGGTCGCAAGGATCAGCCAACTTCCGACCAGCAGGCAGATCGTACGCATACTCTGGCTTTCTGGTAAAACGGTACGTTTGACAGGGGCGCTGGCTTGCGTAGCATAACAGGCGTTCTAACTTAGGGCGCGCGCACGCCTCGCGCAATGCTTGGATGGCTGGCGTTCTCGTAATTTTCCCACGGGGAAATGGACCAAAGCGTTATCTTTACCAGGCAGCAGATTGGGTACAAAACGAACCACACGGCTGCTTTCGTATGGAAACGCATCAAATAGAAGGACCGGTGCGCGTGCGGTTTGCGCCCAGCCCTACGGGATTTCTGCACATAGGGGGATTGCGCACGGCGCTATACAATTTTCTGTTCGCGCGCAAGCATGGGGGGCAGTTTATTCTTCGCATTGAGGATACCGATCAAGAGCGGTACGTCGCCGGTGCTGAAAACGATATTATTGAATCGTTGCGGTGGGCAGGATTGACGTATGACGAAGGGCCGGACGTAGGGGGGCCGTGCGGACCGTATCGCCAGTCGGAGCGCAAAGCGCTGTACCAGCGGTATGCGCAGCAGCTTGTAGAGGCAGGGCATGCCTACTATGCGTTTGACACGCCGGAAGAACTTGAGGAGATGCGGCGGCGCCTTCAAAAGAGCGGCAACCCGTCCCCCAAATATGATGCGATCACGCGCATGAGCATGCGCAACTCGCTCACGTTACCGGCCGATGAAGTAGCGCGGTTGCTAGAGGAAGGCGTGCCCTATGTGATCCGGCTCAAGGTGCCGCGTCGCGAAACGATCCGCTTCTATGACCTGATTCGCGGCTGGGTCTCTTTTGAAAGTTCAGAGATTGACGACCAGGTACTGATCAAGTCTGATGGGATGCCCACTTATCATATGGCGAACGTGGTGGATGACCATTTGATGGGCATTACGCATGTGATCCGAGGTGAAGAATGGCTGTCCTCTACGCCCAAGCATGTGCTGCTCTATCGCTATCTGGGCTGGGAAATGCCCAAGATGGCACACCTGCCGCTGATTCTGAGCCCTAAAGGGGGTAAGCTGTCCAAACGTAGTGCCGATGCACTGGGCATTCCTGTGCTGGTGCATCAGTACCGAGAGCAGGGATACGAACCGGAAGCGCTCGTAAACTACCTGGCTTTTCTGGGATGGAATCCAGGTACGGAGCAGGAGGTGTTCACCTTAGCGGAGTTGATTGAGGCGTTCTCGCTCGATCGGGTGCGACCGGCTGCGGTACAGTTCAGCCTCGACAAGTTGAAGTGGTACAACCAGCAGTTCATTCGACGCATGTCGGTGGAGGAACTGGCCCGCAAGGCCATGCCTTATCTGAAAAAGCATGGGCTCCAGGCCGACGAGGCGTACGTTCGCCGGGTGGCAGCGCTGATGCAGGAACGGATCACCTTTGTGGAAGAACTGGCTACATTTTGCCGCTTTTTCTACGAAGATCCCGTAACGTATGAAGAGAAGGGCGTCCAAAAACGCTGGAAGGAAAACTCGGCTGCCCTGGTGCGCGCCTATGCCGATCGGCTGGAGCAACTGGAGCCGTTTACAGCTGAGACAGCCGAACGCGCGTTGCGGGAGTTGGCTGAGGAACAGGGCGTGAAGGCTGCGGAGATCATTCATCCGACACGGTTGGCTATCAGCGGGCTATCGTTTGGCCCCAGCCTGTTTGAAATGATGGAAGTTATCGGGAAGGAGGCATGTGTGCGGCGGCTCCGTCGGGCTGCTGAGGTGCTGGGCTAAAACGAGGATCTCCCTGAAGCCGGCGGTATTGACGCACGAGATCGAAGACGGCAATCCCATAAGCCACGGCTACGTTGAGCGACTGCTTGCTGCCGAACTGAGGAATTTCAAGGGCCAGATCGGCTCGCTCAATCAACGCAGGTTGTACGCCGTAGAGTTCATGGCCTACAATCAACGCCAATGGAAAGATCGTATCTGGTACCTGGTGGGTGTAGGTAGGCGTATCGGTTAGTTCAAGTACAGCAATGGTATAGCCAGCCTCCCGCAACGTATCGACCAGGGGAACGGGATCGCGCACGTATTCCCAGGGGACTGTTTCTTCGGCGCCTAGCGCTGTTTTGTGCAGTTGGCGATGCGCGGGCGTTCCCGTGATGCCGGTCAAATAGAGTTTTTCGATGCGGGCGGCGTCGGAGGTGCGAAAAATGGAACCTACATTGTAAATCGAACGAATGTTATCCAGCACCACCACGATGGGGTGGCGGGGCATTTGGCGCAGCGTTTCAGGATCCGGACGTGGAATTTCGTGGTGCGCCAGTTTGCGCATGGCTTGCCTGTTTGGTGCGGCTCAAAAAAATCAAGCCAGACGTTAGAAGTTCCGTGATCATTGCAATTGATGGTCCGGCCGGTGCAGGAAAGAGCACGACGGCACGCAGGGTAGCCGAGCGCCTGGGCTATCCTTACCTGGACACGGGCGCCATGTACCGGGCGCTGGCGCTGGCGCTGCTTCGGCAGGATCCGACGCTGGATCCGCAAAGGGCAAAGGAAGCGCTGGCGCGCACACAATTGCGTGTGGTGTGGGAGCGCGGCGCGCTGCGCGTCTTTTTGGATGACGAGGACGTAACGGAGGCCATCCGCACGCCTGAGGTCAGTCAGGCTGCCAGTCGCATCAGCACGTGGCCTGAGGTGCGCGCGCGGCTACTGGAAGAGCAGCGCCGCATTGGACGGGCCTGGGAGCAAGCATATGGCGGTGTCGTGCTGGATGGCCGGGATATTGGTACCGTGGTCTTTCCCGAAGCCGAAGTAAAGGTTTTTCTGGTGGCTGATCCAGAAGAGCGGGCCCGGCGACGTCAACGCGAGCTGGCGGCCCGAGGGCAGAAGGTGCCTCTGGAACAGGTGCTTTCCGAGATTCGCCAACGCGACGCGCAGGATCAGCAGCGAACCCTGGCGCCGCTGCGCAAAGCCGAGGATGCCGTCGAACTGGACACGACTTCGCTGAGTATTGACGAGCAGGTGCAGCGCGTGTACGAGCTGATCCGGGAACGCCAGCGTCGTTTGCACGTTTAGCGGCAACGCTTGCGATGCAGGCGGAAACCGGAGCGCGGGCCTCCGGTTTTGAACTTCTATGTCCGCGCATTTGTGTGCAAAGTAAACCTTCAAACCCGGCCCGTCCGGTGTGGCCGGAGAAGCCCGGGCGGGTACACTAAATGAGGAACAGAAGGCGAGGCTCGCTTCTCCGCACGTGCCCGGGTCTTGCCTTCGGAAAAAAGTCTATGGCAGACGAGCAGAAACAGTCGACCCAGGTCTCTGAGATGACAGAGACAACCGAGAAATCTCCGCAGCCGCAGGAGACGGCGCAGCAGGCCCACGCGGAAACGGCTTCGACGACCGAGACTCCGCAAGCCGAGACACCAGCCGAAACGGCACAGGAAGCAGCTTCGGACGCCACCGCTCCGGCTCAAGCAGAGGCCGAAGAGGCAGAGGCGGCTCCGGAAGCCACCTCGACTGAAACGCCCCCAGAAGCCACGAAGCCGGTCATGGGCTTTCGGGGCGAAATTACGGGCCCGGTTATCAAACTGGAAGAGCTGGAGAAGCAACAGGCGTCGCCGGAGATCGATCCGTTCCATGAACAGTTGCGCCAGCAAATTGAGCAGAGCTTTACAGCCGTTCAGGAAGGGGAGATCGTCACAGGGCGCATCCTGGCCGTTGGTGAAAAAGAAGTGCTGATTGACATCGGCTTTAAGAGCTCGGGCATCATTCCGCGCAGCGAGTTTGGCGACGCCGAAATCAAGGAAGGCGACGAGGTTGAAGTCTTTGTTGAAAAATTGGAGGACGCCCAGGGGCAGTTAGTGCTCTCAAAGACGCGGGCTGACCGCCTCCGTCGCTGGCAGCGGGTCGAAGATGCCTACTACAATGAAAAAGTCATCGAAGGAACGATTGTGCGCCGCGTTAAAGGCGGCATGATCGCCGAAATTTTCGATGGCCTGGAGGCGTTCCTGCCGGGCTCTCAGATCGACGTGCGGCCCGTGCGCGACTTCGACGCCTACATTGGCAAACGCATGGAGTTCAAGATCGTCAAAATTAACCCAGCCAATGAAAACGTCGTGGTCTCGCATCGGGCGCTGCTGGAGAAAGAACTGCAGAAGCAGCGCGAGGCGATTCTGTCGAAGATGGAGCCCGGCCAGGTGCTGGAGGGCACCGTCAAAAACATCACAGACTTCGGTGTTTTCATTGACCTCGGTGGCGTCGATGGGCTGCTGCACATTACGGATCTTTCGTGGGGTCGCGTTTCGCATCCCTCGGAGCTGGTGCAGCTCGGCCAGAAGCTAAACGTTGTGGTGCTTGACTACGACAAGGAGCGCCAGCGCATTTCGCTGGGCTTGAAGCAGCTCCAGCCTCATCCGTGGGAGAACATTGACGAGAAGTATAAGGAGGGCGACATCGTCGAAGGGAAGGTGGTGTCTATTACCGACTATGGCGCTTTTGTCGAACTGGAGAAGGGCATTGAGGGGCTGGTGCATATTTCCGAGATGAGCTGGACCGATCATATCAAGCACCCGAGTCAGAAGGTATCGCTGGGCCAGCTTGTTAAGGTGAAGATCCTGAACATCGATCGAGAGGGGCGGAAGATTTCACTGGGCATGAAGCAGTTAGAGCCCAATCCGTGGGAGGGGCTTGCCGAGCGCTATCCGCCGGGCACGGTGCTGCGTGGCAAGGTGCGCAAGATTACCAACTTCGGAGTCTTTGTAGAGATTGAGCCGGGCATTGATGGGCTGGTCCATATCAGTGACCTGTCGTGGACGCGGCGCATCCAGCATCCGAGCGAGGTGGTTAAGGAAGGAGAGGAACTGGATGTGGTCGTCCTTGAGGTCGATGAAGAAAATCGGCGCATTTCGCTGGGGCACAAGCAGGTGCAGACCAATCCGTGGAACGACTTTGCCACGGTCTATGCCGAAGGGACCGATCATAAGGCTAAAGTGGTCCGCTTTGAAGAAAACGGTCTGGTAGTCGAGTTGCCGCTGGGCGTGGAGGCGTTTGTGCCAGCCAATGAGCTCAAACACGGAAAGAACTTTCAGGAGTTCTATAACGAAGGGGATGAGCTGGAGCTGCGCGTGATTCGCTTTAGCGCAACCGACCGGGAAATTGTCCTCAGCGAGGTTGCTAAAGAACGGGCGGAAGCAGAGGCAAGGCGAGCCGAGGAAGAGCGACGCCGGCGTGAGGAGCGTAAACAGCAGGAAAAGGCGGTGCGAGAATATCAGCGGAAGGCGGTTACCGGCCCCACCACGCTAGGCGAGCTCAGCGGTCTGGAGGATCTGAAAGCGCAGCTTGAGGCAGCCGAAAAGGCCGCGCAGGAGGAAGGACAGCAAGCAGAGGAAGCAGCCCAGCCATCAGGGGAGGCGCAGGCACCTGAAGCTGCAGCGGAAGATGAGACGTCTGAGGAAAAGAGCGACTGACGCCTGAAACTAACCCGTAAATAAATCGACAGGGCGGCAACCTTAGCAGGGCCGCCCTGTTTTATTTTTGCCCAATCATGAACGCAGAGGGTGCGATGGAACTAGAAAAAAAGCCGGCAGCCCTTTCGGCGAAAGCTGAGGATGCTGCGGCAGAAAAGGTGCGGGCAGAAGCTACGGTTTATCGAGACGCCGCCCATCGTTTTCCAGATTGGAAAGGCGTTAGCGCCAAGCAAATAGAGCTGGACCGGGCGCTTCTGGACCGAACGGAAGGCCGGGTGCACACGCTGCTTTCTCATCTGCTGGTTGATCGCACGCTGCATCATTATCTGAGCTATGCCAATGTCGTATCGGTACGGCGGTTGGGGTACAACGATCATGGACCAGTGCATGCCCGCATAGTTACCTACAATGCTTTGAAAATTTTGCGATTGCTCTATGAGGGAGGGATCCGGCCGTCGCTTGAAATGGAAGAGGTGGGTACTTATGAGGATGCGCAGGTAGCCGTAGCGCTGGCCGCGTTTCTGCATGATGCCGGTATGGGCATTACCCGCGAAGGACATGAGCAGTGGGCGCTGACGTTGGTTGATCCATTTATCCAACACTATCTGAAGCTGGTTTATGCGGAGGGAGATCCGATGCGGGCTGTCCTGCGGGCGCTGGTACATGAATGCATTGTAGGACACATGGGCAACGTGCGCATTCACTCCATTGAGGCGGGCGTTGTGCTGGTTGCCGATGGGACCGATATGACGCACGGACGCTCACGCATTCCGCAAATGATCAACCGCGACCCTATGATTGGCGACATTCACCGCTATTCTGCCAGTGCGATCACGCGCGTGCACATTGGCCCTGGAGAACGCAAGCCCGTCCGCATAGCGGCTTACATGGAGCACGTGACCGGCCTCTTTCAGGTGGAGGAAGTGCTCATGCACAAGGTGAAAGCTGCTCCCATCATGCAACACCTGGAAATCTGCGCCTACGTAGGAGACGATCCTCCGCGCTTCTACCTCCGCTGAGCCGATTGCATTAGAGATCTCGGGGACGTTATTTTGCGGCGCGTTTTTTTACGCAACAATCTGCGTGGCGTCTTCGCCAAGCCGCTCGGGAAATGGTTTGTTGCATGAAATGACGGGAGACGGTAAGTCCAATCGATCATGGAAGCGCTGATCGAAACGCTGGATGGACATCCGGTCTTGCTGGGATTGCTGGGCGGACTGGTTATCGCGTTGTTAAATATGGGCGGTGCCTTTGTGTTACTACTCTGGCCGCGTCCATCCCAGCGTTTTCTGGATGCTGCCCTTGGATTTGCTGCCGGCGTTATGCTAACCGCCAGTTTTACCAGTCTCATTCTGCCCGGTATTGAATATGGCGGGTTGCTTCCTGTGCTGGGCGGACTGACGTTAGGGGCACTGGTGATGGACGCAGGCGACCGATGGCTGCCGCATGAGCACTTCGTTAAAGGGCATGAAGGGCCTAACGTGCAGCGTATCCGTCGGGTGTGGCTTTTTATCATTGCCATTACGCTGCACAATATGCCGGAAGGATTGGCCGTAGGGGTCAGCTTTGGCAGTGGCCACTATCGGGAAGCTATCCAACTTATGCTGGCCATCGGCATTCAGAACATTCCGGAAGGGCTTTCGGTAGCGGTTTCTTCGCTCAGTGCCGGTCTGGGGGCGCGTTTCTATGCCAGCATGGTGGGAGTACGTTCAGGCCTGGTAGAGATTCCAGCCGCTGTGCTGGGAGCCGCGCTGGTGCACTACATGAGCGTGCTGTTGCCCTGGGCGATGGGGTTTGCGGCAGGGGCCATGCTTTATGTGATCAGCCACGAAATCCTCCCGGAGACGCATCGCATGGGACATGAGCGGCTGGCCACGCTTGGAACCATGCTGGGCATCATGGTGATGCTTACGCTTGACGTGGCGCTCGGCTAATGAAAAAGCCGACGCTTCGCGCCGGCTTTTGGGCATTGCCATGCTGCGCGCTTCGCTTACTCCACTTTGATTTTACGCGGCTGATGGGCAGCCAGCTTTGGAATGCGAATCGTAAGCACGCCATCTCGCATTTCGGCCTTGATGCCAGCCGGATCGATCGTCTGCGGCAGCGTGAAGCTTCGGAAGAACCGACCATGCGGGCGCTCCACATGCCGTACGGTTTCCTCCGTGCCTTCGTATTCAGCGGGCCGCTCTCCAGAGACCGTCAGCACGCCTTCATTGAATTGAAGGTCCAGGTTCTCCTTGGCTACGCCGGGCAGATCAATGCGGATCAGGTAAGCTTCATCCGTTTCTGCCAGATCCGCCCGCGGCGTCCAGGTGGCCGGAGCTTCGCCGGTTTCTGCGCCCCGTAGAAATTCGTCGAACAGCCGGTTCATTTCGCGCTGCAACGTTGTGAAACTCGGGAAATAAATGCGGTCAGCCATGGCTTCATTGAGGTTGGTTGGTTAATCTCCCCTGCACCGACAAGCTGTCGGTACTTTGTTTATGCCAGCACATGAGGGAAAACCGTGCCGGGTGCCAGAATGGACAGCAAAAGTGCCCGTTTCTGTCGTTTCTGGCAGATCGGTCCATGGCTTGCTGCAAAAGCACAGCGGACGAGTCGCCTGCCACTTCGGCAGGCATTCACTGCTAACCTCTAAACTGGAGGAGGCAAGATGGCGGTAACCAAACAACTTCCGCGCGCGCAGTGGAAGGAATACTTCGATCGCTTCACGAAAGCGTTTCTGGAGGATCTGAACCCGGAGGACGCGGTCGTAGAAATTGTGGACCCCAAGCTGGGCGACCAGTTTGCCTCAGACTACGCCCGCGTGCTGGGCGTTAGCTATGATCCCAAAGATAACGTCTTTGAAGTAGCGCTGGAAGGCGTAGATCATCTGATCTATCGTCCAAAGGAAATCTGGGTTGTTGAGGAGGATAACGGCTTTGTAAGCACGATTGAGATCGTGCGTGACGACGATACGAAAGAAATCATTCGGCTGCAGAGCGTAGGATTGCAGCGAGCGCAGCAGTAAACCGGGCACGCATCCCTTCACGAGGAAAGGACCGGGTAGAAGGGGAGGAGGGATTTTTATGTCAAACCAACAGAAGGAAAGACAATGGCGGATTTAATGGCTGTGGCTAAGTTCGAGCGGCTGTTTCGCATGGCCGCTGGCTTAGACGTCGATAAAAGTGATCTGAAGCGTCTGACCGACTTTCTGCGGCAGAAGATTTATGATCTGCTGTTGGCCGCGCAGGCGACAGCCCGGGCTAACGGACGCGACGTCATTCAGGTGCATGACCTGCCCGTTACAAACGGCCTGCGCGAAAGCATCCGCGTCTTTGAAACCCTTGACACGGAGCTAGAGCTGGAACCGATTCTGGAGCATCTGGCAACGTTACCACCGCTTGATTTAGCGTACAGCTACGAAGTAGAGGCAGAGCTTCCTCGCCTGGTTGGCGCGCTCACGGTAGCGCTGGCGCGAGCGTTTAAGATTCTGGATCCCGACGTCAAAAATCCCCAGGCCTTGCACTGGGAACGGGCAATGGAGATATTTAACCTGCTGTTGTAACGCACCTGCCAGGAGTCATGAATGATCTGTTTTTCCTATTTCTCATTCTGATGAGCCTGACGCCTGCTCTGCGCCAGCAAATTTTAGAGGCGCGGCGGGCGCAGATCATGCGACGATTAGAGCAAAAGCGAGGATCTCGGGTAATCTCCCTGATTCATCGGCAGGAAACCGTTTCGTTGCTGGGCATCGGCATTCACCGATACATTTCTATCGACGATGCGGAGGAGGTGCTGCGGGCTATCCGCATGACGGATCCTGCCTGTCCAATTGATATGATCGTGCACACGCCGGGCGGTCTGGTGCTGGCTGCGGAGCAGATCGCCTGGGCACTGGCGCAGCATCCGGCCAAGGTGACGGTCTTTGTGCCGCACTATGCAATGAGTGGCGGGACGTTGCTGGCGCTGGCAGCCGACGAGATTGTCATGGATCCTTTTGCGGTGCTGGGACCTGTCGATCCGCAAATCGGTCAGCATGCAGCGGCCTCCATTGTAGCAGCCGTGCGCCGCAAGGGAGCCGGACAGGTCAGTGATGAAACCCTGATTCTGGCCGATGTAGCCGAAAAGGCACTTGGACAGGTGGCGCACAGCGTGCGGCAGTTGCTTGAACGTAAAATGCCGGCCGAGCGGGCAGCCCGGGTGGCGCACCTGCTAACCAGTGGGGTGTGGACGCACGACCATCCGCTTCGGGTGGATGATGTGCGGGCGCTCGGGTTGCCTGTCTCAACCGATATGCCTCCAGAAATTTACTCGCTCATGGCCTTGTATCCGCAGCCTACCCGCATGCGGCCGTCCGTAGAGTACGTGCCGCTTCCGTATCGCTCTGATAGACCAGCCGGACGACAGCCGTCATGATTCCCATTGGCGACGACATCCCTGAGCGGCATTACCCGTTTGTAACCTACACCCTGATCGGACTCAACGTATTCTTTTTCTTCGTAGAACTGTTGCAGGGGCCGCGCCTGGAAGCTTTCCTGTATCGCTGGGGGACGGTACCTGCCTGGATTATGAACTGGCAGGAGCAGCCTGAGGTGCTGCTAACGCTCTTTACGTCGATGTTCCTGCACGGTGGCTTTGCGCACCTGATCGGCAATATGCTCTATCTCAACGTCTATGGTAAGTCGCTGGAGGGAACGATCGGATCAGGGCGTTTTCTGGCATTTTACCTGCTCAGCGGATTGGCGGGCGGCATCGCCCATGTGCTGATGAATCCCACCAGCACAGTGCCGGCTATTGGCGCCAGTGGGGCTATTTCAGGAGTTCTGGGCGCTTACCTGGTGCTGTTTCCGCGGGCGACCGTGTTTCTGGCCGTGCCTCTGCTGTTCTTTTTTCCGATCATAGCCCTGCCTGCCGCTTTCGTACTGACGTGGTGGTTTGCGCTGCAGATTGTAGGCGGGTTGACCTCGGCCGCCTTTACGCAGGTAGGAGGAGGGGTAGCCTACTGGGCGCACATCGGTGGATTTGTAGCGGGACTGTTGCTGATCGGTCTGTTCTACTCTCGGAAACGGCGACAGCCCTTCCGTTACTACGGCGTGCCGGACCGGCGCTACTGGGCCTACTGGGAGGGGTAGGAAGGCTCCACCTTTTCCAGTTCGGCTGTTTCCTGAGCAGAAAAGCCCAGTTGGCGTGCATGTTGCGCGGCAAGAGGGGTGCGAAACAGCGAGCTGCAGGCGACGAAGGCCTGGGCTGGCCCCACAAGCACCAGTCGATCCCCAGGACGAATCTGAAAGTCGCCTCCCGGGTTGGGGATAAAACGATCGTTGCGGTAAGCGGCCAGGACGGTAATGCCATAGCGAGAGCGCAGCGCCAGTTCGGCCAGCGTGCGTCCCACAACGGGCGCGGTGGGATGCACAGTGACTTCGCGCGTGTGCAACTGGTCGCGGGTAAGCGCCGAAAGAACGTGCTGGACGTGCTCCGGATGGCGAAACGCCTGATAGTTGTCGGCGCGGAGCGCCTGAATTTCGGCAGCCACTTCTTCGGCAGAAAGGCCGTAGGCGTTGAGCACATGGGAGAATAGCCGCAACGGCGTCTCGAGCTCTTCCGGCACAACCAGATCGGCCCCGGCCTCGCGCAGCGCCTCCACGTCGCGAAGCAAACCGGCTCGTGCAATAATCCGTAAGGTGGGGTTCAGGTAGTGGGCCAGGCGCACCAGGCGTTCGGCTGCGGTGCGGTCGTCGATCAGCACTACGAGTGCCTTTGCCTGGCGGATGCCGGCGGCTTCCAGAATGGCGCGTCGGCTTGCGTCGCCCAGCAGCGTGGGCAAACCTGCTTCGCGCGCTTCGAGCACGCGGTGCGGGTCTAAATCGATGACGAGCATGGGGAGCTGAAGGGGCCGTAGCATCCAGGCCAGGTGCTGCCCGTCTCGTCCGTAGCCTACCAGAATCAGGTGGTTCTCTAAAGAAACTTCCTGGCCATCAGCCGTCAGCTCGGCCGGCAGACGAACCGGCCACCGCGCCTCCAGCCAGCGTCCCAGCCGGTGGCCGGCAGGTAGCAGAAGCGGCGTGACCAGCATGAGCAGCGTTGCCGAAGCAATGAAAAGGGCATCGCCGTCTGGCTGGCCTAGCGGTTGCAGGCCAACTTCCCGGCCCAGTCGTTCCAGCACAAAAGAGAACTCGCCGATTTGCGCCAGCCCAAGCCCGACGATAGCGGCCACGCGCGGCCCATAGCCCAGCGCGAGCACACTGGCGCCCGTAACCACTGCTTTCAGAACTCCAATGAGCAGCGCAATGCCAAACACGAGGCCGGGGTTGGTGAGCACGAAGCGTACGTCCAATAACATGCCCACCGACATAAAAAACATCGCATTGAAAACCGTGCGCAGCGGTAAGATTTCGCTGAGCGTGTGCTCGGCATAAGGGCTTTCGCTGACCACCAGGCCGGCCAGGAACGCTCCCAGGGCCAGGCTAATGCCGACCAGTCCGGTAACAAAAGCCGTCCCAAAGCAGAGCGTGACAACCGTTAGTAGAAATAGCTCGTGCCGATAGGTGCGCGCGACATAGTCGAGCAGGCGGGGAATCAATAAGCGCGCCAGTACTAGCACTACGCCAATGAGGAGCAGGGCCTTCAGCAGCGTAAAAACAACATCAGTCGCGGAGCCGCCTGCGCCTCCCATGATAGGCACCAGGAGGACCAGACCAACGGCCGCGAGATCCTGAAAAATCAAGATGGCCAGACTGGCCTGACCGGCAGCACTTCCGGTTTCGCCTCGCTCGGTCAACAGACTCATTACGAGGGCGGTGCTGCTCAGCGCTACCAGTGTTCCAGTAAAGATGGCGACGGGCCAGGACGTACCCATCAGCGCAAGCAGCAGCGCCACCAGCATCGTTGTGATACCCATTTGCAGTAGGCCCCCGCCTAACACCAGGCGACTGAGCCGGGCCAGTTTTTCCAGGCTGAATTCAACGCCAATCGAGAACAGCAGCAAAATGACGCCGATTTCGGCCATGCGGCCGATGAGCGTCTCATTCTGAACCAGGCCAATGCCTCCGGGGCCTACCAGCACGCCGGCCAGGAGAAAGCCCACCACCGGCTCTAAGCGCAGTCGATAGCAGAGGTAAGCAATGGCTGTCCCGGCGCCCAGGAGCGTAACCAGCTCGCCCAGGAAAGGCAGTTGCAGACCCGCCGCCAGCAGCATGGAAGTAACTGGATCGTTCCCTGTCTGTCAAAACACCCCAGAAACGAAGTGCCGTCATTCTGGTTCTTGGAAAGCGTGCCCGGGCCGTAACGGATTCGATATAACCCGATGGGCGACGAGTTTCGAACTACGTTAGAGCTGGCAGCGCCGGCGTCCCAGTCTGTCGACCGAGAGCTTACGGTCGAGGTGGGCTGGGTGTTAGCCGGCGCGTTTGATGAGGTAGACCGGCGAGCTCTGGCGCTGGCCCGAGCGCGTCTGGCCGAGCTGGTTACGGCATGGTTTCCGGGCTTTTGCTGGCGCTTTCCGGTTGTCTGGCGGCGAGAGTTGCGCGCAACCTCTCCTGTTGAGCCCGTTGAGTTATTGGAAGCGGCCACCGATGAACGCGATCATGGGCGCTGGGATTTTGTGCTGGTGGTCACTGCTGCGGCGCTGAAAAGTCACTACAAGCCTTTTGCACTGGGCGCCCCGTCATCGGCGCTTGACGCCGCCGTCCTCTCAACGCAGCGGCTGGATCCTATCGTGGAGGATGAACAGGTGGAGGAGTCGGAGCGGATTGAAATCATTGCGCGGCGGGTAACAGCGCTGGCAATGCATCTGCTGGGGCATCTGAACGGCCTTTCTCATCAGGATGATCCGGTCGATTTTATGTATGACCTGAAGACGGCGGCCGATCTGGACCGCATGCATCGGCTTCGCGACCGAGAACGCATGGAAAAAGCGCTGCGGGAGGTAGCGGCTGAGCGTCTGGAGGAAACGTTGGCGTATCGTCGGCCGGGATTGGCGCGCAAATGGGGGGCTCGGCTAGGATTTGGGTTACGAGTACTGGGACGTGAGTGGCGCAATATCTGGGAGGCGGTGCGGGAGGTCGAGCCGTGGCTTTTCCCCCTGCGTTTCAGTCGCCTGACGACGGCGGCTTTTTCTGCTGTGTTGTTTTTGCTCTTAACGGCAGAGGTCTGGGAGCTGGGCATGAGCCAGCCACCGCTGCGCGTTGCGCTGCTGGCCCTTCTCATACTCGCCATCACATCGCTTTACGTGCTCCAGCGCCAGCATCTACTTCGGCGGCATCGATGGGAAGTGCGTTTCAGTGAGCAGCGTACGGTGGCCGGTATGGCGGCCAGCATGGCGGTCGTGCTGGGCATGGCGACAACGTTTGTCGTCATTTTCTGTGCGGTGCTTCTGGTGAGCAGGCTGCTGTTCACGTTTCGGTTGATTGCCGGCTGGGCGGATCTGGCGCCCACCTGGCAGCACTATCTGACCTTTGCCGGCTTTGTCGCGACGCTTGCGCTGGTAGCCGGCGCGCTGGGCGCCTCTTTCGAACAAGAAGTTTACTTCCGGCATGTGCTCCTCATTGACGAGGAGACGTAAATCAGTCTTGCGCCGTGTCGATCTGGGCGCGTTGCAAGCGGCCGCTGTAGTCGATGTAGACGGTTTTGGTTTCGGTGTAGAAGTCAAATACTTCCCAGCCGCCCTCCCGGTGGCCGTTGCCGGTCTGTTTGACGCCGCCAAAGGGCAGATGAGCTTCTGCGCCAATGGTCGGGGCGTTTACGTACACGATGCCCGCTTCCAGCTCTTGAATTGCCTGAAAAGCCCGTCCAAGGTCGCGGGTATAAATAGAGGACGACAGACCGTAGCGCACGCTATTGGCTACCTCAAGGGCTTCTTCGAGCGAACTGACCTTCAGCACCGAGAGGACGGGCCCGAAGATTTCTTCCTGCGCAATGCGCATGTCGGGTTTGACGTCTACAAAGATGGTGGGCTCAAAGAAAAAGCCTTCGTCCAGGCCTGATCCGGTGGCGCGCCGGCCGCCCAGTACCAGGCGGGCTCCTTCTTGAAGCCCGAGCTCAACGTAGCGCTGCACTTTTTCAAGGGCAGCCTGGTTGATAAGCGGTCCCATGTCTGTACCTTTCTGATTGCCATCGCCGAGGCGGAGACGCCGAGCCGCGTTGCAGAGTCGTTCGACCACTTCGTCGTGCACTGCCTCATGCAGAATCAGGCGGCTGGTGGCCGTGCAGCGCTGGCCTGTGGTGCCAAAGGCGCCCCAGAGGACCCCATCAATGACGAGGTCGAGGTCGGCGTCTTCCATAACAATGAGCGGGTTTTTCCCGCCCATTTCCAGGGAGCATCGTTTATGGAGGCGGCCGCAGATTTCTCCAATGCGAGCACCCACTTCTGAAGAGCCCGTAAAGGAGATGGCCTGCACATCCGGATGCGCTACGAGAGCTGCTCCTGCTTCAGCGTCGCCGTGCACCAGGTTG
The DNA here is from genome assembly GCF_900142415.1 of Rhodothermus profundi. NCBI lineage: Bacteria > Pseudomonadati > Rhodothermota > Rhodothermia > Rhodothermales > Rhodothermaceae > Rhodothermus > Rhodothermus profundi. The sequence continues at coordinate 87,747 of NZ_FRAU01000003.1, forward strand.
ATGACGCCTGGAGGCACGCCCGCTTCGATCAGGGTCTGGACGAAGAGCATGCCACTGTGGGGGGCATCTTCGCTGGGTTTGAAGACTACGGTGTTCCCGCAGGCAAGCGCCGGGAAGATCTTCCAGCTTGGCACGGCTACCGGGAAGTTCCAGGCCGTAATAACACCCACGACGCCCAGCGGCTGCCGGATGGTCATGTTGAACTTGCGGGGCAGTTCGCTGGGGACCGTGTGGCCGAAGAGGCGGCGCGTTTCGCTGGCTGCATAATAGGCCGTGTCGATGGCTTCCTGCACGTCGCCGCGCGTTTCAAAAAACGGCTTCCCCATTTCGCGCGTCATGGCGCGAGCTATCTCATTTTTGCGAGCGCGGAGCAGATCGCCGGCGCGTCGCAGGATCTCTCCCCGCTGGGGAGCGGGCAAGCGCCGCCAGGCCGGGAAGGCTGCCCGGGCAGCGGCCACGGCCTGGTCTACATCTTCTGCAGAAGAGCGAGGAAACAGACCGATCAGGTCAGACCAGCGTGCCGGATTGCGATCTTCAAACGTACGTCCTGATGCGGAGTCAACCCATGCGCCGTTGATGTAGTTGTGAAAAATCGTAGCCATAAGGAAACTTGTGGTCTGTTTGAAAGCGTTTCCGGGGTGTCCTTGAGATAAAATAGAACATTGGCGAGATCCTTGCCAGGCCATGGATACCTGCCTGTGCAAGGGGCGCCGAAAGCACGTATATTTCACCCTCACGCTTGTAAGCATGGATCGATGGAACCCATGACAGACCGTACGGCTCCGTTATCTTCACTGGAGGCGCGTCTGGCAGCCCGCGTGCGCAACGTGCCGCCCAGCGGCATTCGGCGCTTTTTTGAGATTGCCGCTACCATGGACGACGTTATCTCGCTGGGAATTGGCGAGCCCGATTTTGTTTCGCCGCCGGCTGCCATTGAGGCGGCTATTGCTTCGCTGCGGGCAGGTCAGACAGGCTATACGGCCAATGCTGGATTGATCGAGTTGCGGGAGGCGATTGCAGAGGAGTTGGCCCGGCGCTATGGCGTGCGCTACGATCCGGCGCGAGAAATTCTGGTAACGGTAGGGGTTGCGGAAGGCATTCAACTGGCCATGCTGGCGCTGGTGGAGCCCGGGGATGAGGTGTTGATTCCCGAGCCCTGTTTTGTTTCATATGGACCAACGGCTACCTTTGCGGGAGGGCGTGTGGTGTATGTGCCCACTTCAGTAGAGAATGATTTCCAGGTGACGGCAGCCGATCTGGAACCGTACATTACGCCGCGCACCAAGGTGCTCATGATCGGCTATCCGAACAATCCGACAGGGGCTGTGCTGCGTCGGAAGACGATGGAGGAGATCGGGGAGCTGGTGGTCCGGCATGATCTGTTTGTCATTTCTGATGAGATTTATGACCGATTGATTTATGGCCGTGCGTATGCAGAAGGACATGTATGCGTGCCGTCGATTCCGGGGCTTCGGGAGCGTACCGTGTTGCTGGGCGGTTTTTCAAAGGATTATGCCATGACGGGCTGGCGGATTGGGTATGCCTGTGCGCCGGAGCCCATCTTGAAGGCGATGTATAAGTTGCACCAGTATATGGTGATGAGTGCGCCTACGATGGGGCAGGTGGCAGCGCTGGCAGCACTTCGAGAGGCCCAGGAGGATGTGGAACGGATGCGTCGGGCGTACGACGAGCGTCGCCGCGTGATTGTCGATGGATTGCGGGCGGCTGGTCTGCCTACGTTTGAGCCGGAGGGGGCTTTTTATTGCTTCCCGGACATTCGTTCCACTGGATTGACGTCTGAGGAGTTTGCGCAGCGGCTGCTTCGGGAAGAGCGGGTTGCCGTAGTGCCGGGGGATGCATTTGGCCCGAGCGGAGCAGGCTACGTTCGCTGCGCCTACGCCACATCGCTGGAGCATATTCGGGAAGCGGTGCGCCGGATTCAGCGGTTTGTAGCGCGGGTGAAAGAGGAGCGTCGGGTGGAAACCTGAGCCGTGCGTTGTCGTTGTCAGCGCCGCAACAGGCATAGAACGTTTGCAGGGAGTACAAAAACCGTTATTGCAATGCAAGAAAAAATCCAAAGCCTGTTAGAGCGTGTGGACACGCTCGGGAGGTTTCTTTGACATCCCCGGGCGTAAACAGAAGATTGCCGCGCTGAATGAAGAGCGACTGGCGCCAGGCTTCTGGGACAATCCAGAGCGGGCGCGTGCTGTGGAAAAGCAGATTGCTGAAGAGGAATCCTGGGTGGCGGCGTGGGAGCGACTGCGTCGCCAGGCAGATGATGTGTTAACGCTCCTGGAGCTCCAGCAGGAAGATCCGGAAGCAGACCTCCAGGAGGAGATTGAGCGGGAAGTGGCCCGCCTGGAGCAACAGCTTGACGAGCTGGAGCTGCGCAGCTTACTGACCGATCCGGACGACCATCGTAACGCTATCCTGACCATTCATCCGGGCGCTGGGGGGACTGAAAGCCAGGACTGGGCCGAGATGCTCCTGCGCATGTACACGCGCTGGGGCGAGCGGCATGGCTATACGGTGGAGCTGCTTGAGTACCAGGCGGGGGACGTAGCGGGTATCAAGAGCGCTTCGCTGCGCATCGCCGGTCCGTATGCCTACGGCTACCTGAAAGGTGAGTCCGGCGTGCATCGGCTGGTGCGCATTTCGCCATTTGATGCAAGTGGCCGGCGGCATACGTCGTTTGCCAGCGTGTTTGTCTATCCAGAAATCGACGATACGATTGAGGTTAATATTCGCCCGGACGAAATTGAAATGCAGACGTTCCGTAGCAGTGGAAAGGGCGGGCAGAACGTCAACAAGGTGGAGACGGGCGTCCGGCTAATCTGGCGAGGAAAACTCTCAAACGGCGAAGAGGTCAAGGTGGTCGCCGAATGCACGGAGGAGCGCAGCCAGCTTCAGAATCGGCAGCGGGCCCTGACCATGCTCAAAAGTCGCATCTACCAGTTGGAACGTGAAATCCGTGAGGCGGAAAAGCGCAAACGCGAGTCTCAGAAGAAAAAGATTGAGTGGGGTAACCAGATTCGTTCGTACGTCTTTCAGCCCTACACGATGGTCAACGACCATCGCACGGAAACCAAGGTGACGGATGTGCAGGCTGTGATGGATGGAGAACTGGATCCTTTCATCCGTGCCTACCTGCTGTCGCAGGTGAACGAAGTCTCCTGACATGCCCGAGCGCTATCAGTTTGACTTTCTGGTCATCGGTAGCGGAATTGCCGGTCTGACCTTTGCTCTGCGCGTAGCCGACCACGGCTCGGTGGCCATTGTCACCAAGAAAGAAAGCGTCGAGTCGAACACGAACTACGCGCAGGGAGGCATTGCGGCCGTCATGGACGCGGCCGACTCGTTTGAGCAGCACGTGCAGGATACGTTAGAGGCAGGAGCCGGGCTGTGCGACCGCGTAGTGGTTGAGACGGTTGTGCGGGAGGGGCCCGAACGGGTACGCGAGCTCATCGCGCTCGGCGCGCAGTTTACTTATGAGCAGGGGCGGTTGCATCTCGGGCGGGAGGGCGGGCACTCCCGAAACCGTATCGTGCACGCTGCCGATGCAACAGGGCGGGAAGTGGAGCGGGTTCTGCTGGCGCGCGTGCGCGCTCACCCCAACATTCACATTTTTGAATATCACTACGCCGTTGATCTCATCACCGAACACCATCTCGGTCAATACGTCTCGCGCCTGCGGCCAGACATCCATTGTTTCGGAGCCTATGTGCTGGATGAACAGGCAGATGTCATACATACCTTTCTAGCAAAGGCTACGCTGCTTGCCACGGGAGGATCGGGACAAGTATATCTACACACCACAAACCCTCCCGTGGCGACCGGTGACGGCGTGGCCATGGCCTACCGTGCAAAGGCGCGGGTCGCCAACATGGAGTTCATTCAGTTCCATCCGACCACGCTCTTTCATCCAGAAGGGCCTCAGGAACGGTCGTTTTTGATCAGCGAGGCGGTGCGGGGAGAAGGCGCTCGGCTCTATAATCTGGCCGGAGAGCGTTTTATGCCGCACTATGACCCGCGGGCCGAATTGGCGCCCCGCGACATTGTCGCGCGGGCTATAGATGATCAGCTCAAGCGGCGGGGGGAGCCTCATGTCTGGTTGGACATTTCGCACCGGCCTGCCGAGGAGATCAGGCGTCGCTTTCCCAATATTTATCAGACCTTGCTGAGCTATGGCATTGATATGACGCAGCAGCCCATTCCGGTGGTGCCGGCAGCGCATTATCAATGCGGGGGCGTGCTGACGGACCTGCACGGCCGCACAACCATCCACGGACTTTACGCGGCCGGGGAGGTCGCTTGCACCGGGCTGCATGGTGCCAATCGCCTGGCAAGCAATTCGCTGCTGGAGGCGCTCGTTTTTGCGCGGCGTGCGGCTGAAGATGCCGTGCAGTATGTGCAGGCGCAAGCCTGGCGCACCGACGTTCCCGACTGGGATGACCGGGGCACCGAGCGGCCCCAGGAATGGGTGCTTATTTCGCACAATCGTGATGAGCTGCGGCGCATCATGTGGGACTACGTGGGCATTGTGCGCTCGCAACTTCGTCTGGAACGGGCACTGCGTCGCACGCGGCTCCTCTACGAAGAAACGGAAGACTTTTACCGGCGGGCTCGCCTTTCTCCAGGCTTGTGTGAGTTGCGAAACATGATCGCGGTAGCCTACCTCATCATTCGAAGTGCGCAAATGCGTCGAGAGAGTCGCGGGTTGCACTACATGCTTGATTATCCCGAGCCTGTCGAAAGCGAGCGGCGACCCACGTTGGTCTGAGGAACCCGCTTTCGCACCTGTCGTTTATCCCGTCGGGAGTGAGCGGGTCGAGAGGTCGCCTCCACGGAACGGAGTCGGTGTGCATGAAAAGGGGGGCTCAAGCCGCCCTTTTTTCATTCAACCCGCTCAGGTAGTGACGCCCGGCCGTCCGTGGTACGGGCGTTTTTTTGCAGCAGAGAAAAATCATGATGCAGACAGCTTCCGGAACGTCGGCGCTGGTCGAACAGATCCGCGCCCGGGTTGAAGAGGTTTTGCAGGGAACAGCGTTCTTTCTGATTGATGTGGTGGTGCGCGGTCGAAGAGGCGCGCACGTGGTCGAGATTTTTATTGATGGCGACCGAGGACCTTCACTCCAGGATCTGGAACAATTAAGTCGGGAAATAGGCTTTTTATTGGATAGTGACGACGTATTGCCTGGCTCGTACACGCTGAACGTGTCGTCGCCAGGTGTTGACCGGCCGCTGGTGCATCCCCGGCAATACCCCAAACACGTGGGGCGAATGCTGGAGGTGCTGCTGGTGGCCAGGGAGGGCATGCCGGCTGAGCGGCTGCGGGGGACGTTGCAGCAGGCCGATGCGGAAGCCATTGAACTGCAACTTCCCGACGGGTCGCTGCGTCGGCTGCGCTACGCAGAAATTCAATCGGCCCGCGTCTGCCTGCCCTGGTGAAGCGGGCCTTAAGACGGTGACAGGTGAGCCATGCAGAACAGCGAGCTGGTATCTTCCTTTGCAGAGATTGCCCACTCGAAGGGTATCGATCGGGATACGCTTCAATTGATTGTGGAGGACGTCTTCCGGGCAATGCTCCGGAAGCGTTATGGATCCGATGAAGCCTTTGAGATCATCTTTAACCCGGATCACGGCGATATCCAGATCCTCCATATTCGGGAAGTAGTGCCGGATTGGGAGCTGGAGGATCCTGTGACCCAGATTGAGCTGAGCGAGGCGCGCAAGATTGACCCCGACTTTGAGGTGGGCGACGAGGTAGCCAGCGAACTCGATATTTCCGAGTTCGGGCGACGGGCTATCATGACGGCGCGCCAGACCTTCAGCCAGCGCATCCGGGATCTGGAAAAAGAGAAAATCTATCAGGAATACTCCGAGTTAATCGGAGAAATTGTGGTCGGCGAGATTTATCAGATTCGCCGGCGGGAAGTGCTGGTCATGCATAACCGCACGGAGCTTATCCTGCCCCGCGAAGAGCAGATTCCGCGTGACCGCTATCGGAAGGGGGATACGCTTCGGGCGATTGTCAAGGAGGTGCGTCGAGAGTCTGGGGGAACGCCCCAGGTTATTATCAGCCGGGCCGACCCGGTCTTCCTGGAGCGTTTGCTTGAACTGGAGGTGCCTGAAATCGAAGAAGGCATTGTTGAGGTCAAAAGAATTGTTCGGGAACCGGGCGAGCGCGCTAAAGTGGCGGTCGTCAGCCATGACGAGCGCGTAGATCCGGTTGGCGCCTGCGTAGGGCTCCGGGGGAATCGGATCCACGCAATCGTACGTGAGCTCTCCAATGAGAGCATCGATGTTATTGAATGGTCCGATGATCCGCGGGAGCTCATCAAACGAGCACTGGCGCCCGCCAAGCCTCTCTCGGTTACCTTGAATGAAGAGGCCAACCCACCGCGTGCTAAAGTGGTGGTGCGCGCCGACGAGGTCAGCCAGGCTATTGGCCGTGGCGGCGTCAACATCCGACTGGCCTCGCGCCTGACAGGATACGAGCTAGACGTCTATCGCGAAATTCTTCCAGATGAGGAAGATATCGAAATCGAGGAGTTTGCAGACGAGCTTGATGAATCGATTATTGCGCGCCTGCGTGAAATTGGCTGTGACACAGCCCGGGCAGTGCTTGATCTGTCGCTCGAAGAACTGATGCGACGCTCCGGGCTGGACGAGGAAACGGCGCGGCGCGTAATGGAGGTAATCCGCGCAGAGTTCGAAGACGAAGAAGAACTGGAAGGCTAACCGCCGACAGGAGTAGGACGCAACAGGCGCTTATGGCACAGAGCAAGTTCAAAAAAATCAGGTTGTTTAAACTGGCCCGCGAGCTGAACGTCGGGATCGACACCATTGAGCAGCAACTGAAGGAGCTGGGCTATGCCCACGCGCTCTCGGGGCGCGGGGCTAATGCCGTTCTGGAAGATGAGGAGGCCTACGAAGCGCTGCTGGAAGCATTTGACTACGACCGAAAGGTCGCAGCCCGGTTGAAGGAGCTGCGGGAGGCGCGTGCTGAAGCTGCGCGGGCAGCTAAAGTGGAAGTTGAGGAGGAGGTTGAAGAAGGGGAAGAAGAAGTTGAGGCGGTTGAATCTGCTGAGGCATTGGTAGAGGACGAAGGAGAAGAATCGGAAGCAGCTACGGAAGCCGCCGTGGAGGAGCCTGCAGCTCGGGAAACCGTGGCGGCAAAAGAAGGAGCTCATGCTTCAGAACTTCCTGAAGAGGTGCCCGCCGAAATGCCTGTTGCAACGGATGAGCGCCCAGAAGTTGTGGAGGTCTCTGCGACGTCTGCTGTAGCAGAAGCAGCGCCGGTAGCCGAGAGCGAGAGGGCCGTGGAGGCTGAGGCTCCTGCAGAGGAAGCGGACGAGATGCCGGAGGCCTCGGTAACGGTCGAAGCGCCTGAGCCTGAAACAGAAGAGGTCGTGCCGGAGCAGCCTTCCGAGATGGAAGCGGGTGCCGCCGAAGAGCAAGAAGAAAAGGCGGAAGCGGATGAGGTTATCCGCGCGCAGCGCTATCAGCTTCAGGGGGCCAAGATAATTGGAAAGATTGATCTGTCCAAAATTGAGGGCGATGAGGCGCGGCCTGGGAAGCGCAAGCGCAAACGGAAGCGGAAGGCGAAGCCTGCGCCAGAAGAAGAGGTGGTCAAGGTGGCTGTGGAAGACGAGGAGGAAAAGCCCCGTCCCAAGCGCAAGCGTAAACGCAAACGCATTCGCCGGGTCGACGAGGAGGAGGTAGAGCAATCGCTCCAGGAAACGCTGCGGGAGCTGGAGCAGGGCGTCAGTCGCATTCGCCAGCGCCGGCGCCGCGAGCGGCGAGAACGCCATGCCCAGGAGCGGGCCCGTGAGGCGCAGCAAGAGGCGCAAGAGGCCCGCAAGCTCCGCGTTACAGAGTACATTTCCACAGGCGAGCTGGCCGAGCTAATGGGCGTCGATGTCAGCGAGGTCATTTCGACGCTCTTCAATGCCGGAATGATTGTCTCGATTAACCAGCGGCTTGACGCCGACACGATCCAGTTTGTGGCGGACGAATTTGGCTATGAGGTTGAGTTTATCACCGACTATAATGAACTGGAGATTGAAATTCCGGAGGATCGGCCAGAGGATTTGCAGCCGAGGGCGCCTATCGTCACCGTGATGGGGCATGTAGACCACGGCAAGACCTCGCTGCTTGATTATATTCGCAATACGAATGTCGTAGCAGGGGAGGCTGGAGGCATCACGCAACATATCGGTGCCTATCATGTGGAGCTACCGGACGGGCGGCATATCACCTTCCTGGATACGCCCGGGCACGAAGCGTTCACGGCCATGCGAGCCCGTGGCGCCAAGGTAACAGATATTGTGATTCTGGTGGTGGCGGCCGATGATGGAGTGATGCCTCAGACGATCGAGGCAATCAACCATGCGAAGGCGGCCGGTGTACCTATTGTGGTGGCGATCACCAAGATTGACAAGCCCGAGGCCAATCCGCAGCGCGTCATGCAGCAGCTTGCCGAAAACGGGGTGCTGGTTGAGCAGTATGGAGGGCAGGTGCAGTGCGCGCTGGTCTCGGCCAAAACCGGCGAGGGAATTGACGATTTGCTTGAGAAGGTCCTGTTGGAAGCCGAGCTGCATGAACTGAAGGCCAATCCTGATCGTCCGGCTGTAGGCACCATCATTGAAAGCCGTGTAGAGAAGGGACGGGGCAATGTTGCCACCGTGCTGGTGCAGAACGGAACGCTTCGCGTTGGCGATCCTTTTGTGGCAGGCGTAACAAGTGGCCGGGTGCGGGCGATGTTTGATGAGCGCGGAAATCGCGTTGAAGTTGCCGGACCTACCATTCCGGTGCTTGTGCTTGGCTTTGATGAACTTCCAGAGGTAGGAGATCAGTTTGTGGTGGTGCCGGACGAAAAGGAAGCGCGGGCTATCGCGCAGAAGCGGCAGCAGATTCGCCGCGAGCAGATGCTGCGCAAGCAGCGCCGCATTTCGCTTGACGAGATCAGTCGCCGGATGGCGCAGGGCGATCGGCTGAAGGAGCTTAACCTGATCATCAAAGGCGATGTGGCTGGTTCGGTTGAGGCGTTGAGCGATGCGCTGCTGAAGCTGTCGACCGATGAGGTAGCGGTGAGCATCATCCACAGCGGTGTAGGGGCTATTACCGAGAGCGACGTGATGCTGGCTTCGGCCTCCAATGCCATCATCGTTGGGTTTCAGGTGCGTCCTACCAGCAGTGCGCGTCAGTTGGCCGAGCGGGAGCACGTAGACATTCGGCTCTACTCGGTAATCTATCAGGCGATTGAGGATGTGCGGGATGCGCTCGAAGGGCTGCTGTCGCCTGAGAAGACGGAGCGGGTTGTTGGCGTGGCTGAGGTGCGCGAAACGTTTAAGATTCCAAAGGTAGGTACCGTGGCCGGCTGTCGTGTGATTGAGGGACGCATTCGTCGAGGGGATCGGGTGCGGATCATCCGCAATGGCGTGGTGATCTACGAAGGTACCATTTCATCACTTAAACGCTTCAAAGATGACGTGCGGGAGGTGCAGAGCGGCTACGAGTGTGGCGTAGGCATTGAAAACTTCAACGACATCAAAGTAGGGGATCAGATTGAGGCCTTTGAGATTGTTGAACAGCGGCGTAAACTGGAGGTCTGATGAGCAGCAGCATTCGGGTGCAGCGCGTAGGTAGCCTGCTCAAGCGTGAGTTAGCTGATATTCTGCAGCATGAGTTTGGGGACCAGTTGCCGCCGATGACTACGGTGACCGATGTGCAGCCGACCCGTGATCTGTCCATTGCCAAGGTGTACGTAAGCATTTATGCGTCTCCTGAGCAGAAGCAGGCAGCATTTCGACGGCTTCAGGAGCTGACGCCTCAGATTCGAGCGGCGCTTGCGCAGCGCATCCGCCATCAGATGCGTTTTATGCCTGAGCTGCGCTTCATTCTGGATGAAACCATAGAGCGGGCGCAGCGGATTGAAGAGCTACTGGCGCGCATCCGCGAAGAGCGGGCCCGCCGAGAAGGCCAGACCTCCTGATCAATGGCAACACCGCCTCCGGAAAACCTTGACGCCCTGGTCTATGGCTATCCGCGGCTGCCGGAGCAATGGAAGGCGGCCGTTTTGCTGATTGATAAGCCGAAGGGCCTTACGTCCTTTGATGTTATTCGACAGCTCCGCAAGCTGTTGCGCGTGCGCAAAATCGGTCATGCCGGCACGCTCGACCCGCTGGCTACTGGATTGCTGATCTGCCTGATCGGGCGTGCAACGCGCTGGATGGTGCATTTTATGACCCAGGATAAAGAATATGAGGGCGTTCTGCGGCTTGGAGAAGTTACGCCTTCCTATGATGCAGAAACGGAGGTCGTGGAACGTCGCCCCTGGGCACACCTGCGTGATGAGGATCTGGAGCGCGCGCGCCGGCAGTTTATCGGAGAAATTGTGCAGGAAGTGCCCGCCTATTCGGCAGTTAAGGTGAAAGGCACGCGCCTCTACAAGCAGGCGCGGGCTGGCAAAGTGGTTGAGCGACCCAGGCGCCGCGTGCAGATTTATGCGTTCGAATTGCTGGGGCGAGAAGGACCTGATGTAACTTTTCGCGTCCACTGTTCAAAGGGCACGTACATTCGCAGCCTCGTCCACGACTTTGGGCAGGCAGTGGGGTGTGGGGCGCATCTGGTGGCCCTGCGACGCACCCGGTCCGGGCCGTATCGCGTTGAACAGGCCTGGACGCTTGAGGCCCTGGCCAGGGCGTTGCAGACGCAGGCTTCCTCAACGCAGGCAGACACATAAGCGATGCGATTTGAACGAGGCCTGGAGCAGGTAGTCCATGACGCCCGCTCAGTAGTAACCGTTGGCACCTTCGACGGGGTGCATCGTGGACACCAGGCAGTTTTGCAGTTTCTGATGGCGCGGGCGCGCGAGCGCAACGGCATCAGTACGGTACTGAGCTTTGACCCCCATCCTCGGGAGGTGCTCCGCGGCGAACCCGTTCCTCTGCTGACTACGGTGGAGGAGCGGGCTGCGCTTATGGCGGAGCTGGGGATTGAGCGGCTTATTGTGTTGCCTTTCACCTCAGCGTTGGCTTCTATGCCGGCGCGGCAGTTTGTCGAAGAGATTCTGGTGCGCCACATTGGATTGCAGGCCATCTGTGTGGGGTACGACCACACCTTTGGCCGTAATCGGGAAGGCAATGTGGCGCTGCTCCAGGAGCTGGGCCCTCGTTATGGGTTTGAGGTGGATGTAATTCCCCCCCAGGTTGTGGAAGACCGGACGGTCTCGTCTACCCTGATACGGACAGTTCTTATGGAGCACGGGGATGTGCGGTTGGCCAGCGAGCTGCTAGGACGTCCCTATATGCTGCAGGCTACTGTCGTGCGTGGTGAAGGGAGGGGGCGAACGCTAGGATTTCCCACTGCTAACCTGCAGCTTACGCACCCGCGCAAGGTGGTACCGCGCAACGGAGTGTATGCTGTTCGGGTATGGTTGCCAGATGCGGAGCTGCCCCGAGGCGGGATGATGAACATCGGCGTGCGTCCCACGTTTGCAGGAGGCCAGCGCACGCTTGAGGTCCATGTATTGGACTTCGAAGGCGATCTGTATGGGCAGCTTCTTCGGGTGGATTTTATTGAGCGGCTTCGAGATGAGCAGCGTTTCCCATCGGTAGCGGCGCTGCGGGAGCAACTTTTTCGTGATCGCCAGCGTTGTATGGAGGTACTGGAGGCCTCAGCATGAGGCCTGATCTTTTGACACGCGGCTTTGTGGAAGTTGCGGGTCAGCTTCTTTAGCATGGTATTAATCTAAAGAGGGGACCACAGCACATGATTAGCAAAGAACTCAAGCGCGAACTTATTCGCAAGTACGGCGCTCACGAAAACGACACGGGCCGGCCTGAGGTCCAGATTGCCATCTTCACGCACCGCATTAATGCATTGACCGAGCATCTGCAACGCCATCCGAAAGATTTTTCTACGCGCCGTGGTCTGCTGAAACTGGTCGGTAAGCGGCGGCGCTTGCTCAATTATCTGATGCGTGAGGATATCGAGCGTTACCGTGCAATTATTGAGGAGCTAGGCATTCGTAAGTAAGCAGGCCGGCGGCATCCCTGAGCGGATGCCGCCGCGCTTATTGGGCCAACAGGCCCTAAACCAAGTAGAGAAGATTATGATGACGCAGGCAACTGTTCACGAGATTGAGTTTGCGCCAGGGAAAACGCTACGGATAGAGACGGGGCGTCTGGCCAAGCAGGCCAATGGGGCTGTTGTTGTCCGTCAGGGTGACACTATGGTGCTCTGCACGGCTGTGCTGGCCGACGAGCCCCGGGAAGGACAGAGCTTTTTCCCATTGACGGTAGAGTACCGGGAGAAATTCGCTGCAGGTGGCAAGATTCCGGGAGGGTTTATCAAACGAGAAGGGCGTCCCACAGACAAAGAGGTGCTTTCCTCCCGATTGATCGACCGCGCCATTCGCCCGCTTTTTCCTGAGGGATTCTTCCATGAGGTGCAGATCATTTGCTATGTGATTTCCGCAGATGATCGCTATGATGCCGACGTGCTGGCGGGCACCGGTGCGTCGGCAGCGTTGCTGCTGGCAGGTGCTCCGTTTGAAGGGCCTATTGCCGAAGTGCGCATTGGCCGCGTAAACGGTCAGTTCATTGTCAATCCTACGCTTCAGGAGCTGGAGGAAAGCGATCTGAACCTGGTAGTGGCCGGCAAAGAGGACGCCATCGTGATGGTCGAGGGCGAGATGAAGGAGGTGAGCGAAGAAGATATGCTGGAAGCCCTCGAAGTGGCGCATGAGGCCATTCGCAAGCTTTGCCGGGGCCAGCTTGAGTTTGTGGAAGCACACGGTCGGCCGGAGCCTTTTGCTTACCAGGCTACAACCCTGCCGGAAGCGTTGATTCAGCGGGTGCGTGCGCTGGCTGTTCCGAAATTGGAAGCGCACCTGCGGGCCCCCTATGAGAAGCAGACCTTCTATGAAGGACTGGAGCGGATTGGAGAAGAGACGGTTGCAGCTCTGCTGGGTACAACGGATGAGCAGGGCAACCTGGTGCTGGGCGAGGCAACCCCGGAGGGCTGGACAGCCGACCAGATCCGAAAGGCGGTCTCCCAGGTAACCCGTGAGGTGATGCGGCAGATGATTCTGCGGGAGGGGCGCCGGATTGATGGCCGGGGCCTGGAAGAGATTCGTCCGATCTGGATGGAAGTCGGATATCTTCCGCGGGTCCATGGGTCGGCCATCTTTACCCGGGGAGAAACGCAGGTAATGGCCTCGGTAACGCTGGGCACCGGCAAGGATGTGCAGTTGATTGACCAGATCTTTGTTACAGGAGACAAGCGCTTCTTCCTGCACTACGAATTTCCGCCCTTCTGCACAGGGGAGATTCGCTTTCTACGCGGACCCGGCCGGCGAGAGATCGGGCACGGCTATCTAGCTGAGCGTGCGCTGGCGGCCGTGTTGCCGGATGAATCGGCATTCCCCTACACGATCCGGGTCAATGCGGATGTGCTGGAATCGAACGGATCGTCGTCGATGGCCAGCGTGTGCGCTGGTTCGCTGGCGCTCATGGACGCCGGGGTGCCTGTGAAGAAGCACGTGGCCGGTGTGGCTATGGGACTGATTAAAGAAGGAGACCAGGTGGCTATTCTGACGGACATTCTTGGCACGGAAGACCACCTGGGCGACATGGACTTCAAGGTGGCCGGCACGCGTGACGGCATCACGGCCTGCCAGATGGATATTAAAATCAGCGGGCTGACGCGGGAGATTCTGCAACGGGCACTGGAGCAGGCGCGTCGGGCCCGGATGTACATCCTGGACCTGATGGAGCAAACGATTGAGGCGCCGCGTCCCGACCTGTCTCCCTATGCACCACGGCTGACGCAGATTACGATAGATCCGGAATTTATCGGGGCCGTCATCGGACCGGGTGGCCGCGTTGTGCAGGGGATCCAGCGCGAGACGAACACCACGATTGAGATTGAGGAGCGTGATGGCGTTGGCGTAGTCACGGTAGCTGCCACGAATCAGGAGAATGCGCAGCGCGCCATTGAAATGATCAAGCAGATCGTGGCCGTGCCTGAAGTGGGGGCCGAGTATGAGGGCATTGTGCGCAGCATCCAGAGCTTCGGGGCTATTGTGGAGATTATGCCCGGTAAGGAAGGATTGCTTCACATCTCGGAGCTGGATCACGGCTACGTCAAGGATATTCATGACTATCTGAAGGTGGGCGACAAGGTTCGGGTTAAGCTGATTGAGATCCGAGAGGACGGCAAGTTGCGGCTCAGCCGCAAAGCTTTTCTGCCGCCGCCCGAGCCGGAAGCGAGAAACGGCGAGCCCGAGCGTACGCAGATGGCAGAGCGAAGCGGTCCGTCGCATGGGCGGACGGCCGGGCGGCCGCATGGTCCCGGACATGGCCGCGGAGGCCGTGGAGGACGCCGCCGTGGACCGGAGCGGGGGCGCGGTGGACGTCGTCGTTAAGAATGGACGCACCTGGGGAGCGTAGTGGAAGAAGGCGGGGGCTGCGCGCTCTCGCCTTTTTTGTGTCGTCCTGAATCAATCCGGAAAGCAATGATGTCGGTGCAAGTTGCAACAGATGCCACGACGTACCAGAAGACCGTTTTGCCCTGTGGGTTGCGCGTGGTAACGGAGGCGATTGCCTCGGTTCGTTCGGTTGCCGTTGGACTCTGGGTAGACGTAGGGAGTCGCGATGAGGCCGAAGAGGAAGCCGGCATTACGCATTTTATTGAACACATGGTGTTTAAAGGCACCGAACGGCGTCGCACTCACCAGATCGCTCAGCGCATTGAGTATGTGGGCGGCTACTTGAATGCCTTTACGACCAAAGAACACACCTGCTACTACGTGCGCGTGCTGGACGAGTATCTGGATCGTGCGCTAGACACGTTGATTGACCTGGCTTTTCGACCGCGCTTTCCGGAGCGGGAGATTGAGAAGGAGAAGGAAGTGATCTTAGAAGAGATGAAGATGTATGAAGATACACCCGATGAATACATCTTCGATTTGTTTGAAGCGCTTGTCTATGCGGGACATGCGCTGGGGCGACCTATCGTAGGGCGCGCGGAGACGGTTCGGGCCTTCACGCGTGCGATGTTGCTGGATTTTATGGAGCGGCATTATACGCCGGATCGGATGGTGTTGGCGGCGGCTGGCCGGCTTTCGCATGAACGGGTGGTGGCGCTGGCGGAGCGACTTTTACGGGGGGTAGTGAGGCATTCTACAAATCGCCGAACGCGGCAGCCAGTACCGTCTTATCAGCCGGGTGAACGTCTGGAGCGCCGTAGCGTGCAACAGGCGCATCTGGTGCTGGGGGGGCGTGGGTACGATTTGCACCATCCGCAGCGGGCAGCCCTTACAGTGCTTAACACAATTCTGGGAGGAGGGATGTCGAGCCGGCTGAATCAGAACATTCGGGAACGGTATGGTTACTGCTACAACATTTACTCGTTTGTTAATCTGCATTCCGATGTTGGAGACTGGGGGGTATATATGGGAACAGATCCACGGCGAGTAGCGCGGGCCGAGCAACTGATTCGGCGCGAGCTGGACAAGCTGGTACAAAAGCCGGTAGGGCGGCGCGTGCTGACGCATGCTAAAAATCAGGTGAAGGGAACGTTGATGCTGGGACAGGAGAACATGAGCAATCGGATGATGCGACTGGGACGCCAGGAACTGTACTTTGGACGATACTACAGCCTGGATGAGGCGCTTCAGGAGGTGGATCAGGTGACCGCTGAGGAAGTGCAGGAGGTGGCGCGCGCGTTGTTTGCCGGCCAGTCCTATTCAAAAGTGGTGTTATTGCCGGAGTGAAGGTCTGGGGAAGGCTTCCGCTGGCGGTGATAATTTTGTAGTTTTGAACAAGGATTTGCCATTAAATCCGTTATTGCAATGCAAAAAGCACTCGTTACTGGAGGTGCAGGCTTTATCGGGTCACACGTAGCCGATGCGCTTCTTGACGCGGGATATGAAGTGCATATCCTAGATGATTTTTCGTCGGGGCGAGAGGAGAATGTGCCCCGGGGGGCAATTGTTCATCGCATGGATGTGCGTGATGCTGCGGTGACCGAACTCTTCGCGCGTGAGCGTTTTGCCATTCTGATTCATCATGCTGCTCAGATGGACGTGCGGCGCTCTGTGGCGGATCCTAAATTCGATGCTGATGTCAACGTGATGGGATTGCTCAACTTGATGGAGGCAGGGCGGCGATATGGTCTGCAAAAGGTAATCTTTGCTTCAACAGGTGGGGCGATCTACGGAGAGCCTGACTATGTGCCGCAGGACGAGACGCATCCTGTGCGTCCTCTCTCGCCCTATGGTATTACCAAGCTGGCCTCGGAGAAATACCTGTACTTTTACCAGCAGCAGTATGGCATCCCATACGTTGCGCTTCGCTATGCGAACGTATATGGCCCCCGGCAGAATCCACACGGTGAGGCTGGAGTGGTTGCCATTTTCACGCAGCGCATGCTTGAGGGGAAACAGCCCGTGATCTATGGGTCAGGAGAGCAAACGCGTGACTTTGTGTACGTAGGAGATGTGGTGGCCGCGAATCTCGCTGCCCTCCGTTATGAAGGCTCTGGCGTTTTTAACATTGGCACGGGCATTGAAACCAGCGTTAACCAGCTCTTCCGAATGCTTCGGGATCTGATTAATCCGGATGTACCCGAAGTGCATGGCGAGGCCAAGCCTGGAGAGCAGCAGCGCAGCGTGCTGGGCTATGAACGGGCCTGCCGTGAGCTAGGATGGAAGCCCAGTGTATCGCTGCAGGAAGGACTTCAGCGTACGGTGGCGTGGTTTCGGGCCCAGGTGCGCGTAACGTAAGCAGGTATGTACCGCGTTCGGCTCCCCGTCTTTGAAGGTCCGCTGGACCTTCTGCTATACTTCATCCGGCGGGATGAGCTGGATATTTATGACATTCCGGTAGCTCGCATCGCCGATGAGTTTCTGGCCTATGTGCGTTTGATGGAGGAGCTGGACCTGGATGGGGTAGGAGATTTTCTGTACCTGGCGGCTGTTTTACTCCATATCAAAGCACAGATGCTGCTTCCTCGCCCTTCGCAGGAAGTGGAAGAGGAGCCAGCAGCGGCGGATCCCAGGCAGGAGCTGGTTGAGCGACTGCTTAACTACCTGCGCTATAAGGAGGCTGCTGCTCGGCTGGAGGCGCATGCTGAACATCGGCGGCAATGCTACCGGCGTGGGGAGGCAGCACGGGGAGTGGACGAGCAGCAGGTGGTAGGGCCACCGCCTTTAGCGCCGATACCATTCCCGGAGTTGCTGGGTGCGTTGCAGCGCGTATTGCAGCGGTGGGCGGCGCCGCCAGCTCATACGGTGCGGCGGGAGACCTACAGCGTGGAAGCACAAATGCGCTATGTTCAGGAGCTGTTACGGGACAGGGCTGCCTGCTCATTTAGCGCGCTGGTAGCCGGTCGGCCCCGGGGATTTGTAATTGCGACGTTTCTGGCGGTGCTGGAGCTGGCGCGTCAGGGGCAGGTGTGGCTGCGGTTACTGGATGGGGATGAGGATTTTCTGGTAGCGGCCTGTGAAGAACCTTCTGTAGAGGAAGCCGATGTTGCCGCATAGTAAAAACGGCGTCTCATCACTGGCACAGGGGATTGAAGCGTTGCTGTTTGTAGCGGATGCGCCGCTTTCCGCAGAGGAACTGGCTGCCCTGTGGGAACGGGCTTATGGTACCAGACCAACGAGTAGGGAGGTCGAGGAAGCAGTTGCGTCACTCAACCGCACATATGAGGAGACAGGGCGCGTTTTTCGAATTTATCAGTGGGGAGGTGGCTATTGTCTGGCGACGGTTCCGGCTGTAAGTCCGTTATTGCAATGCTACAAACAACCCGAATCAAAACTAACTCAGACGCTGCTTGAAACGCTCGCTATCATCGCTTACCGCCAGCCCATTACAAAACCCGAAATCGACCACATCCGTGGCGTCAACTCTGACTACGCCATTCGTCGGCTTCAGGAACTGGAGCTTATTGAAATCAAAGGACGCAGTGATACAATCGGACGCCCGCTCCTGTACGGCACAACCCAGCGCTTCTTAGAATACTTTGGCCTGAACAGCCTGAAAGATCTTCCAGAGTTACCCCAACTTCAACAGTTGCTGGAAAATCCCGAAATTCAGCGAGAACACCTACGCCTGCTGTATCCCCTGGAGTCAGAGGAGAAGGACTCTGCCTCATAAATTCCAGTAATCATAAATCCAGCGGGCACCTCCTGCACCGGCATTTCGTTTACATCGACACTCCAGAAATTCCTCACCTGAAGCAAACGACCGGAGGGGCATGACGATGTCGGACAAGTCCCCGCTCATTCGCCTAAACCGCTACCTGGCCCGAGCAGGCGTCTGCCCATCCCGGCGAAAGGCTGACGAGCTAATCGCCAGCGGACAGGTACGCGTCAACGGCCAGGTAGCCCGGCTAGGCATGCGCGTTGGACCCAACGACATCGTTGAAGTAAACGGCGTTCGCGTTGTACCGCAAACCCAGGCGCTTTACATTCTGATGAACAAACCCCATGACACCATCACCACCTGCGAAGATGAGCGCGGACGCCGCACCGTCCTTGATCTGATCAACCTGCCTCCGGAACAAAAACGCGGCCTTTTCCCCGTAGGCCGCCTGGACCGAAATACAACGGGCGTACTGCTGCTGACCAACGACGGCGAACTAGCTAACCGCTTGATGCACCCACGCTATCGCGTGGAGAAAATCTACGTCGCTCGCACGGCCCGACCTGTCAGACCAGAAGAAGCCGAACAGTTACGCCGAGGCGTTCAATTAGAAGATGGACCAGCCCGGGCCGTGCGGGTCGCCGTCAACCCAGCCGACCCTCATGAAATCGCTCTGATGATCTACGAGGGCCGCAACCGGCAGGTGCGTCGCATGCTGGAAGCAATTGGCCACGACGTCATTCAGCTCAAGCGCACGCATTACGCCGGTCTGACTACCAAAGGAGTGCGGCCCGGAAAGTGGCGCCGCTTGACAGAGAGTGAAGTGCGCCGCCTGTACCGACTGGTCGGGCTAAAACCTCCCAGAACGTTCAAACCATTACCCATGGGCCATGGAAACGCAAACGCTCTCAAGCGCTGATATCCTCGAACGTCTTGCCTGGAAATTTGTAGGGGAGGGACTCACCTACGACGACGTGCTGCTGGTGCCAGCACGCTCGGGAGTCATGCCCCGTGAGGTCTCAACCCGAACCTGGCTGACCCGCAACATTCCCCTCAATATCCCGCTGGTGTCAGCCGCTATGGATACAGTTACCGAGGCAGAGATGGCGATTGCCATCGCTCGAGAAGGCGGCGTAGGGGTTCTGCACAAAAACATGACTATCGAACGCCAGGCGGCCGAAGTGCGCCGCGTCAAACGGTCCGAGAGCGGGATGATCCTTGACCCTATTACACTACACCCCGACGACACTGTCGCCGACGCCCGCCGCCTGATGGCACGCTACTCCATTGGAGGCATCCCCATCGTTGACCAGGAAGGCAAGCTTATCGGCATTGTTACCAATCGAGATCTGCGTTTCCAGGTAGACAGCCAGCGCCCACTGCGGGAGGTTATGACCGCACAGGGACTCATCACGGCACCGGTAGGCACTACTCTGGAGGAGGCCGAGCAAATCCTGGAGGCCAATAAAATAGAAAAACTACCCGTTGTCGATGAACAGGGCTACCTGAAGGGACTCATCACCTTCAAGGATATTGAGAAAAAGCGTAAATATCCGAACGCCTGTAAAGACCAGCATGGACGGCTTCGGGTCGGTGCGGCTGTCGGGGTAACAGCCGACGTGCTGGACCGAGTAGCTGCCCTGGTAGAAGCAGGGGTTGACTTCGTCACGGTTGATACGGCCCATGGCCACTCTGAAGGGGTGCTACGTACTGTCGAGCTGATCAAGACGCATTTTGAGCAGCTCGACGTTGTGGCAGGAAACGTGGCTACAGCCGAGGGCACCCGCGACCTGATCGCTGCCGGCGCCGACGCTGTCAAGGTAGGCATCGGGCCCGGCTCTATCTGCACGACCCGCGTTGTCGCAGGCGTCGGGGTGCCTCAGCTTACCGCTGTCATGATCTGCGCAGCGGAAGCGCGTCCGCGCGGCATCCCGATTATCGCAGACGGTGGCATCAAACACACCGGTGACATTCCCAAAGCCTTAGCGGCCGGCGCTTCCAGTGTAATGATCGGTAGCTTATTTGCCGCTGTTGAAGAGAGTCCCGGCGAGACAGTTATCTACGAGGGACGCAAGTACAAGAGCTATCGAGGCATGGGATCCGTTGGCGCAATGGCAGCCGGCAGTAAAGATCGTTACTTCCAGGATGCCGAGGACGACCTGGCTAAACTGGTTCCCGAGGGCATCGAAGGACGTGTGCCCTACAGCGGTCGCCTCAGTGAGGTAGTCTACCAGATGATCGGTGGCTTACGGGCAGCTATGGGCTACTGCGGGTGCGCTACCATCGACGAACTCTACGAAAAAGCACGCTTTGTGCGCATCACGCCTGCCGGCGTCCGCGAAAGCCATCCGCACGACGTGTACATCACCAAGGAAGCTCCTAACTACTGGCTGCGCTCCTTCTGATTTATGACGCCTGAGCGCATTGCACGCATTCAGGAACGACTGAGCCAGGCTAATGCCGATGCTGTCGTAATCGCAGCGCTCTCCGACATCCGGTGGGCCTGTGGTTTCACCGGGTCAAACGCTCTGTTGCTGGTGCGGCGCGACGCAGCTCATTTTCTGACAGACGGACGCTACACCACCCAGGCTGCCCAGGAAGTGCAGGGCATTCCTCGCCACACAGCCAGCCCTGACCTGATGCGATATGCCGTAGAGCAGGGCCTGTTGGACGGCGTCCAACGCCTGCTTTACCAGGCCGATCACCTCACCTGCGCTCAACTCAACGCTTACCAGGCGCTAATTCCAGACATCGAATGGATCGGCGTCGAAAACTGGCTGTGTGATCTTACGGCTATCAAAGACGAGACGGCTTTATCGGCTATCCGACGTGCCCAGACGATCACCGAGCGCGTCTTTGAAGACATCCTACCGCTTATTCGGCCAGGCATCACCGAACAGGAGCTGGCTGCAGAAATTGTCTATCGACACTTGCGGATGGGTGCCGAGCGCATGGCATTTGAGCCCATTGTAGCCTCTGGTCCGAACAGCGCGCTACCTCACGCCCGTCCCACGCACCGAGCTTTCGAACCGGGCGACGTCATTCTGCTGGACTTCGGCTGCCACGTAGACGGCTACGCCTCCGATATGACCCGAACTGTCGTGCTAGGGTCACCCGCACAAGTTGTCAAGGACGTCTACAACATCGTACGCACTGCTCAGGAGGCGGCTCTGGCAATTGCCCGGGCTGGTATTACAGCAGCCGAACTGGACCGCGCAGCACGCTCGGTAATTGAAGAAGCCGGCTGGGGCGAGTATTTCACGCACAGTCTGGGGCATGGCGTAGGTCTACAGGTGCACGAATGGCCCCGCATTGCCTCCAACAACGAGCAGACACTCCCCGCGGGCGTCGTGGTTACCATTGAACCCGGCATTTACCTGCCCGGACGCTTCGGCATTCGCCTGGAAGACCTGATTGTCCTGCAGGCAGGCGGCCACGAAAACCTGACGCAACTCTCCAGAACGCTGCTGGTCTTATAATCATGCGCCGCGTATTGATTATTGCGTACTACTTTCCGCCAATGGGACTCAGCGGCGTGCAGCGCGTGGCCAAATTTGCTCGCTATCTTCCTCATCATGGCTGGCATCCCCTCGTCCTCACCGTCAAGCCAGGCGGCTACTTCGCATATGATCAAACGCTGCTGGCCGAGGTAGAGGCTGCTGGAGTAAGCATTTACCGCACCGCCTCACTGGACCCAACCCGCCTGTTCCGAAAGCGCCGCCCCGTGCCTCTGCCGTCTGAGTCTGTCCGCAAACGCTGGCATCGCCTCAACAGTTGGCTGTTTGTTCCAGATAATAAGATCGGATGGCTTCCTCCGGCTGTCTGGACTGGACGCCACCTGCTCCAGCAGCATGCCGTTGATGTTATCTTTGCCTCAGCACCGCCTGCTACCTCGCTGCTTGTCGGCGCCCTGTTACATCGGTGGAGTGGCCGCCCGCTGGTACTTGACTTCCGAGATGACTGGCTGGACAATCCCCGGCAGCTCTATCCCACCCGCTGGCACCGAAGGCTCCACGCCCGTCTGGAACAATGGACATTTCGGCAGGCAGCATGCATTCTTACGATCAATTCCTACTTGCAGCGAGCACTCCAGCAGCGCATACCCGCTGGCGGGCCACCTGTCCATGTCATCCCACATGGGTTCGATCCGGCCGATTTCGAAAACGTCCCGGCCGAACCGCGATCCGACCAGAAGCTACGCTTACTCTACAGCGGCGTCTTTTATGATGCCCAGCAGCCTGATGCCTTCCTTCGGGCGCTGGCACAGTGGCTTGCACAGTACCCAGAAGCTCGCCCTTACATTGAGGCCGTGTTCGTTGGACTTGTCCCTCCCCACACGCCCGCACTTATTGATCAGCTAGGACTCCAAGACATTGTAACGCTACGCGGCTACTGCTCCCATCAGGAAACCATAGCAGCGCTCAAAGCAGCCGACGTGCTCTGGCTAACGGTAGGAGAGCAGCCAGGCGCCGCAGGCATTACCACCAGCAAACTGTTTGAGTATCTTGGAACGCGCAAACCCATTCTCGCGCTGATCCCCGACGGTGTAGGGCGAGAAATATTACTTGAGTACGGAGCCGCTTATCTGGCTCCACCGCACGAGGTGAGCGCTATTGTTCAGACCGTACATCGCCTTTACGAAGACTGGCGATCGGGCCGGCTCCCGGTGGGACGGGTATCGGTGGTCAGTCGCTATGATCGGCAACAACTTGCTGGTCACCTGGCCCGGTTACTGGAGGCTACCCTGCAATCAGCAGCAATATGCACCGGCACCTGACAATTTCCAGCCGCTTTGAAGAGATGGAACAGGCGCTGCTTCAACTCGAAGCGTTGGCGCAGACGCTCCACCTGGCCCCTGAACTCATTGACCGTCTGCTTGTCGTAGCCAGCGAAGCCATCACCAATGCCATTCGCCACGGGAACCGTCTGGATCCTACCAAGCAGGTACATATCACCGTAGTGGTTCAGAAGGATACGGTTGAACTTTGCGTAGAAGATGAAGGTGCGGGATTCGATCGCCATCGCATTCCCCGTTATAACCCGAACGATCCGGAGATGCTGCTTCGACCGCATGGGCGCGGTCTTTTTTTGATTGAGGAGCTGGCTGATGAGGTCGCCTATGAGGCCGGTGGTCGGCGCATCCGTATGCGTCTGCGCCAGCGCTCTAATCCAGGCGCCTCCACTCAAAGTCAAAACGACGAAACCAGGTAAGCTGTCGTTTTGCGTAGCGGCGCGTGTTGCGCTGAATCAACTGTCGCATGGTTTCCCAGTCGTAGGCTCCCTGTAGATAGGCAATGACTTCCTGGTAGCCAATCGTGCGCAGCACGTCCAGATCCGGTCGATACCCTGCTTCCAGGATTGCGCGGACCTCTTCGACCAGGCCAGCTTCCAGCATCTGATCCACGCGACGGTTGATGCGGTCATAAAGCACCGGTCGCTCTCGATACAGCACAATGGTGCGGAAAGCATACGGTGCTGGCCGGTGTTGGCGGTAGTAAAAGGTGATCGGACGGCCGGTGCCGTGGTAGACTTCCAGGGCGCGGATGACCCGCTGCGTTTTGGTCGGATCCAGACGCGCCGCAGCTTGCGGATCGACACGTTGCAGCTCAGCGTAGAGCGCCTCTGGGCCCTCGGTGCGAAGCCGTTCGTTCAACCATCGACGGATGGACAGATCTACATCAGGGATTTCGGCCAATCCAAATTGCAGAGCGTAGAGATAAAGCGTGGAACCTCCCACCACCAGCGGAATGTGTCTACGGGCCAGCACGTCCGCGATGCGCTCCCAGGCGGCAAAAGCAAAATGTCCGGCCGAGAACGGTTCATCCAGGTCCAGTTCGTCAATAAAGTGGTGCCGCACGCGTTGCAGAGCTTCTGGAGGCGGTTTTGCGGTACCAATGGTCATCGGCCGATAGATCTGGCGGCTATCGGCTGAGATAATTTCGGCTCCGAGCCGTTCGGCCAACTCCAGGCTCAGATCGGTCTTACCCACCGCTGTAGGGCCGGCCAGGATCAGAAACGGGCCGTGCTCAGAGCAGTGCTGCTGTTGCCAGGTTACCAGTTCGGCAACGATTTCCCGCATCGCTGTCATTTTTTCTAAACAAAACCAGGGAACTTTCTGAACCAGGGGCTTGCGTTCACCGGCACAATTTTTATAATTGTTAACACAGTAGGGGAGGAAGCGATTCTATGGGATTGTAGAACAATCATGGATTGGGTCTATCAAATCATCGGGGTGCTGCTGGCACTGGCACCTATGATAGTGGGGACGGTACTGTGGCACTTTATCTGGAAGAACAACGATTCGGATTCCTCTCAGGACCCACCGCCTCCGGGAGATCCCTGGCGGCGGCCGGTGCCGCCACCGCCTCGGTTTCAGGGGGATCGGGGGCCACGTGCAGCAGATCGGCCACGGGTGACTATGCCCCGCAGACCGGTTCGACTTCTACGCTGAGATTGATCTGGGGCTGCCCCTCAGAGGTGCACGTAGTCAGCGGCGTTGTCGTCGAGAAAGTCCTGCTGATGGACGTAGACCATGGTGGTCTGGATGTCTGCGTGGCGGGCCTGACTTCGCACCTTGTGCAGGGGCGCGCCTCCCTGAACTGCCAGCGTGATACCCGTGTGGCGTAGCGTGTGCGCTCCAATACGCCGATCCAATCCGATCTCACGCGCCAGCCGCGCCACAATATTGTAAATGCTTTGCGCCGAGAGTCTGCGTCCTCGCGAATTGTTTGAGAAGCTGCGCCATACCGGTCCCCGTGCGTCACCGTAAAATGCCGCCAGGCGTTGCAGCGCTGCCATGCAGTGGGCTGGTACCTTGACAATTTCTTCGGTTCCTTTTTTGGTATGGGGTAATCGCAATACGTAGTGTGTCCCTACCTTACGGATATGCTCAAAATCCATCGCGGCAGCCTCACTGCGGCGCAACCAGCAGTAGAGCAGCATGCGCACCAGGGCTTCGTCACGAATGCCGGTGCGCGGATGCGCCCGGGCTGCCTCCAGCATCCGACGCGCTTCTTCACGTGAGAGCGTTACAATATGACGTTCCCTGGAGGTGCGGGGCAGTTGCACCAGCAGGCGGATTACCGGCGAGCGTTCGACCAGCTCAACGGCCTCTGCCCAGCGAAAGAACGAACTGATAGCCGAGATTTTACGTCGCAGCGTGTTTTCCGCGCAGCCGGTGCGCTTGAGGTGTTCGATGTACAGATTGACGTGGGCGAACGTAACCCGCCGGACATTTTCTGCGGAGAGTCGTCCGTCTTCAAAGAAAAGGGCAAAGAAGTCCTCCAGGTCATTTCGATAGGCGCGGCGGGTGTTATCCGAGCGACAACGGGAAAGAAACAGCGGGAGCACGTCGTCGGCAAAGGCCGCCGTCGCAGGCAGCGGTAGTTTCTCCGGCAGCATACGCCTGATCTGGTCGGTTTGGGCGACAACTTAACAAAAAAGCACAGTCCATGCCAGGCTTTAGCTTGACTGAAGAGGACCCTCAGCCTCTCGGACAGCTTCCCTGAAAGAGGAGGGTAAGTTCTGGTCGGTCTGAACACAAGCAATCCTACCAGGCACTGACGCCAGAACCAATCCCGCCACAGATCACCTTTCCCTTCTCTCTTTGGGGAGAGAGAAAAGACATAGGCATCTTGACATAAAAATTAAGGCTTCTTTCCTTAACACAAAAACAGGCGTTCTCTTTGCTGACCAATGCCAGTTGTAAGTCGTAAGGGGCCTGTTTTAATGGCGACTGTGGGCGAGCAACCTCAGGTGGTTACGCTCACGTTAGATCTCCTGGCAGGGCGGCATGTGCAGTTTGAAGAATTGATTCTTTTTCATACGGCGCCGCACTATCCAGCCCTCTCTCGCTCACTGGAGCGGCTCGAAGCTGAACTGGCACAATGGCCCGAGTATCGAAGGCTGCAGGTGCACTGGATTCTCTTCCGGGACGAAACGGGAAGAGCACTGACTGACATTCGCACCGAGCAGGAGGCCCGACAGGTGTTTCGGACCCTTTTTCGAGAGGTACTGCAGATCAAACGTCAGCGCCGCGTCATTCATCTGCTGATAGCCGGAGGCCGAAAAGTAATGGCCGCCTATGGGACAGCCGTAGCGCAGCTTCTGTTTGAAGCAGAAGATCACCTGTGGCACCTGATCTCAGAAGAGCCGCTGCTGAGATCAGGTCGCATGCATCCCGAACCTGACGATCCAGTGCACCTTGTACCCGTTCCCTTTGTGCGCTGGAGTGCGCTACCGCCCGCCGCCACACGCCTGGCAGTAACCGGAGATCCCTTTGAGGCTATGAGGATCCATGAGGCCTGGCTGGACGAGGAAGTCCGACGACAACGCGCCTGGTTTCTGCTGCACGAGCTTACACCTGGCGAACGCATGTTGCTGATCGCGCTGGCCCGCACTGGCGCTTCCAACCGAGAACTGGCGCAAAAGCTGGGCCGCAGCCCCAAAACGGTAGCCAACCAGTTGGCCGTCATCACCGATAAGTACCGGGCCTTTGCTGGACTGGCCGACGGCGTGCCCATTTCACGCGCTGAACTGGTGGCCCATTTTGCACCAGTTCTGGAATGGATTGACCTGGACTCGCAGGGACAGCCATCCTACAAAATATCAGGGTGAAATCCCTTGTGTTTACAGCATACGCATCCACAACTTTCATGAAGGCAGTGAGGAAAGGCGGAGCGATTCAGTAGAAGCTCAAGCGAACAGATCTCTTTACCCGCATGGAACAGGCATATGTGCAGTATCTTGGGACCCTGCTCTACATAGCAGGCCTGCTGAAGGCCCTGGGTGAAGAAACGAACCCCCGTGGGATACCATTAGTGGATGGGGTGCTCACGGCCTGCCCGGCCTTTCAGCCCCTGGCCCCCCGCCTGCAAGCAGCTGCACATCAAGCCGCCCACCAGCTGCCCTTCCAACGCCCCACCACCTGGCTGGAATCGCCCCTTCAATTTCTGCGTCTGCCCGGACGCCCCTGTCCCAATGCAACCCACGTCTATCGCCCCTGTTCGATGGTCGACGGTGTGGTATACCCAGTGCCGAGTGAACAGGTGACCGACGGGCCCGCCGCCTGCCGTAAACTCTGGCAGGAGCTGCAGCACGAAGCGCAACAGGTTCTACAGTCACTGCAGGACGTCGAAGCCGCCGCAGAGACCCTCTATACCCTGCTGGAGAAATACACGGCCTATGTGCCGGCTCCGTTCGAAGGAGCTCGGGCCATTTCGCTGTTCGACTTTGCCCGCATCACGGCTGCGCTGCAGCTATGCCGGACGAAGGCCGGACAGGAACCCTCCGTACGGCTGATCAAGGGGGACGTTTCGGGTATCCAGTCCTTTATCTATCGGGAACTGCGCGGCGATGAAACCGAAAATCCAGCGCAACTGCTCCGGGGACGCTCCTTCTTTGTCACGCTATTAGGACGTACCATCGTTCGCTATCTGCAACGCCAACTTCAGCTCCCTGATGGCTGCGTACTGTTCTGCAGCGGCGGACATTTTCTGATGATAGCGCCCAATACTGCCCATCTATTACAGCAGCTGGAACAGGAAGACCGACGCATTAACGAAGCACTCTTCCGAGAACTGGGTGGAGCTATTCAGCTGGTCATGGCCTCGGTCGCCGCTTCTGCCGCTGACGTAGAAGGCCAACCCACTGCCGTTCTGCAACAGCTTGAAGAAAAGCTGCAGCGGGCCAAACTCCGAAAAGGATGGGCCATTCTCGACACCCTCCTTGAGGGCTCCGACTCTGAAGATCCCTCGGTAGGTAAACTGGATCGCATTGGCCGAGCCCTGCCCTTTACCCGATACCTGATCGAAGTGCCCGGCGCCGAGCAGCCTGCCGAGCGGGAGCACGTCCGCGCCGTGCTCGAACTTCCAGGTTTCAAGGTGACCTGGTGGTTTGTGGCAGACGATTGTCTGGATCGGGTGCTCACCGGCCTGGGCGATCGTCGCGTGACCCTCTTCAACCTGCGCTCACCTCGCATTCCAGTGGTCGAGGCTCCCCGAACCGGCTGTCGTTTCATGCCAGCTGGCACCTACATCCCCATGACGATTGCTGGCTCCGGCCAGCGGCCGTGCACCTTTGAGGAGCTGGCTCGGATGGATAGCGAAAACTATCCGATGTTGGGCTTCCTGCGCATGGATGTGGACAACCTGGGAGCGCTTTTTGTAGTGGGATTGCGCGATGCGTTCAGTGAGCTTCCCTTTACCCTGCATCGAACCGCTGCGCTCTCCCGGGAGCTGGACCGCTTCTTTGGGGGCCACATTAACCGCCTGGCCGAAGGATACGATATCTACTTGGTCTATGCTGGAGGCGACGATCTGTTTGCCGTGGGCTCTTGGGTGCGCGTGCTGCGCTTCGCTCGAAGCGTGCAGGCAAAACTGTGCGCCTACAGCGGCAATAATCCGTCCGTAACCGTTTCGGCCGGTCTGTCCATCCATAAAGAACACTTTCCCATCACTGTGGCGGCCGAAACAGCCGGTGAAGAAGAAGAGCATGCCAAAAATGCCGGCAAAAACCGCATCGCGTTATTCAGTACACCAGTAGAGTGGAGTCAACTACCCTTCCTTCTGGACGAGCTAGCCGAGTCGCTGCTCCGATCCGTACAGGATGACCAGTTGCCCGACAATCAGCGCATTCCCCGGACTTTCCTGCACACTCTGCTACGCTACAGCTATGAAGTACTCGACCGCCAGAAAGGCTGCATCGACCTGAAGGCGCTGGCCCGACTCAATCACCTGTTGCACTATGCCTTTGCCCGACGTGGAGTGCATGAAGCCCTGCTGCACACGCCTTCCGACCATCCCAACCAACCGCTAGTCCAGCTCGCCCGCTGCTTTTTGCTGGAGCGTCCAGACCGCAGCGAGTGGTTCCGTACGTTTGTCATTCCAGCCGCGTACGTACTCCTGAAAACCCGAAAACAACGCGACTGAACCCGTGCAACAATCCGCAATACTACCATGAGCAAATTCTCTATTCCGGACGATCTGGCTCGGTGCAAGCCCGAAGAGATCGATCGGATAGCCGACCAGATGGGAAAAGCTTTTAAGAATATCAAAACAGCCCAGTTGCGCAACGTCTTTGCTCATATAAACCGGATGCGAACGCGCTGGCGCCACGATCAGGACTTCCAGAAGCTCCGCCGCGATCTGGTCATGCTCAAACCTCGACTGGCCTATGCTGCCGGCCGCCAGAGGGAGGTACGTGAAATGAGCGAGGCCTTTCGGAAGGCAATTAATGCCGTGCTGGCCTCTAAGGATTTCGGGGAGGCATTGCGCAACTTCTTTGACCTGATTGAAGCCGTGGTTGCTTATCACAAATACTACGGGGACAAGGATAACTAAACCAGGAATATACCATGGCCAGTTTTCTGGGAAATATCATTCTGAAAGGCAAAATGGAATGCCTGACCGGGCTGCACATCGGCGGCTCGAAAGAGAAATTTGAAATTGGAGGGGTCGATCAGCCCGTCATTCGCGATCCGGTAACGAACGAGCCCTACGTGCCCGGTTCTTCGCTCAAGGGTAAAATGCGAGCGTTGCTGGCTTTTGCGCTGGGCAAGGCAGACCAGGATCCGAACTACAAAACATTCGATCCTGACTGTCCCCTCCAGCGGGTCTTTGGCTCCTCAGCTGAAACGCGTAGCATTGGCCCCTCACGCCTGATCGTGCGGGATGCCTTTCCCGACGAGGAGACCCGGAAGCGATGGGAGGAAATGGAAACAGAGTTACTCTATACCGAGCTCAAAGCAGAAAACAGCGTCGATCGACTCACGTCAGCAGCCAATCCACGTTTTTCTGAGCGCGTGGTGCGTGGTTCGACATTCAATGTGGAGTTCATTTTCAGCGTGTATGAGCTGAAAGACCTAGATTTCTTCCCCTACGTCTTGGAGGGATTACGGCTGCTGGAGCATTCCTGGCTGGGGAGGAGTGGCACGCGGGGCTATGGACAGGTCGCCTTCCGGCTGGCCGAACCACTCGTGGTTACCCTGGAGGATTACCGCACTGGCAGCGACGCCTACCGACAGGCCAGCCGTCCTCACGAGGAGCTGAAGGAATTTCCACTGCGTCCCTCTGACTTCAATGCCCAACGCATCGCACAACTGAAAGAGAAATTTGCCCCGACACAGGGATGACGCTTCAGGTAATTTATCTGCATCCGCGTGCGTCATACCGGACGCCACTACGGTCTGATACGCTCTGGGGATTGCTGATGGTTGCCCTGCGCGTGGTAGCAGGAGATCGAGAAGCCGACGCCTTCATCGAAGCTTGCGCGGCCGGCCAGCCCCCCGTTCGACTTTCGTCAGCTTTTCCGTTTGTCCAGGAGACCACACCCGCAGGCGCATCGGTCATTCATCACTTTTTTCCCCGACCAACTCTACCGCCACCATCTCTGCCCGATTCAGCTACGACTGACCCACGCACACTCTTCGACCAGATGCAGCAGGGAAAGAAAACCAAATCGATTCAATGGATCCCGCAGGCTCTTTTTGAAGCGGTGCTGCAGGGTGAACTGGACGAAGCCGGCTTGCGCCGCGCCCTGCAGGCGTACAGAGGCCCCTGGCCCCGAGTAGCCGTTCAGGACAACCTGCATACGTCGATCGACCGTCTGACTGGCACCACCCGCCAAGAAAATGACTCCGGCCAGCTCTTTTACAGCCGGGAGTTTTATCTGGGACGCCGGCAGGGTCTGTTTTTCCTGTGTACCGGTGAGGTTGAGCGCCTCCTACCAGCCATACGCTACTTGCACCATACGGGCTGGGGCGGTGATAGCTCGGTAGGGAAAGGCCATTTCGACTGGCAACGCAGTACGATGACGCTCAAAGTGCCGGCCCGCCCCACCCATCGTGTGCTGCTGTCGCTCTATAGCCCGAGAACCGATGAGCTGGCTCACCTGCGGCGCCATCCGGAGCAGACCTGGTACCGTCTGGAGCGGCGGCAGGGCTATGCCGGGGCCCATCGGCTACCAGGTAGAGCCTACCGAAAACGCCCCCTGTATATGCTGGCCGAAGGAACCGTGGTACCCGATCCGGGTCATCCGCTGTGCGGCACGGTGCATGAAGTGCTGACAGTAGGATCCGTTCGGGTGCGCCACAGTGGTCTGGCGTTGGATGTACCAGCGTGTATCTCGAGATCGTAGCAACCGCAAGGCTGCCATGCCCATTACACTGAAGCTTGTAACCCACTCTCCGGTGCACATTGGTAGTGGTCGGAAACTGGAAACTTTTGAATACCTGATCCACGACGGCTATTTGTGGCGACTGCACCCCGACCGGTTGGCAGCCTTCCTGCTTGATGAAGCCGGTGACGCAGCGCTCGACCAACTGGCTGACTGGATCACTGGAGAAGCTGACCGGCTCAAGCAGGCACGTGGCAACCAAGAGCAATCGCGCATCCGCCAGTCGCTTACGTTCCAGACTTTTTTGCGGCGTGTTTTGGGCCGGCCCGATCTGAACCAGCGGCTGCTGGCACGACTGCCCGAGGTGGCCCACTACCGAATGCCCACTCCGCACCGACATTTTCGACAGCTTATTCGGGAACAGCTCAAGCAACCCAACGGACAGCTCTACCTTCCGGGCTCTTCGGTAAAAGGTGCCCTGCGCACCTGCCTGCTCTATCAGGTCCTGACCGAAGCCGACGAGGCCACTATAGACCGCTGGCACCGGCGCTTTAATGAAGAATTGCAGACATTAAAAGAGAAGGGGGGAACGCTACCCAGTTTTTTTGCTCGGTGGCTCGAACAGGAAGTCTTCTTCTGTGGCGTTAAGCGGGAAAACGACAGAGTGCGCTGGGGGGACGCCCAGTACGACCTGTTGAAGTTTCTGATGGTCAGCGACTCGACGCCGGTTTCGGCCGAAAAGGGCGTGGTGCTGAACGTGGCGCTCTATCTGCCCGGATCCAGACCTCAGCCCCAGGCGCCACCGGTGGAAGCGTTGGGCCCGGGGGTGCTCCTGGAAACGCGTATCGGCTTCGAGGTGTCGTTCCTGCAAGCCGCCTGGGCGTACTACCAGCAAAAACGCCAGGGCGTGGGCGAGCACATCTGGATTGGGCTTCCCGAGCGTTTTACCCGGCTCTACGGGTTTTCGCTGGAAGAAACGCATGCCCTGGCGTCCGAAGCGCTGGAACGGCGACTGTTGGAGCGAGTGCGGACGGCCGTCCAGAACTTCAGCCAGGCACTACGCGCCTTCGAAATTCGCTGGTGTGAACAGGCCGAGTGCGGCGAGACCCGCATCCTGGCCCGGCAGCTCGTGCGCTTCTACCGCCAGCTGCCTAACGACACGCTCCGCCTGGGCTGGGGCAGTGGGTTTGCCGCCCTGACCGTGTTTCTGGCGCTGCGAGATGAGCTGGCGTGGGAGGAAGCACTTGGGGAACTGCTGGCTCTGCGCTTTGGATTATCAGGTAATAATAGCTCATCTGTCACTACTTTTCCCCGATCCCGTCGTCTGACTCCGCAGGAAGGCGGGGTGCCGCCAGTCCTACCGTTCGGTTGGGTAGAGCTGCGCTGGCCCGGATCGCACCAACCTGCTCCTGAGGAAGCGGCCGCCACGGCACAGCCTGCTACCGCCGAACTCATCGCCTGGAAGGAGCAGATCGGCCCGCGCTCTAGGGATATCCTGGCTGAAGTTGTCGATAATACCCGGGCGCCTTTTCTGATACGGGTATTCGTACAGGGCCTGGAAAATGAAACGTTCCCCTGTGGTGGCGCCCGCCCGCAGAACTTACAGATCGGGCAGCGCCTTCGGGTAGAGGTGGCTGACTGGGACAAGAAGCAGCGGCGGCCGCGGATGTTTCGCGTCCAGAGCCTGCGCGTTTAAAATGCTGCCGGGACGTTAGCCCTCAGCATAAGGCACCTGAGAAAAAGGCCGAAATTTACCTCAGGACAGGGGTTCCACTGTGAGCGCTGACCAGCTCAGACGTCGCTTCTTGAGATCCATCGTGCGTTCGGCAATGCCCTGAACCCGAGCGCCTGAACGTAGCTTCAGCTGTCCTGCTATCGCAGGAGGAATGAAAATCCTCTCCCCGGTTTCCATCCTGACAAACGCAAATCCTTTCCCTTTGACCGGCTGATAGCGTCCCTGAAACGATCGGACCAGCTCCGGCAGCTGCTCTTCGGACCGAACTTCCAGGGCCAGCACGCGACGTCCCTGTCTCTTTAACCACACAGGTGTGCCCAGCGCCAGCTCGACAACCTGAGGGAAGGCCTCATGGGAAGCGGTGCACGTGCGCGTTGGCGTGAGGCGTATGAAGGTACGGTGTCTCTTTAAATCATGATGTACAACGATACCCAGGCTCTCCTGCACGGATAGATGTTCTGAAAGAAGCACATCAGGATCGATTTGGAGCGATGGTTCGCCAGGCAAGTTGCTGTGCTCAGCGCGTTCCTGAAACCAGCTGCTTTCTACCAATTGCGCATACACAGAACCGGGATGCCGCACGTCGCCCTCCAGCATTCGGGCGGCCTGGAGTTGAGAGGCAGCTTCATCGTAGCGTTTCTGCTGGGCCAGTAAACGGGCCAGGGTCACATGCAGCCGAAAACGCACTACCGGATGTTCGTGGCGCGCGCAGCGCAGCGCCTGAGTCCACGCTGTCAGGGCATGCAACGGACGATCCGGAAGGTTAGATTGCGCAACTTTCTCCCAGATCCAGCTTTTCTTTCGATGGGCTCGCAGCACCGGTGCCAGGAGGGGACGCGCCTCGGCAGTTCGGCCTTGGCGTAACCAGATACAGGCCAAGTGATACCTTGGCCATAGCTCTTCCTCAGGCAGGCGGGGCAGTGTTTCCTGAAGGTGGACCAGTGCCCATTGAACCAAGACAGGTGGTAAAGCTCTGGGCGGCAATTTGGCCAGCGTTTTGGCAACGTATCGTACGAGCCGGAGCTCCAGCGACGGAAAAACTCGACTCGCCCTTATGTATGGCTTTCGATCCTCGGGGCGTAGTGTATCGAACGCCTTTACACGGTAGAAAAACTGCAGTGCCCGCTTCCACGGCACATAGAGCTGGCACGCCTGAAGCAGCATAAGGCTCTGTAGCAGATCAGCCCGGTGCAACCGGTGAAGTTGTTCGTACTCTTCGAATACCTCTGCAATCTGGCGTGCCAGACGATTCGGTAATCGATCGAATGCTCTCCTTCGGGCTCTGATCTCTGAGACGCACTGCTTCAACCGATGGTATAACTTCCAGCCCCACTGCCGGGCGAACAGATCATCCTGTTGTACCAGCGGGCGATGTTGCTCGACAAAAGACCGGGCCTGTTCGTATTGATCATGAGGAAGCTCTAGAAACTCTTTCGTACCCGGAGGAAAATCTCCGAGCAAGAGCATTCCTAATCGTTCGATAAAGATTGTCTCCATACCTCTTCATATATCAGGCTGGAGTAGCGTCCGTATGCGCTCAAACAGCGCAGGAGCAGTCAGGCGGCCCACCGGCCGGGCGGTAGTCCATTCCTGTCGGCGATTGTAGTAAAAATCGAT
The DNA here is from genome assembly GCF_900142415.1 of Rhodothermus profundi. Classification (NCBI taxonomy): domain Bacteria; kingdom Pseudomonadati; phylum Rhodothermota; class Rhodothermia; order Rhodothermales; family Rhodothermaceae; genus Rhodothermus; species Rhodothermus profundi. The sequence goes on from NZ_FRAU01000003.1 coordinate 122,370, forward strand.
GGTTACCTGTTCGGCTTCCTGGCGAAAGTGAAGGCGCAAGGCATAGGGCAACTGCTCCCAGCGCAGGAGCTGAATACCGGTCCCCTCAAGGCATTGCCGGGCGCGTTCCAGGAACGCCTGGAGGAACGGATCTGCGGGCAGGGCTTCCGAATCGGTAGGGTCAGGCGCAAGGAGCACCTGCCGAAAAATCGCCAGCGCCTGCCGGGCCAGTGCCGGATCGTCATCGCCTCCTAAGGTAACGATCTGGCTGACGGTTCCATTGGCCCGGTGGTAATACTGGACGCGGGCGGTTCGGTCGCCCTGGTGCAGGTAATACCGTACACTGTAGGGCAGGGGTTCAACCTGACCGATCTGAATTCCTGTCTGTGTCAGGGCTTGCTGAAGGCGCTGGTGGTATTCCTGAAGTACGGGAAGCGCAAAAGTGATGGCCTGATCCGTAGCCAGAGTGACCTCTTCAGCAGGCATGGGGCTGGCTGCAGTGGGCACCCACTGCAGCTGCGTGTAAGCATCGAACCGGGGCGCGCCAACCACCCATAATTCCTCCTGGGCTCGGGTGACGGCCGTATAAGCCCACCGAAAGAATTCAGCATGTCGATATTGCGGCCAGTCTTCAAAGAGGACAACCGCCCGGTGCCATTCGCCACCCTGCGCTTTGTGCACGGTGAGCGCATAGCCATAGCGGACGTGCAGCGCATTAAAGTAGGGATCCCGAAGCAATTCAAGCCAGTAGGCTTGCGTTCGGGGGCGCAGATCCGGATGGCGCTGCTGGAAGTCGATCAGCAGGGCCTGGATCAGGTCAGGCGAAAGCTGCCCGTCCGGGCTTTCCAGCAGGTTTTCAAGTATTTTGCACGGGATGCGGGATGATGAGGGATTCGCATCATGAGGGACCAGCACGACGTCGCGAAAGTACAGGTCTACAGCCGGGCGCCCCCGGCGGCCAATGCGGCGGTGCTCTACCCGGGACGCCACCTCCACGACGCGCATTAGATCCCCGTTAAAAAGGTTGTAAGATGGTGCGTTGCGGTTGACAAGCAACAGATCGCCTACCTGCAGTGGCAGGTGGTCCCGGCCCCATAGGTGCTGGCGAATGGCTGCGTTGAGCTTATGAGCCAGCGCGTTGGTGCGGCACAGCAAAACCACGGTTTCCTGCTGGCGATAGCTCTGAGCAACGGCCTCAAGGGCTTCGGCCAGAGAGATCGATCGAATGCTCGGCGGGTGCGCGGGAATCTGGAAGGTGTTAAAGCGCCGTGCGACCAGTGCATCACGAAGCTGCGTCGCTATGTCAAGAATAGGGTGTCCGGCCTGCTGGCGGTACACCGTCCGCAAATGCGCCGTTTGTGCTTCCAGGGCAAACCGGCGGCGCAGGTAGCGCGGCGAAAGGGCGGGCGAGAAAGACTGGCCGACCGGTGGCAATTGGGCCGGATCGCCCACAAAGAGCAGGCGAATAGCAGGGTCCTGCCGCCGCGGAACCAACCGGGTGTAGCACAGCAGATCATAGAGCAACCGCCCTGATCCAAAACGGTACAGCTCGGAGGCACCTGCGATGTCGCCCACCATGGATGCTTCGTCCACCACGATCAGGCGAACATCTGGGTTGGCAGCGCGCAGTTGAAAGTGCAGGCGCAGGCCCAGGGGATCCGCAGGCGGGGCGTCGCTCGACCCCGAGGCTGGAGTGAGCAGCTGGGCGCGATCCAGCACATAGATGAGGCTGTGGAGGGTGCGTGCAGGTTGCTGCACGAGCGCGGAGAGCAGGCGGGCCGCCCGGCCCGTAGGCGCCGCCAGTTGCACTCCGATGCGCTGCCGGCTAAGCTGCGTCACCAGATAGCGCAGCAAGGTTGTTTTCCCAGTGCCTGCACTGCCGGTCAGGATGAAAACTGGCGCGGCGTCAGGATCATTCAGCCATTTCAGGATGGCGTGGAGCGCTCGGTGTTGTTCGTGTGAGAGTTTGTCCATTGAGGGTACGGCCTTACAACCATAGAATACCACTGGATACGGAATGCCGCGTAAGGCAGCGGGCTCCCATTTGGAATTTCGGAAGCTATAGCCGGAAGTTCTTTAAATAACAGAATTCAATGATATCAGACAGTATATTACAGGCGCAATATGGCGTCATAAACCGGACCTTTGCCCTGTGGTTCGGTGGAGGAATACGGTGATGGGGCAGGAGCATCTGCAACGAACAGTCAATCAGGTAATTTTGCTGGGGCGTCTGGCAGTACTGCCTGAGCGGATGTCCGAGGAGAAGGGCCTTCCGGTCTGCCGAATGCAGTTGGTCACCGAGGAGTGGACGCATGACGCAGCCGGCGCGTTGACTACGCGAACCGAGCATCATGTGCTGCAGGCTGAGGGGGCTCTGGCCGACTTCTGTCTGCAGCGGCTTGTGCCAGGGCAGCAATTGTACATTGAAGGGGTGCTCCGGCGCAACGAACAGGCTGCTCATGGACAACCCTGGCCGGTGGTAGTGCACGTGCAGAAGCTGCTGGTGGCTTCGTGGAAAACGGATATTGAGGCTGAAGACAGGGAACCTCAATAGGTAGACATTTTGTATCAGGAATTGGTGGATTTGTTTCGGATCGATAGAAGAGACGTGAGGTGGAGGAGTGACATAAAATTGTCACAGGGATGATAACAGCGTCTCTTCATTGTTTTTTGACAGAATGATGTTTTAAAAATGCCGTTTTTGATTGCAAGAAGGCCACAT
>NZ_FRAU01000003.1:126306-337491 GCF_900142415.1 Rhodothermus profundi
ATGCGATCAGATCGATTCGGTCGATCCAATGCGCTGCCCGTGCCAGGCGGAATGGCCTCCTGACGGAGGCTGCTCGGCTTATCATGTGGGGACGCATTGTGGAAGCCTTCGCTATGGGTAAGCTTACCTGATAGCGAAATGAAAAAGCTGGAGCAGAAGCTTGAGATTGACCGTCAGCGCTCAGTCTCAGGAAGTCGCGGATCGTGCGCGACCGACCTGCTCCGCTCTCGACGTGATAGTAATTAACTAATCCTTATTTCGGCCAACTAGAACCGGACGTATCTGACGGTCGACTGGAAGGAGTTCTTCCACCTCATCCGATCGCCCCTGGAGGGTGCGAAGCCGACGGACTGCCGGGAGGAGGCGGCTGCTAAATGAACCAACAGCTCTGTTGTATGTCTCGACAGCCAGCCCAAGCCGATGACCAAGCTGTTGCAAATGCTCCGCAAACTTGTCCAGACGATGGAGTAATGTTTCGCTCTCACGAGCAATTTGACGAGCATTTTCAGCCATCTGATGCTGTTGCCACCCGAAAGCAATGGCCTTCAGTAAGGCCAATAACGTAGTAGGAGTTGCCAGAGCAACACGCTGTTCATAGGCATACTCCAGCAAGTCTGGGTCTGCTTCAAATGCGGCATGCAAACAGGCATCGGTAGGTATGAACATTACCGTAAAATCAGGAGCGTTTTCAAACTGATGCCAGTAGGCCCGTCCGGCCAGTTGCTGAATGTGCTGGCGAATGCTTCGGGCATGCTGGCGAAACAGTTTTTGACGTTTCGCTGCATCCTGGGAGTCCAGTGCCTGGAAGTAATCGGTCATCGGTGCCTTGGCATCAACCACCACACAGCCTCCTCCTGGTAGATAGACAACCAGATCGGGCCGTCCCGTTTCGCCACGCACCTGCAGCTTGAAGTCTACATGCTGCTGCATGCCGGCCAGCTCAACCAGACGCTGCAACTGAAATTCCGCCCAGCGTCCCCGTTGCTGGGTGCCAGAGCGAAGCGCACTGGTAAGTTGCTGCGTTTGCTGCTGCAATGCCTGATGGGCCTCAAAGAGCTGCCGGAGGTGTTGCTCAAGGGCACCGTACGCCTTTTCGCGTTTCTGCTCCAGGAGCCGTATCTGCTCCCCCAGCGACTTTAGGGTTTCGTCCAGCGGTTGTACCAGTCCTTTGAATTCTGCTTTTTGAATATCCCAGTCACTCCGAACCTGGTTCAAGAGTACTTCAAGGGTTTCGCGCGTATGCCGAAGTAGCTCGCCGCTGTTTTCCCGGAGCATCTCCCCGGCCAGCGCCTGAAAGGCCTCGCGCAGACGCTGCTCGGCCTGCTCCAGCCAGACGATTTTTTCCGTGCCTGCCTTTAGCGCCTCTTCCAGTCGAGCTATCTGCGCGCGCAGCGCCGCATTCTCCTGCACGAGCGCCTCGCAGCGTTGCTGAAGGGCGCGTGCCTGCTCCACATGTACGGCCGCTTCGGCCTGACAAGCCGCTGCCTCACGCAGCAGCTGTTCCTGTTCAGCAACCTGCCGTCGTAAAGCTACCGTTTGCTGGTGCAGCAACCACCAGGTCAGTAGAGCACCGGTCCCCAGACCTATCCCGGTAAAAATAAGCAGCTCCATAACTGACAATTGATAAACACTCATTCTGCTTCAAAACATGTAAACATATAAGTTACCTCTTGCTGGAAGAAAGAGCCATTTTCCCTATCTGATTTACAGTAGAATACCTCATGCCACAAGCAGGTCTTCTCTATCATTTTTCAAACCTTAATAACATCAGGCTAAAATGGCTTCTTCTGGAATACAGGAGACTGTTAGCTACTGGCCTCTCGGCTGGATATACGAGTTTGCCTGGTGCCTCCGGCGAGGCTACTATGCCTGGGCAGAGGGGCCAGAAACGGCCTCTGTGGTGCTATCTGCAGGCGGAGTCTGGTGCGTTCATCAGGGATGGGGAGGGCAGGTCATGGTACGGCGGGACCCTGTCGAAGGACCGGTAGTGGCACTGCTCCGGCCCGTTGAAGCCCACGTGGAAAAGGACGAAGAGATACTTCGCCTCGTGCTGGGAGCTCTGGCGGAGCTATACGAAAAAGCCCGGGGAGAGCCGGTTCGCTGGGGAGAGATCCAAGAGCAATCGCCAGGGCGAGCAGTCCGGATACGGATTGACGAAACCGTGCGACGCAGCTGGCAGCAACTGGAGCGGCAGATTCGGGCGGTCATTCAGGAGGGCCGGATTCCCGAACCACGTGCCGATGATCGTTGTCTGCGGTGTCCCCGACAGGCGGTGTGCGTCCCCTTCGACGCGTCCTCCGAAAAAGAAGCACAGGAGGCCTGCGTTCAGCCACCTGTGCGGACCGCTCGTACGTTGTATGTAGATGAAGTGGGTGCGGTGGTGCGACGGGAAGGTCGCCAACTCCTGGTTACTGTCAGCACGAACGGCCAACGCGCGGAGCGCCTTCGGCTACCTGCGTTGCTGATCGATCAACTGGTGCTGGTGGGTCCCGTGCAGATCACTACCCAGGCCCTTCGACTCCTGCTGCGAACCAACACCGACATTGTCTATCTATCGCGGAGCGGCCGCTTCGAGGGACGCCTGGCACCAGAATTCCATCCGCATGTCGCTTTGCGGCTAGCCCAGTATGCGGCATATGCCGACCCGGAAAAATCGCTTTCGCTTGCCCGCAGGTTCGTTCAGGCCAAGCTGCACGGCATGGCCACGCTGCTTCGTCGCCGGCGACGTCACCATGCACGGCCGTTGCTTCAGCAGGTGGCTGGCCAGATCCTAGAAGATGCCCGCCGACTTTCGCGGGCCGCATCGATTGACGTGGTGATGGGCATTGAGGGCGTGGCCACCCGCCGCTATTTCAGTGTATTTGAAGCGCTACTCAGGCGGGCGAAGGAAGAGTGGCCTACGTTCTCCGGTCGGAAGCGTCGTCCACCAACTGATCCGGTCAATGCCACACTGAGCTATGTGTACACGCTGTTGCTGAGCAACCTGGTAACAGCGTGTGCGGTCGCCGGATTGGATCCGTACATCGGTTTTCTACATGCGCCACGCTACGGACGTCCGGCGCTGGCACTGGATCTGATGGAAGGATTTCGTCCGGCAGTTGCCGATGCGCTGGTGTGCCAGCTTTTTCGACAGAGACGGCTACAGCCCACTCACTTCGAGAAGCGGCCCCCGGGAGTTTATCTAAACGAACGAGGGCGCGCCATTGTGTTGAGAGCCTGGCAACAGCATCGACAGCGAAGGGTCTACCATCCAGTACTGCACCAGAAGCTAAGCTGGGTACGCTACTTCGAGGCTGAGGCGCGCCTCCTGGCTCGTTCTCTACTGGACGAGCAGGTCGATTATGAGCCCTCCCTTTTGAAGCCATGAGATACTGGCTGGTTGGATACGACATCGCCGATATGCGTCGACTGCAGCGTGTCGGCCGCTTTATGGAGGATTATGGCCAGCGTCTGCAGTACAGCGTGTTTCTGTGTCGGTTAGAACCCCAGGAAATGCAACGCATGCGGCGCCGCTTGCGTCGCCTGCTGAACCTGAAGGAAGACCGCGTCTTTTTACTTCCCCTGTGTCGGGAGTGCTTTCATCGTATGGAGCAGCTGGGACGTCCGCTTTCGCTTCAGATTGACCAGGACTACTGGATTCTCTGAGTTTGGTTTACCATGGGACAGCCTTCCTATCTGAAAGCCAGATAGCTGACCCATGCGATCGGCACCAATGCTTACGATCTTCTACTGTTCAGATGCGATAACAACCCGGTTGAACATCTGCCGCCTATGAAAAAAGACTTCAAATCGACCTTCGGGGAAATCGACGCTGCAGAAGCCGAAAACATCCGCAGCGTCTTCAGAGCCCTGGGAGAGCGGGTGGACCACGCTCTGAGCAAACTCCGGATATACAAGCAGGAAGACAAAAGAGCTCAGCTCTTCGGCAGTATCGCAGGAGCTGCGGCTGCATTGCTAACCGGCGGACTGGGCCTTGGAGATTTGATCATCTATCCAGTAGTCTCTTCAGCTACCCGTGCAGCTCTAGGACCTGAAGAAACAGACATGAAACGCATCTATCACAAACTTTCTGAGGCTCTGGAAAAGCGCGCAGCCATGATTGTGCATTTTCCGGATGTAGTATTGTCTGGAGAAGAAAGAGATGTAATTTTTAGAGATTTATTATTGCTATATTATGTAAAAAAGAAGCCTCGCAGTAAATTACTTGAACAGATAGATAATGAATTAGCTCCAAAGAATATGAAGCTTCATATTTTATTGGATAAACTTATCCATTATATTGGAAATCCTGACGCTCGCGAAATAGACGATCTGGTGTTTTTCTGTCTGTTCTACTACGGACTAGTAAACCACAAACTTTATCTTTCGCTTCGGGAGGGGCGAGAAGAACTGGAGCTCCAGCTTGCCTGGGTACTGGGCCAGATGGATACGATGGTTACTATCTTCGAGGCGGTTGAAAAACAACTCATAGCCCGGCACGCGGCTACGCTGGAACTGCGCGAACCTTTTACGCCAGAGCAGGTGCGTCAGAACTATCGGCGCTTGATGAAAGCATGCCATCCCGACCGTTTTCCAGAAGCCACTGCGGAGATGAAACGACAGCTTGAAGAAAAAACACGCCAGCTTAACGAGGCCTATCAGTTCTTTCGGGAACGATTAGGCTTTTAGGACTTGTCTATTTGCAACCGCAGGCGCTACTTTACTAGTTATCCAGAAGTCCCTGCAATCCTTCCCAACCGTGACGCCTGCTATCCCTTCTGGGCTAGATCAGTTGTGCTGGTCGGTGATACAGTTCGACCTAGACGTATGCGCTCCCATTGATCTGGGCAGTATGCCGGCTGCCACGATACGCGGTGCACTGGGCGCTTCACTCCGCCGCCTGGTATGCATCACGCGGCTCTCTGACTGCACGGACTGTCCCTTTCGCTGGCCATGCATCTATGGATATCTGTTTGAAACGCCACCCCCTCCCGGTGGGCAGCAGTTACGCAAGCTTCAGAATGTGCCTCGCCCCTATGTAGTGCGGCGCCCCAAACTCCATGAACGCCAGTTCGTCCCTGGGACGACACTTCAGATCGAGCTTCTATTGATTGGTCGAGCCCGCATGTATCTGCCCTATCTTATGCTGGCCCTGCAGCGGCTGGAGACGCAGGGAATCGGACGCGGGCGCCGCGAGGGCACCGGGCGTTTTCGTCTGGTTTTGGCGCGGGCGCTGCGTCCAGATGGAACGTATGATGTCGTCTATGACCGCACATGCCGACAGGTGCTGGCCGAGGTGCCAGCGTGGCGGCCGGCTGATCTGCTTTCCTCCGGATACCCCGGAGAGGTTATGCGTTTGCGTACCAATACACCGCTCCGCTTAAAGGCAGCAGGACACCTGGTGCGGAAGCTTACGTTCCGTATTCTGCTTCGCTCTATTCTCAGTCGGCTGTCCAGCCTGGCCGCCTTTCATGCAGAGACAACGCTGCAGCTTGACTTTGCCAGTCTGTTGCGGCAGGCCGAAGCGGTCCGCACCCGAGAAGACCGACTGCAATGGTTCGATGGCCTGCAGCGCTACTCCAAGCGACAGCGCACCACGATGCGGCTGGGTGGACTGGTTGGTGAGATCATCTTCGAAGGCATCTCTCCAGAGCTCTGGGCCTGGCTGACGCTGGGCGCTGCGCTGCACGTGGGGCATGGAGCTGTAATGGGGCTAGGGCACTACGATATCGAACCCGTATCATAGGGGACGTATCTGGGGAAGACGCTTCAGCGCTGGATCGCCCAGATGCTGTTCGAGAACGGCCAGCACGGCAGAAAGTTGGTCTCGCAGCTCTTCCGGACGAAGTGGCGGTTCGTTTTTTCCAGTCCTTGCATGCGCTATGCGATTCCGTAACTGACGTAGTGAACGAACGCACGCCACCAAGTCGTGCAAATCGGGTAACAACTGTTTCTTTACTGAGGGATGGAGCAAAGCGTCTACGAGTCGTTGCTGGTTGCGGAGCCCTCCTTTGTTAGCTACTCTGCTACTTGGGTCTACCTGATAGATCTCGCCGAGGCGAGAGACGACCGCCTCATAAGCCGCAAGGACGGCTAGTCCAAGCCGATCGTGGCGTAGATGACTGCGGGCAATTTGCAACATGGCCTCCCAGTCGCTCCGAGCATTGGCCAGTTGGTCCGGCGTGTACCTCAAGGTGGGGAGGATCATTCGGAAGGGGAGGGGAAGAGCTTCAGCCTGTTGTTCAAGATGTGCTAATCTTTGCGATAACCGTCTGCTTCGATGACGGACGTCTGACAGCAGGTTAAACTGCAGCTGATAAGCATAATCCCGTAATTCCTGGGCCAGACCAGGATTAATCTGATTTTTCATTAAACGAAGCAATTCAGAGATTTCCTGATTCTCGGCAAACGTGCGAGCAGCCAGACTCCACTGCATGAGCTCCAGCAGAGGGGACAGATCGAAAATTGGAGCACGGTCTGCGAAGTAGCCTCGCAGTTCATGTGCTCCATAGAAGAGCGATCCAAGGCGGATGCCTGGGCGGGTTATACTCAGAAAAAACATGGCCAGTAGTAGAAAGAACGGCTGATAGCGCAGGCCATGCGTGATGTCGAGAGAAAGGAGACCCTCGGGAATAGAAAGCTCGGTCAATGCCCGAAAGGTCTGCCACAGCTCTTCATGAGAACGACCCACAGGGATGAGGTGCAACGAACAGGGATGTTCGAGAAATGCTTCAACCCGATGTTGCACCTGAGGGAGCAGGTTACGTACTGCCTCTTCGTCACGCTGTTCGATGTATTCGTATAGCTTACAGTAAAGTTCATCGTCCCCGTCTGTGGGGGCTGGTGTGGCGTGTAGAAACAGGGTATCCCACATAGCATCGACGGTCCCCAGAATAAAAACCTTCCGGAAGCGCCTGGGATGGAGTTTCAGGATAGCTTCGCCCACAAAAGGTGTCTCGACGGTTTTCTCAGGGCGGTTGGCCATAAAGTACACGGTGCGACGATAGTTGCGCGCCTGTGCGTCTGTCCGATAGCGATCACCTGAGCCCAGAAGTAAAAACAGCGTTTCTTTCATTTTTCCGTGATGGAAATGTACTGAAAGGGCCAGTCCATATATTCAAGGGACTGTGTTGTCGTCACCTGCAGGGCAGGCGGCGATGAAGACGGGCGAGCTCTTCCAGTTGCTGCCGAAATCGAACCAAGTGTAAATCGACTCGCTCGATCCGCACTTCCTGCCGGCCTCCCGAACGTGGATAGAAAAACGTGAGGTCTTCAAGCACGGACTGCTCTGGATGGACCAATACGTGGATACTCTCGTCCTGCGGGCGGGCATACAGGGAAAATGCAGTGAGCAGGTGTGCACTCATGGTCTTACGGCCGCCTGCAATAGAGGCCACCACACGAGGCGCCTCGGGATCGGCGCAGAGCCGGGCTACCACCTGGTAACACAGCTCGGCATAACGCCGATCGTCGTCCCAGGTGCGGATGTCGTCCAGCTTGAGCCCATTCCCGCGCAGTGGGACATGAATAAACCAGGTGGGCGCCTCCGGGCTCTCTGGTTCCAACTGAAGCACCTCTCGGCAGAAACGCTGCCATACCGAAAAGCCTTCCTCATCAGGTGTTTCAAAGAGCCGGTGGCGCAAAATCCGCTCACCGGTAAGGGTTGTGACCACGTGAATCTCGTCTGGAATAGCCGGTTGGGGGTGTTCGATGGCCAGCGTCCAGATGGTTTCGGTGAGGACGGCCGGCGACACACCCAGCGCAATTAACAGGTTGTAGCGTTCCATCGACCTTCAGCCGTTCAGTTTCGTTGCAGGGATAGCAGCTTCTGAACCACTTCTTCGGGCGAGAGCCCGGTCGACGTCAGCGTGCCCTGTAGCTCATACGGAAAGGCTGGCGCCCAGCGCAGCGTTCCCTGCCGCACGCCCAGACGCAGCAGGCGCGCTTCTAGAGCGTCCAGCCACCGCGCCAGCCGCCCTCGCTGCAGCGACACCGAGTTGAACTGCCGCACAAAGCAAGCCTTCACCTGTCCGGTACGCTCATTGCGCCAGATCTGGTCAGCCTGGCGTTGCAGGAAAGCACGCACAGTTGGAGTCATCTGATGTTCCAGGATCTCCACCTGAATCTCCACCGCAACTGACAGAGGCCCCTGGTAACTGGCCTCGTACATGTGCACAAAAACTTTGTTATTCATGGCATCTGTGGTTGAATTTTTATTCAGGTAAGGTCAGAAGCAAACTGATCAATCAATGGATTCAGGGGTGATTTTTCCAGCAGCCTTCCAATGGGGCGGCTTCCGGCCCGCGGCATTACAGACTGAATATGGAGGCCTATCCGATAATCCGACAGATGACGCATAACTGTCTGGTGCAGCAGACAGATGAGCCCGCGCAGCGCCCCGCGGCTTTCTTCGGCCGGGTCGACCTCAACCTGGAGTCCGACCATCAGAGCAGGCTCCTCTGGAAGCAACATCACATCCGCTACCAGCGTGTCGTTCAGCGCCTGGGCCAGCGTTTCCAAGTCGGCCCGAGGGGTAGCGGGTGCAGCCTGGATCAGGGCGGTCATCAGGAAGCTGGTGCGCATGGAACCTGTACCGGTTTGAGGGTGTGTCGGTCAGGATACGTCCCAACTTCCCGAAAAGACTCCTTTCGGAAATTCCGGTCATCTTATGAAGATTGGAGACAGACAGGATACTTCCGAAAGCGTACAAATCGAAAATAGGCAATTTTTCTGCCACGTGTGGGATCTTCTTCAACGATGCGGTGCGAGGTGGCTGCCAGGCAGAGGATCCCCTTCTGCTGCAGTAACCGCACCAGCGTGCAGGTGAAGGTCTGCTCGCCCATGACGTGCACCGCGTGAGGGCCCGGGCCCGCTTCCCGAAGCCGGTCTGTGATTCGACGGGCATAGCGCTGCGCCAGCGCTGCCACCTGCCGATCGTCCCATTCTGGCGGGATCGCCGGAAAGGGCCAGTCTTCAATCGGACCATAGGGCGCCGCAGCGGCGCGCTGCGGCGCTCCCCAGGAGGTCGCAGGATGATTACTCAGATTGATCAACATCGCGTTCAATCCATTCCGCTGCCGATTCTGCCAGCTCGCATGCTCTTCTAAAAAGAGCGTCAGTTTGCAGCGGCTGGGCTCTCATGCCAGCATGGTTGATATCGTTGCGCACGTTGGTCAGCTCGTTCCAGAGCTTGGCCAGCGCGTGGCGAGCGCCCGTGTACGCACGACGCGTTTCCGGGTCTTGCAGGCCCTTGGCCAGCTGGTTAAGCGCTTCTTCTGCTTTTTCTCGCTCATGCAGCGGGTCATATCCTGCATCCAGCGCCTGCCGGGTCACCATGGCTTCGCGGGCTACGGTGATGGCCTGCTGCACCAGGCCGAAATTCAGGAGGAGCCGGATTAAAGCCGCCTGCGCCTGAAGCCCTTCGTACGAATAGGGGTGGGGGTGCTGAAGCGGCTGCACCCGCCGGGCTGTCTGGTCCAGTAATAACCCGAACGGTCGCAATCTCGGGATATTCAGAATATCTTCCCGGACCTGCTGCAGCGCCTGGGGCAGCTGACGGGCATGCTGCTGAAGGACTTCTGTCAGTCGCACCAGACTCATTCCCCTTGAAAATCCTTCCAGCCATCCGGCCGTGCGCTGCGCATGCCGGGCCTTTGTGTCGGTAGACTCCACATAGGTCAGGCGGTGGATCTCCCGTAGCAGCTGCGCCAGCTCGCCTGCCTGGCCATAACGAATGAACAGATGCGCTGCAACGCTCCATTCGATCAGCCTCAGAAAGGGGGTCAGGTCAAAGACCGGTGCTTCATCTGCATGATTTCTGGCGTCATATGCTCCATAAACAATGCGCTCAATTTCTACGTTTCGTGTGACGCGTAGATAATACAGCGCCGCCAGAGACAGCATAGGCTGCGTTCGAAGACCATGGGTAACATCAACAATCAATATATCCTCATCTGCAATGTGATGCGTCAGCACATTGAAAATTTCCCAGAGCTCTTCTTCATTTTTACCTTCAGGAATATAAACAGGTTCATATTCAATAATCTGTTTTATCCAACATCCATGTTTTTCTTCTGCTTCTCTGGTCATAAAAATAAGGCATCGTTCTGGACGAAAGAAGCGATAGACGGCTTCCTGGAAGTAGCGTGTCGTGTGGCGCTGATCCTCCCAGCAGTAGGTGCAGCATTGATAGTTTCCGATCCCCAGAAATGAAATCTGCACGCGCATGGCAGTAGATGAACTCGTGAGCAATTTTACCTTAGTAATAATCCGCAGCTTATGCGTTTTTACGTCGTCTGGGCGAGCGGCGCTCCAGACGCCAGCGGCCACGACCCAGCCGAATATAGGGGCGGCCGCCGGGGGTGCGGCCGATGCGCAGGCCCCGAGCACCAATGCTAATGCCAAGACCCCGATGGCTGATTGTCAGACGAATCGGGCCCAGACAAAATGTCTTATAAAGCTGGAACGGCATGGCAGATCCGGTTTGACAACTAAAGACGGTGCGTTATAACTCTGGGCGTTGTCGCAAAGATGCTTTTCGGAAATTCCGAGAGGAAGTAAGCATTGTGGCAGTCTGTTCTAAGCAGGCGTTTAGAATGCTTTTTAGGCCTATTTTCTACTTGCGATAATTCCACTTATCATAAATAAGATCCTTTCAGACCACTTCTGGCTATCGAGTCCCGGCGTAGATAACCGGCAATACCTTCGTGAACTGGCGGTTGCCAAGGAGACTGGCTCGAAAATGGACAAAGTATACGCCCGCCGGAACGTCAGGCAGCGAAAATGAAAGACCATGCCAGCCGCCTGAGGCATATTCGCGCATTAGCAGACGCACCCGACGTCCCAGCACATCGTACAAATCAGCCTCCACCCAGGCCGTCGTGCGCACATAGTAGCGCAATTGCACGCGCTCGGTAAAAGGCGACGGAAAAGCAACCACCCGCAGCCAGTCGGTATAGTACGGCAGTCGAACTGTATCCTCCTGCAAAACAAATGGATATCCAGTATCCGAAACCACTACAAACTGATAAACCAACTGTGCTGCTGACGGAGCCATCCCATCTGCAAATTCTCCAGATTCCAGCTCCGTGGTTTGATAGACAGTATCTGCCCGCGATCCCGCCAGCCGCACAATCGCCAGCCGCTGCGCGTTGTAAACCGCCACAAACTGCCAGCGAAGACGCACAACCCCATCTGCATCAACTGTTATCTCCGTTATAACGTCTGCCGGACGCCGGGTACCCCGCTCAAGCAAGGCAGCTACCTCCTGACGAATAGCAGGCAACAGGGCCATATTATTATCGCCTGGACAGGCAGTTGAGGCCGAAGGCCACTCGCGGTGTCCCAGAATGTGCGCCGGATCAATGCCATAGGTATCAATCAGATAGGCCAATAGCAAGACCAACGAATCGCGGGCGGCAGGCGTTAGCTGATCGAGGCAATGCCCTCCTTCTGGAGGGTGAAAGCATCCCATAATGGCTACCCCGATATTGCCCGTATTGTGCCCCCCCACATGCGCCCCGATCACGAGCGGGGGGCCCTGGTCAAAAGGGATGCGTTCATCAGCAAACGGGCGTCCCTGGTAAATTCGTCCCTCCAGATCTAAGAGAAAATGGTAGCCAATGTCGCTCCATCCACGGACGTCCTGATGAAACCGCTGGATGTTGCGCACTTCTTGAATGCCCTCGCTGTAAGTGCGGGGCGCAAAACCAGCCGTATGATGAAAGGTCTCATACTCGTAATAGGGTTGCGGCGAGGGCGCACCTATAAAAGGGCGCGCGCCCCACTCACTACGACGGATCAAATGCGGGGCGCGAATGTGTCCGGTAGGTCGCCCCGGCAGCACGCGCCACTTATAAGCACCACGCAATGTATCGTCGAGGTGATTGAACGTCCCGGCCTCGATGATTTGCAGCTCCCCTACTCCTTCTCCTTCAAATCGCACGCGGAAAAACGGGGCGTGCAGCAGGCTGTCGCTTCGATAGCCTGCCCAGAAGATAGTAGCCTGTTGCTGACGGATAATGGTCAGCGCATGCCATGCATCTTGTCCTGCCAGTTGAATCCACCCCTGCAAGGACGCCCCGGGTGAGGTTGTGCCTCTCAGCAGAACCCCGGTAAAGGGCGCGCGCAGCGTATCGCTACGCGCTTCCCAGACGGTTTGCCCCGCTATCGTTTTGAGGGTGGGAGCCACCAGGGTAACCGGCTGTTCAACCACATCGGAGCGATGCTGCGCCTGCGCAGCCAGAGCGCCAGCCAGCAGCGCCCAACACACGAGCCATCGTTGCATCTGCATGAAGCGTCAGAAAGCAATGCCCACACTGATCCACTGCGTTGACCCCAGCCGGCCAAAGCTGGCATGGGCAAAGTCAAAGTGAGCGCGCAGCCCGGCAGATACCAGCGTTAGCCCACCGCCCAGGGTCAACCCCTGCTCGCCATCGCGTTCAAAGGCATTTTTATATCCAATGCGGAAGGCCAGCAGGTCGCGTAGATTGATTTCGGCTCCAACGTTCACATACTCTGTATTGTCGTTCGGGTGAGCAGCGTCTGTCATCAACAGGAGCCGGACATCCTGGTTTTCAAAAGCTGTAAAGGCCACGCCGAAACGAAACAGCAGCGGTAGATCATAGGCATCCAGCAGATAGGCTGCGTTGACCACCTCCACGTTCCCCTGGTTCTGTGGGTCCGGATCCACGCTAAAGTAGATATCCCGGCCATCCATGCGCATCTTGGGACCAAAGTTCGCAATGCTGGCCCCGATAACCAACCGCTCAAACGGCGTAATGAAGCGAACCCCGATGTCTACCGCTACGGCTGAAGCGCTGCTGTGCCAGATCGTCTCCCGGATGTATTTAATGGATCCTCCCAGAGAAAAGCGATCGGTCAGGCGCCGGGCGTAGGAGAGCTGGAGCGCCAGACTCTGGACCGAGAAGCGTTCGCCTGTTCCCTCCGGTTCTTCCACGGTGCGCACCAGCATTTCGCCGGAGTTCAGGTAATACAGTCCGGCGCCAATCGAGCCAGCAGCGCCCAGCGAAATAGCCACGAGCGCTACGTCATACGAGATGCCCGCCAGGTAATTGGTATGTGTAAACTGGGCAGCTCCTCCGCGAAACCACGCCAGTCCGGCTACATTCCAGTAGAGTGCAGGCAGGTCGGTCCCCATGGCCACATAGGCGCCTCCCAGGGCCAGCGGACGCGCCCCCACCCCCAGCTTCAGAAACTGCGCACTGGTGGTTCCCACCTTGGTAATGGTAGCCCGCGCTGGCCCTTCGTTGGACAACTGGGCCCATGCAGCCACTGGCCCCCCCAGCATTCCAACAAGTACAAACAGTTGCAACAGTCTGTTACTTGATGACCGCAAACTTTCCAACATAGGTCCCCTCTTCCGACTCAACATGGAAGATGTAGAGCCCGTAGGCAATGTCCATATTATCCCGCGTGCGCAGATCCCAGTAGGCAATCCCATTATCAATGGGACTATCGTGCTCAATGACATCAACCAGCTCCCCTGCCAGCGTATAGATGCGGATGGTGCACCGTGGCGGCAGGTTGGCAAAGTACAGACGCCGGTCGCCCCGCCGGGTCCGGGAAACAGGATTGCGTGGTTCGAGGATGTTCGTAGCGACGTACGGGTTGGGTACCACGTAAATTTCCCGCATTTCCCGTCGCACCTTCTCTGGCTCCGTGCGCGCTGCACGCGTGCGGAAGGTAAAGACATCCTCGGGCGTGAAGGGTTTGCGCGTTATCACCTGAAACACATCACCTTCTCCTGGCATGACGCCCCGATTTTCAGGGTCAAAGAAGCGCACCTCCCAGGTAGCAATGGGCGAACTGTCCGGGTATTCCAGGATAATGATCCGCTCGTGGAGATCCCAGCGCCCATTACGGTTTACATCCGGTACAAAGACATCAACGGGTTCATTAGCGCGGGTTCGATTGTAAACCCGGAATGGCAGCGGCAACCGGGTGGCAAAGCTGGTATCCACAATGGTATCCGCAAAGCGTATTTCGTAATCATAGGGCACGCCCACGCGGCCCGGACCAGCGGTGGCCACGCGCACCTGGTAGGTAATTCCGGATCCTCCCTGCACCCATCCCGTGTGCACCGTATCAATGGCCAGCGAATCATTCTGCACAAACAGGTGCAGCCCGTCGAAGATGGGATTGGCCTCCTCGAAGTTCAGGAGATTGCTGCGATAGATAGGCCGGTACTGAAAACGGGCCAGCAGTTTCATGCCGGGCACAATCGCTCCCCCATCCAGATAGATGACCCGGCCTGCCCGGGGGTTGAGCATGTAGTCAACGCCTTCTTGCAAGGGCTGTCCGTTATGGAGCAACTCAAAAGTTTCCGGGATGATATTGCGGTGGCCTAGCCCCGCCGACTTCCCTACGCGTCCCACCTCAATGGTTACTTCCACCGGCTTTTCGTCGATCACGGAGTAGACAAGCTGTCCGTCTACCTCTTCAAAAATCAAGCGATAAGGATTGTCATCTTCCACAGCCATCGGATCAATGATGTCGATGCGAATGGTACCGGTTCCGTGTCCGGACACATGCGCTACCGGCCCGGTTGCTGAAGGCAGATCAGGTATGATCTTGGGCGGCACGTAGCCAGCAGCCGGCGGACGGGGCACCACGGAGACGGTATTGACATCGAAGATGTACGTGTCCGTTTCCGGGTTGTAGGTGATGGTTTTGCTGGTTTCGCTGGGAGGAATGCCCAGGTCTGGAGCGCCATGGTCATAGGCGACCACGGCATAGAAATAGCGCTGGCCATTAATGACGTTATTCGAGTCCACAAACGTGTGCCGCAGTCCAGTGTCATTACCCAGGAAATAGGCGACGCCGCGGCGCGGATAGGGCACGGGTGAAAGTCCTTTGATCCCGTTGATCCGGTCAAAGCGGGCAGGCACGCCGGTAACCATTTTGAGCGGTTCGTAAAGAAACGGCGTTCCGTTGATGTCGGTAATGGTTTGCAGGTCGGCAAATTCGGGGTCGGTGGATCGGTAAATCACGTAACCCTCAAAATCATTTCGCCCGCTGAGCGGGTCGATGGAGTACTCAGCGCGGTTGTCCCAGTAGAGCGTTACCTTGCGATCTCCGGGCACGGCCACGACGTGAGGTTTTTCAGGTGGCTTGGCAAACCGGTAGCCGGCGTTATAAATCTCTTGCACGATCTCGGCATTGAGCATCAAGTCCTCCAGGTTTTCGCCCATTAGCAGGGCGATGGAGAACCGCTTGGTTTCGCCGGCCCGTAGCCGGAACGGCCCCGATCCGTAGATAAACACATAGTCGCCCGGTTCTGGGGGCACCTCGTCAAAACGGCCGGGCCGCACAAAGCCCCACACCCGCTCGTCGTTGCTGATGCGGTTGCCTGCAAACGGCGGCGAGGCGAAGCTCGTCAGCCCGATCATGTCGCTTTCGTCGATGTCCGTAAAGTCGATGTTTGGTTCGCCCGGGCGCCGGATGTCGTAGGGATCGCCAGGTGTAGGCAGGCCATCTCCCTCGCCTTCATCGCCAGTGCCCGGTATGCCATCGATGCCTACGTCATCGCGCTCCGGATCCCAGTCGCCGTCGTTATCGATGCCATCGTACCATGACTCGTCGACCATACCGTCGCCGTCGTTGTCGATGCCATCATAGTCAATGCCCGGGCTTTCCAGAAATTTGAAGCCGAAGTATCCGGGTTTGCGGCCGGGGATGTCCGATCGGCCGTCGGCGTCCCAGGCATAAACCATGTTCAGGCGACGGTCGAAGTAGGCCAGATCATCATGCCAGTCGCCGGGTCCTCCCACATGCGGATCGCCCCACATGCCGAAGATGACCTTTTCCAGATCCTTTGGACTCTTATTGGTAATCTTGTACACAAAGAAGATGGCATCCTCGGCGAGCGGATTGGCCCATTGATAGACGCGCACCTCGACTTCCAAGCCCAGCCCCCGTTTGGTAGAGTCATCCGGGAAGGGATAGTAGTGGAATTCCTTATTAGCGTAATCGTTCATAAAGTAGAGCGCTTCTTTATCCGCGTTAGAAGCGCCCTGTCGCAGCGCGCCCGGCCATACATACTGGCGCAGATTAGGGTTGTACCAGCTCTCTGGCCAGGAATCGGGACGACCGTCAAGATCGCGATCCGGGGCATCGCTGGTAGGAATCTCGTCGGATTCCGGGTGCACCACTTCCAGTCCCTCAAAAGACCCTACGGGCTGCGCACAGGGAATAGGCTGCCAGCCCCACCACTCTTTGCCATCTGGTGAGCGCTCTCCGCCGTTTGAGACCAGTCCGTCGGAAACAATATGCATGACCCAGATGGTGTCCCCATTGGCGTCATAGACAATGTTGCCCTGCTCATCGCGCATGGGCACGCTCTGGGGATCTTTATGCCCCTCGTCAATGATTTCAGCGGCGACGAATGGCCCGAACTCATAGCCATAGCCGAGGCCATTCCAGACAATGTCAGTAATTGTATTGCCCGGACTGGAAATAGAGCCGAAGTTGGTGATTTGCGTGGTGATCTTGTTGCCATTCATCACCACGTCACGACGGGTGGTGTAGTCCGGGCAGTCCAGTTGATTCTGGAGCGGTTGTTGCTCCAGGTAGGTGTACCAGCGGTACACCTGCTTGAGCGTCCATCCGCGGCGGCGTCCCTCGCGCCATTCCTCAGGCGACTGCGCCCATGCGGCATGCATGCCAACCAGATAGCTCAGCAGCAGCGCGCCCAGAACAGCCGTCGTACGCATCGTTCTTTCTCTGCTTTTAGAAGGCCAGGGACATTCCTACGCGCACTTCGCGCGGTGGTCCAAACCAGTGAGGGCGGGTCAGGTACTCCTCAAGCGTATGGATGCCCGGTTTGCCGTAGTGCGGCTCCCAGGTAGCGTGCAGGTTACGGTAGCGCGCCAGCGAGTAGGTAGCGCGTCCTGTATCGTTGAAGACAAATCGTTCGTTGAGTCGGTCAAACAGGTTGTAGACGCGCGTAAAAAGCTGTAATGAAACCGGCCCCAGCTTGAAGGTCCGGTAAGCGTACAGGTCCACGGTAAGCTGTGACGGTTTACGCGCGCTGTTTGGTTTGAGGTCAACCTTTTGGTTGATGAGCTCAGGCGTGTACGGGTAGCCGGTCGAGAACTGTCCCTTGAGGCTGACGCCCCAGTTTGCGGCTCCATAGGTTACGGAGCCAGAGACCACGTGGCGCTGGTCAAAATCCAGCGGTACCAGTTCCAGGGGTGTTTCACGTCCGGACAGGAAGTTGAAGTAGAAGGCATTGGCATCGTCCCGGTTACCCTCAGCGATCTGGAACGTGTAGTCGAGCGAGACGGCCAGTGGGTCCCGGGGGCCACGTCGTTTGGTCAGCGAGAATGTCAGCCCCTTGACGTTTGCGTAGTCTTTGTTCAGATAGATGCGATAAAGCGGGTCGCTGGCTGTTCGGAACTGGACGGTCTGCAGCGTAAGGTAATCCCGGATGTCCTTGTAGTAGACGGTAACGTCGATGGCCACCCGCGCTCCCAACTGTTGCTGCAGGCCGATCTCGTACATTACCGTACGCTCAGGCCGCAGGTTGGCGTTGCCAAACGTCGGGGTGGTGCCTACGCCGAATTCAAACTCCGGGTTGATGTAAATATTGCGCAGCGGCGGCATCTGGTAAAAATGCCCGTAGGACAGGTGGATAAAGCCCGTCTCCGTGATCGGAAACGAGATGCCCAGCCGTGGGCTGAACCGATACCGGGGCCGCGAGCGCCGGCGCGGTCCCAGTGGATCCAGCAAATTGGGGATGTATTCGCCTTCAGGCCAGAAGTAGTCGAAGCGAATGCCGGCGTTCACAATAAACTGCTCAAATTCCATTTTGTCCTGGACATAGGCGCTCCAGATAAGCACGCGGCGGTTCCGATAGCGATCATGGGCCGGCGACTCAAGAGGGGGTACGGTGGGCTGGCGATACTGGTTGCCATCGTAGAGCACCACGAAGTTTTCGCGTGAGAGGAAGTGGACGTTCCAGTCGATGCCTGCTTTAGCCTGATGGATACGTCCGAACTGATGGGTGATGTCTACTTTGGCGCGCCAGGAACGGCTATCCTCATACACATGATCTTTCTGATCTCCTCCAAAGAGAAACTGATTGCCGGGAAAACCAATGATCCGTCCGTCTGACACGTAGCGGGGGTCGGTGGGATCTTTATACAGATACGACCGGAAAGAGTGCGTGGCATAGGAGAGCCGAATGGTATAGAACGTGCGCGATGAGAGCGTATGCGTGATGTGGAGGGCATGATTGCGGCTCCAGTCCCGGTAGGTAACGACGCCATCCGGGTTGAAGCGATAGACAAAGACGAAGGGTTTGCGCCGGGCCCAGTCTCGCAGGTGGGTGTACTCGACCTTCACAGTCTGGAAGGGGCGGGCTGTAAGTTTGAGGAGTAGGTTTGAGCTGGTGCGGGGATTCATGGGCACGCGTTCACGAGGCACGGGTAGCGAGTCTCCATAGGCAGTCCAGGGGCGTCCCTGAATTTCGTAGTACCAGGGGTTGACGTTGAAGTTGGCCGAGTCGGATGGTAGATGCTCCCGGATGCCCCAGAGGTGGCCTAACGAATGGTCGCGTCTGGCCGAGAAAAAGAAGCGCAGTTTTTTTCGAGTCAGCGGCACAGGGCCACCCAGCGTGCCTTCAATAGTGGTAGTGTTTCGTTGAATGCCCGGAGGTATATAGAAGATGTCGCCATGTCGCGTGAGATAGTCGCCGGCATAGAGGCTAAAGGTCCCCTCCAGTTTTTCACCGCCCTCCTTGGTTACCACGTTGACGATTCCCGACATGGCTTGTCCGTACTCCGCATTGAACGTGCCGGAGATGACGGTCAATTCCTGAATAGCATTGGTGGCCACTTCCGTGGCGAGTCCGTTGGCATTGAAGGGGTTGCCTACTGACAGCCCATCGACGAGGTACGCAATTTCGGTGCTTCGTCCGCCGCGGATATGGAGTTCGCCAGAGGGGCCGCGGTTTACCCCGGCCTGCAGGGCCAGCACGTCCAGAAAGCTTTCGACCGGCAGGGCCTGAATTTCTTCGGCCACGACGGTTTTACGAAAGGACGTGAGATCGCGCTGGACCAGAGGACGCTCTGCCGTAACTACGACCTCTTCCCCTGTGACGGCGGCGGGTTTGAGGCGCACTTCAAGCGTTCGGGTTTGATCCGAGATGATGCGCACGTTTGTGTAGCGTACGGTTTCATACCCTACGTAGGAGAAACGTACGGTATAGACGCCGGGCCGCAGATTAAGCACCACATAATAGCCCTGGATGTCAGTAACAGCGCCCTGGCCCGTCTCTTCAATATAGACGGTTGCGCCGATAAGCGGCGCGCCGGTTTCGGCGTCCCACACGTAGCCCGCCAGTTTTCCGGTCTGGGCCCATCCCGGAAATGCCAGTACAACCAGCAGTCCCAGTAGCAACCCGTGCTTTCCTGTCATCGTCCCTCCTCTCGGTAACCGGGGGCCGTCCTGGCCGCAGGAGTGCTTGCCAGGACGGCCCCGCAGCAATTCACCGTACCAGCATCACCCGACCAACCTTGCGGAAGTGACCAAACTCCAGGGTGTAGAAGTAGAGCCCGCTG
Source organism: Rhodothermus profundi (assembly GCF_900142415.1). Taxonomy (NCBI): domain Bacteria; kingdom Pseudomonadati; phylum Rhodothermota; class Rhodothermia; order Rhodothermales; family Rhodothermaceae; genus Rhodothermus; species Rhodothermus profundi. The sequence continues at coordinate 145,869 of NZ_FRAU01000003.1, forward strand.
GCAACGCGATTGCCTGCTGCGTCGGTGCCGTCCCAGCTAAAGGTGTGCGTGCCGGGGCCATAGAGCGCATCTTGGGCCAGCGTCCGCACCGTCCGTCCCAGCATATCGTAGATGCGCACCGTAATGCGCTTGGCCAGCGGTAGCGTAACGGTAAACTGCATCTGTTCGCGGAAGGGATTGGGATAGGCCGCCGACAGTTTGTAGTCGGAGGGCAGAATGACCCGTTCCTGATCAATATCCACGGTCAGGCCGTCCGAAGCAATGATGCGCATGAAGGCGCGGGCGGGCGCAGCCTTCCGTTCCCGCAGCGTGCGCACGTAGCCGTACGTGAACGGATAGGCGGTGACCGACGCATTGGGGACCAGTCCCACAATCTGCCGCTGCCGGGTGTCCATCGTTACGGCTCCGCCTACCCCACTGATTGAGGCCCCACTGCCCGCGCTGGTCGTTCCGACCAGGCGTGGATTCTGCGGATCGGTTACATCGACCAGGTAGAAGGTTCCGGCATTATCCGGGCCAACGGCCAGCAGGTCTACGGTAAATTCGGCAAAATCTGGCGTGAACCGATAGTGGGCTACGCTGGCCGCATCCAGGGGCACCACGCTGGCATCGATCGTAGCCAGCACCTGTCCAGCATCATCAATCAGGCGCACCGGTTGGCCTGCTCCGTTAATCCAGAGCTGCGTAGCACTGACGGCCGCAATACCGCCAGAGGCTGCCCCCTGGGCGGGCAGGTTGATGAGAAAGAGCTGGCCGTCGCTTCCGGTGCGCAGGATCTGCGTATCGCCCCCGACAAAGACAACGGTGTCGCCCCCGACGATCAGACCGAGCGTGTTGCCAAAGCGGCCGCCGGAGGCAAGCGTGGTGTCCAAGATAACCCGCGGCGCGCCGGTAAATGCGCCGGTCCACAGATAGAGACGCAGCGCTGTGGTGCTGATGTCGTTAACCAAGTTGGTGGCCGCGAGGACTGCTCCGCTGGCAGCCAGCGCATTGAGTGGTTCATCTCCCCCACTTACGCCCGTCAGATCCAGGGTATCCACCTCCGATCCATCATCTGGATCCAGCGCCAGCAGCAGCGGAGGATCCTGTTTAGCGGCGGCTGCGGTTGTCAGAAAGAGTACCAGGTTGTTGCTGGAGGAGTAGGCAACGTCCCGTCCACTCCGCGCCAGGGTCCACTGTTGCGCCTGCACCGATTCGGTCCACACCTCATCGTAGGTATCCAGGCTATCATCTACGCCCTGGAACGAGACCACAACCTCTCGCTTGCCGTCCCCATCGGGATCGCCCAGATAGGCCAGCTTAGCCGGGAAGTATGGGTCATTGCCGCCGCTGGGTTCATAGTAGCGGCTGCGCACCCCGGCCGAGTCGCGAAAGATCACATTGAAGGTAGTGCTGTCAATGGGCAGCGCCGTGTTAACGTCCAGCAACGTGTAGGCGTTGGGATCCTCTGGGTCCGTACCGGTGAATTCGGCTATACGGATGAAGTAAGAGGGTTCCCCGGCCGTAAAGGCTTTTCCGGAGTAGGAGTAGCCGGCACCGATCAGTTCCATGTGTCCATCGCCATCTAGATCCCCTGCGGTGATTCCCAGATTGGTTGGCCCTTCCAGCAGGGGAAAGATGAGCTGTTCGGTTGTGATTTCCAGGGGATTTTCTCCGCTTTCGTAGTTGAGTATGGCGATTTGTCCGGTATAAAAGTTGGGATAGAAGACCTCATCGTCTCCGTCGCCGTTAATATCCACCACGACACCGCCAAAGAGGGCTACGTGATCGCGATTGGAAGCCCGCACGTACACGTTCTGCGCATTGGCATCCGGGAACTGATACTGGTTCGGGCCAATGACATCGCCATTGGTGAAGTTAAAATTGTTCCAGGAGTGCATGGACAGCTCGTAGGAGCCGTCCCCATCGAGGTCAGCGGGCAGGATGGCGTAGGGGCTTCCACCGCCGCGGTTGACCGGGTCAAAATCTTCAGAAGCGCGGCTGCTAATCCGGACCTCTTCCACCCAGACTTCAAAGCCACTCCCAATGTCTCCGGTTACTGAGAGGATATACCAGTTGTCGTAGCGGTTATTGCGTCCATTGTTGGGAAAGAGCAATTCCTGTTGTCCGTCCCCGTCTACATCCAGAACCGTCATTTGCTCGCTGACCCAGCGATCCGGTAGGTCGTCCGGAAAGTCATAGATGGAGGCGGGTCCGGTACCGTAATCGTCATCGGTTCCTGTAAACTCATAGACAAACAGGCCGGGGCGTAGATTCAGTTGGCCAACCAGCGGGTTGGTTGCGCTGTAGTTTCGCCCGGACAAAAACATAAACTCTCCTTTGCCATCCCCATCCAGGTCGCCACACACCGCAAACCGGCTGTTGTAGGAGGTGCTGGTTGAGTCAACCCACGGGGTTGCATAGACCAGTTCCCAGGTGTCCACGCCTTTATTTTCGATGACGTAGACGCGGCCGCCTCCTGAGTAGTCGGTTACCAGCACCTCTACCAGGCCGTCGCCGTCCATGTCGCAGGGGCCGTAGGCGCCGCGTGCGCCAGAATGGTAGCCTACCGTGTAGGGGTCTTGAAAGTTGTCACTGACCGGTACGTTGAATACATAGTCGGTTTTCTGGGCCTGCAGGGGCCAGGCCAGCCATAACATGGCCAGGATACAGAGTGGGGTAGCTTTGGGCATGGCGCTTCCTCCGATGGTGGTGGGGATGTAACTCAGTTTTATTTTTAATTAAAAACCCAAAAATAGAAAATCAACATAATCGCCTGCGTCGCTTCGGGTTGGAAGCGGTCCCAATCGACACCGTACCGCCATAGCTCGGTCAAATTTCAGGCGTCAGCACCTTGCCTATGAGTCCGGGCCCTGAACTGCCTGGCAGCCAGGAGTGCAGGCAAGAGATGGGGTGCGGGCTACCCGGATTGTGCCCCCTCCTTTTTCCGGGTCAGGTGTCGTTTTGTCCCGTGAAGCTCCTCTTTGCGTATCTCCTGAATCATCAGAGCCTTCTGCAGGAATTCGAGGATTTGTTCTATTTCCTTTATCTTTTAAGATAGATTCGGCATTTTTCAAAGATATGAAAAAAATATTGATCAATTGCTGAAATAAATGAGCGAGCGTTTCCTGTTTGCAGAAACAAAGTTATATTACCCGGGAACATTACGCTCTGTCGTGAAGAAACAACCTCAACCCTGTTAGCTGACCGTTTAAGCATAACCTGGAGGCCCCGCATTATGGCGCAGCGCATCCGTTCTCGGAAGAAAGACAAGGTGACCATCTACGACGTTGCTCGCGAAGCGGGCGTTGCCATCTCAACCGTTTCTCGCGTGCTCAATAACTCCAGCGACGTCTCCGAGGAAACTCGGCAACGCGTCCTTCGGGCAATCGAGAAATTGCAGTTCCGCCCCGATCGGACGGCCAAAACCCTGGCGCAAAAGAAAACGCGCGTGCTGGCCGTGGCCGTTACGTCGTTTACCACGCCATTTCATAATGAACTGCTGAAAGGCGTTCGCACGGCCCTGGAAAATGTAGACGCCGACCTGCTGCTGAGTGACCTGGGATCTAGATATCCCCAGCAGAAGTTAATGAACTTTCTACGGCGCGGAGCAGTTGATGGGCTGCTCCTGATCGGGCTCCCAGTCGATGAAAAACTTACGCTAGAGCTGCGCGCCCTGCATGCTCCTGTTGTAATGGTGGGCTATCATCATACTGACTTTGATTGCTTTTACTGGGATGACCGGGCCGGTGCCCGAGCGGCCGTGGAACATCTGATCGCCTGCGGTCACCGTCGCATCGGCATGATCCGCTCCCACACAGAAGGAAGCTTGCAGCTTGACCGCATCGCCGGGTATCGGGAAGCATTGGAAGCGGCCGGCATCCCGTTTGACCCAGAACTGATCCGCGCCGGCAAAACCGAAAAGCATGCCGGGTTTAGTGAAGAAGCGGGCTACGAAGCCATGCAGGACCTGCTAAAGATCGAGCCGCGGGTAACTGCTGTCTTCGCCAGTAGCGACGTCCAGGCCATCGGGGCCTGGAAGGCGCTGCGTGAGGCTGGCCTGCGAGTGCCCGAAGATGTAGCTCTGGTGGGTTATGACGACATTAAGGTGAGCGAATATATCGGGTTGTCCAGCGTGTCGCAAAACATGCATACGGTTGGACGCGAAGCAACCCGGCTGCTTGTGGAACGCGTTAAAGGAGTCCGGCAAGACCCTCCGCAGGAAGTGCTGGTTGTTCCTCAGCTAAACATCCGATATTCAAGTAATTGCGGACGCACCTGAGCCCATGATTACAGAGACCCTCCTACAGGCCCAACTGGAGCGAACCCTTCGGGAGACCAATCTTCGGGAACTGGGCCCGCCTTACCGAGGGAAAGTGCGTGATGTCTATACGGTGGACGAACATCTGGTAATCGTCACGACCGACCGCATTTCTGCGTTCGATCATATTTTGCGTCAGACCATTCCCTTTAAAGGACAGGTGCTAAACCAACTGGCTGCCTACTTCTTTCGCCATACCGCCGACCTGGTCCCCAATCACGTGGAGGCCGTGCCCGACCCGAACGTAACCGTAGCACGGCGGTGCCGCCCGATCCCTATCGAATTTGTTGTGCGGGGCTATCTGGCGGGACATGCCTGGAGGGTCTACCAAAGTGGCCAGCGCGAGCTGTGCGGCAAGCGTCTCCCCGAGGGCCTGGTGCAAAACGCCCGGCTTCCTGAACCCATCCTGACGCCAGCCACCAAGGCCACAGAAGGTCATGATGAGGACATCAGCCGGGAAGAAATTCTGGCGCGCGGCCTGCTGGATGCCGATACCTTTGACCGCATCGAAGCAATGGCCCTGGCGCTCTACCGACGCGGCGCAGAGATGGCTGCCCAACGGGGACTAATCCTGGTGGACACAAAGTATGAGTTCGGAATCGATGAAGAAGGAACGATTCGATTAATTGACGAAGTCCATACCCCGGACTCTTCCCGTTACTTCTATGCCGATGAGTACGAGGAGCGGCTGCGCAAAGGGCTGCCGCAGCGCCAGCTCTCCAAAGAGTTTGTGCGGGAATGGCTGATGGCCCGTGGATTCATGGGACAGCCCGGTCAGCAGCTCCCTGACCTTCCAGACGAGGTGCGCGTAGAAATTGCCCGGCGGTACATTGAGGTCTATGAGCAACTGACCGGTGAACCGTTTCAGCCTGATACCCATCCCGATCCAGAGCAGCGAATCCGGGAAAATCTGGCAACGCTGCCGCTGCTGCAGCCTCAGCTCAGTCGGTAAAACGCTGGCCGCCGATCCGCAAACAGATCGTTGTGCGGAGTAATGCGACGGGTACGAGCCTCTCGGGGGTCAATCGTAGCAAGGCCTACCTGGTCTCCTTCCGCCGGCGCCTCCTGAAGTACCCGGCCTGCAGGGTCGCAGATCAGACTGCGCCCGATAAAACGGAGCGTCTCCCGTCCATTGGACTCCATGCCATAGCGGTTGGCTGTAATAGTAAACACATGGTTTTCAAGGGCACGGATGGGCATAGCCCGGGGACAATCCGGGCGCACCAGGTTGGCCGGGTGCGCAATCACATCAGCTCCTTGCAATGCCAGCGTACGGGCCGCCTCCGGAAAGTACCAGTCATAGCAGATCATAACTCCCAGCCGATAAGTCTGACCGCTTCGGTCGGCTACGTCAAAAACCGGAAATCCCAGATCCCCGGGACTGAAATGCAGCTTCTCCTCGTAAAAAAGGTGTATCTTACGATAGCGCCCGATTAGACCGTCGGGACCTACAACAACGGCACTGTTGAAAAGCTGCGTGCCGCTGCGTTCCGGAAGGCCACCCACGAGTACCGCTCCCGTCTTTCGGCTCCACGCAAACATCCACTGCGTGGTAGGTCCGTCCGGTACAGGTTCAGCAATTGCTTCCAGGTCTGCAATGGATTTGAAGAAGTAACCACTGGCAAAGAGCTCAGGTAGTACAATCAGATCCGCCTCCACACCTTCAAGAAGCGCTTCAACCCGCTTCAGGTTGCGCGTTCGCTCAAGGTAGGCTGGATTGTACTGCAGGTAAGCGACCTGCATGAGGCGTTACCGACGTTTAGCTTCGGGAATGCCTTCCTCAACCCAGATGTTCTGTCCATCCGAAAGGGTCTCACGTTTCCAGATAGGCACCTGGCGCTTAAGCGTGTCAATCAGAAAGCGGCAGGCGGCGAAGGCTTCGGCGCGGTGCGGGGTGGCCACGCCAACCAGTACGCTGATCTCGCAGACCGGCACTTCGTCCAGGCGGTGCCAGAGGCAGAGCCGACAAACAGGCCACTGGCGGCAGGCTTCGTCTGCCAGTCGCCTCATTTCGCCTAAGGCCATCGCTTCGTAGGCCTCATAGAAGAGCGAAAGCGTCTCGCGCTGATCGGTCCATCGGCGCGTCGTGCCCAGAAACAGAGACAGACCACCTGCCTCTGGTACTTGCAGAAACGATACCGCTTCCGCTATAGGAAGCGGCTCATGAAGCAGACGAAGCCATACGGTGGATGACCGGTATTCCATAGGAACGGGTTGTGTTCAGTTGCAGGTTAGCCACCACTCACGGGCGTGATCAGTGCAATTTCGTCTCCTTCATGCAGTTCGACCGACTCAGGCACGTACTCCCGATTGACAGCCAGCCGCAGAACCGACCGGTAGGTAGCAATTTCCGGGTATTGCTCGGCCAGGTAGTCCAGCAATCGGGTGCCAGTAGCGGGCAGGGGGATGGATACGCACAGCTCATGTTGCCCCAGACGCTCGCGGAGCACGCTGAAAAGTAACACCCGAAGCTGAATGTGAGCCCCCTGCTGCATAAGCCCTGTATGTATCAATGAAAGCGGATAACCTGGATTGGATTCATGCGGGCAGCAATGCGGGCGGGCACAAAGGAAGCTAGCCCACATAATAAAATAGTAACGAAAGCAACCAGGATGAAGTCAACTGCATGGAGAGCAACAGGCGCTGTGCGCATGTAGTAGGCCTCAGCCGGCAATGGGATAATCCCCAACTGTTGTTGCAGCAGCGCTAGGCCCAGGGCTAGTAGCTCACCGAGCAGGGTACCGATCGTTCCGGTCAGCAGCCCCAGTATCAGGTATAGCCGTTGCAGCCGCTGCTGAGAAGCACCCATGCTTGCTAAAATGCCGATCTCTCGGGTTTTTTCGAGAACCACCATCAAGAGCATGGCTAACATGTTAAAGGCGGCTACAATCACGATAATACTGATAACCAGCGGAATGATGCTTTCCTGAAGCCGCACCCAGGCAAACAGATTGCGAAAGACCTCATAGATGGTGCGGGCAATGACCGGAAGTCCAAAATACTCTTCAATCTGGCGCGCAATGTGCGATGCCTCCTGAACATCCTGAAGCGTGAGATCAAAGCGTGTGACTTCATCTGGTCCGTACGCCAGCAGGGCGCGCGCCGCCTCAAGGGAGGTAAAGACGTAAAGGTGGTCAAAATCGGCCAGCAGCGTTTCATACAAACCTGCAATATAGAACTGTCTGACGCGCACGCGAGGCCGCGTGCCGGTTGGAAGATGGCGCATAGAGAAAAGGGTGACCAGGTGGCCCGGACGCAGACCAAGTTGTTCTGCAAGCTGGCGTCCAATGATGAGCCCGGGGCGTCCAAGACTGTCCGGGGCAAAGGAGGCTGTCCCGGCCACCAGATGCTGCTGCAGGTAGGCAGGAAGAGTGGGACTTCCCCAGAGGGCTACACCGTCTACTTCCCGACGACTACGCCGAATCAGGACAAATTCTTGAATGACTGGCCGAACGGTGCGCACCCCCGGCATGCGCTGCAGAACAGCTTCCATCCAGGAAGCTTCTGCCAGCGGGGCGTCGCGTAAGTTCTCAACCTGAACATGTGCGCCGAACCCTGTAAGTTTGGCTTCAATCTCCTGGCTAAAACCATGTACAATGGAAAGCGCTAGCAGCAACGCTGCTACGCCAACGGTTACTCCGCCAATGGCAATGTATGTGATAAAGCGGAGGAACCGACGTCCTTCTTCCCGGCCCTGGGCGCCTCGAAGGTAGCGAAGCGCGATAAAAAGTTCGAAGTACAGATGGCGGAGCACAGCTTTTTCTAGACGATAGACGGACCTCCGTTCGAAACTTATGCACGCGCTTGGGATATGTCCCGTGCTTTACAAATGATCCATGAGGGTCCTGTGGCTGTCTCGGCTATACTACAGCAACTGCGGACGCTGGTTCGCGAAGTAAAAAGCCGCGCCTATGTTCCCTACTCGGGGCGTCCCGCCGCGGTGGTCCTGTTGCTTTCGGACGGTGCCTGGATCCCAGGTGTTCGCGTTGAGAGCGCCTCGTTTTCCCTGACAATCCCGCCGTTGCAGAATGCGTGGACGACAGCGGTTGCACTGGGACGCCGGGACATAGTGGCGGCTGCATTTTCGGAGCCTGTGGACGTGTCCTCTCGTGCCTTTTTAGAGGAATTGGGAATCCTGCCAGAAGTGGAATGTGCAGATCTCCTTACAGCTTCGCCTGAAGCATTGCCAGGATTGCGCGAACCATTGACGCCTTTCTGGAACGGACAATTGACCCTGCAGCAGGGTATTCCGGTTGCGCGTCAGGTGGCCAGGCGCGCCTGGGCGCCGCATTCTGATTTTCCGGTAGGTTGCCTGCTGCAGTTGAAAGATGGGCGGTGCATCCCTGGAGTTAATGTCGAGCATCCTGACTGGACGCGGACGCTCTGTGCCGAGCGTAACGCGCTTGGGACGGCATTAAGCTATGGAATTACTCCGGCTGCATGGCAGGCGCTTTTTCTATCCTGCCTAAAGGATACGCAGGGAACACCCTGTGGAGCCTGTCGGCAGCTACTGGCTGAGCACCGGCCGGATTTGCCTGTGTGGATGGATCGTGGTCTGGAGAATCCTCCGCAGATCTTGAGGGTTGATGCTATGTTGCCGGGTTTTTTTGTGTTGCAATAACAGAAATTGCCCATGCTCCAGCTCGCCTGGCCCCTCTTTGTCTATGTACTTCTGCTCGGCCTGACAGGGGCTTTTGCTGCCTGGATCTATCGGCGCACATCGCATCTCAACCGGAACCAGCGCCTGATACTGACCCTGCTCCGCAGCAGCGCGCTGGGCCTGCTGCTTACCCTGATGGCTGACCCGTTACTGATCCGTACCATTTACCGGCAGATCCGTCCCGAAATAGTCGTGTTGATTGATGACAGCGCCAGTCTACCGCTGGCCGCGCGCGATAGCAGCCGCCACCTGGCGCAGCGTCTGCAACGCGCCCTCCCCTGGCACGCTTTGCAAACAGCCCAACTGCATCTCTATGGCTTCGGTGCAACACTGCGCCCACTACCTGACGATCCACAACAACTGGCCGATTCGCTTCGGTTTCGCCAGACGCGCACCAATGTACATCAGGCAATCCTGGAAGCTTACCAACGACACCCCCGGCTACAGGCTGTGGTGCTGATCTCAGATGGACAGTTCAACACAGGTCCCTCCCCCCTTTATGAGGCAGAACAACTTGGAATCCCTGTTTTCACGATTGCTGTAGGCGATACGACGCGCCCCCGGGATGTCTGGATCGACCGGATCGAGACCAATACCCTCGCGTATGTACGCACCCGTCTACCTGTTGCTGTGCACCTGCAAGCGCGTGGCTTCGCCCAGACAGAAATAACCCTGGTCCTTGAAGTGAACGGACAAGAAGTTGCGCGTCGAAAACATGTGCTTACTGCACCGGAAGAACAGGCGACCATTTCGTTTACCTATGAACCTGACCAGCCAGGTTTGCATCATATAGCGGTTCGTGTTGATCCTGTTGAGGGAGAATTTTCAGAGAGCAATAACGGAGAAAGCGTCATTGTACGCGTTCTAGAACGGCGCCGACGTCTCTTACTGCTCGGCGCCGCACCAGAACCTGACCTTGCCAATCTGCAACGATTACTTACCCAGAATGCCGACCTGGAGGTAACCACCCGGGTGCAACGCGACGCCCGACGCTTTTACGGCGGGCCCTTGCCCGACACATTGGACACTTTTGATCTGATCATCCTCGCAGGTTATCCTGGACGCGAAGCCGATGCGTCCACGCTAAGGCGTCTTGCAACAGCGCTCAAGCACGTGCCCGTTCTATTTCTGCTAAGCCCTCGCACAGATCTGCGTCGCCTGTCTGTCTTATCCGACGCGCTACCAGCACGCCCAGAGCAGATCCTGCCTGGATACATGACCGTTGTCTTTCAACTACAGCCAGCAGCACGGACCCACGCGATCTTTGACCTGCCTAACGGAATTCCTGCGACCCTTGGCCAACTTCCCCCCTTGCGAACCACCCCATCCAGGTGGATGGTAGCGCCAGACGCCCGTCTGCTGGCTACCGGGCATTCTTTGGAATCAGTAGATGGTGTCCCACCTGTTCCCCTCCTCCTTGTACAGGAACGCAGCGGGCATCGCCGCGCTATGCTGCTGGGAAGCGGAACCTGGCGCTGGAGTAACCTGCCGGCATCCTTTGATGAGCTGCGCATCTTCTGGGAAACCCTCCTGGATCATTTAATTCAGTGGCTGACAGCACCTACCGAAAAGCAGTACGTACGCGTCCGGCCAGCACGCGAAGCATTTGGCGAAGATGAGCCCGTGCGCCTCATGGGCGAGGTCTACGATGAGCGGCTGGCTCCTGTTGACAACGCAACGGTGACCGTCGACGTATGGGATGCTGACAGCACGCGCTATCCGTTTCGGATGGAGCCGGTCGGAAACGGTCGCTACCGCCTGGAAATCGATAACCTGGGACAGGGACTGTATCGATACCGTGCCGAAGCCTATCGAAATGCAGAACGCATTGGGGCTGACAGCGGATTTTTTTCCATTGGTGCTGCCACCCAGGAATTCAAAATGCCATGGGCTGACTGGAATCTGTTGCACCAGCTCTCCCAGCGCACGGGCGGCCAGTTTTTTACGCTGGCAGAAGCCACTGAGCTGACGGCTGCGCTACAACGCACCGGCCTGCTTACGCCAGCGAAAAAGCCTGTGCGGGCAGAATGGCGCCTGCGGTTGACCTGGCCTCCTTTGCTTTTGCTGATTGTACTCCTGACGGCTGAGTGGATTTTACGCAAGCGATTTGGACTGGTGTAAACTGATGCCGTTGCGCTCGCACGCCCGCGCCAACTGCCTGGTGTTCATGACATATCCCGTTGTTATCTAAAGCGCAAATTGCAATAACGGACTTATCACCATGTACCGCTTCCTCTGGATCCTGCTCCTTCCTCTTCCCGTACAGGCCCAGTTTTTTGAAGCGTTCAGCGACGGTAACTTCACCGAAAACCCTCCCTGGTACGGGACCCTCGCCCATTGGACCATCGACACGCTTAATGGGAATCCCCGACTCCGCACCAATGGCCGTCCCCGACCTGACACGCTCTTCCTGACCACTCCTTCTGCGGTCTCCTGGGGCCTCTGGCAACTCACGCTCAGCTATGAGCAGGTCAACCTGAGCAACTTCAACGGCGTGCGCATCTACCTGCTGGCTGACACAGCCGATCTGCGCGCTCCGGTCCATGGCTATTTCCTCCAGCTTGGAACCAATAACCGCGACGAGGTACGCCTTTATCGCCAGGATGGAAATCCGGCTACCCGACGCATTCTGCTCGGACGTAGTGCTCCTGTGCTGACTGCGCCCACCCAGACGTTGACGTTAAAAGTTTTACGCACCGAAACCGGCCACTGGAGCGTCTTTTTGAACGGTCGCCTCCTGTTTGAAGCTACTGACGCGACGTACTGGCGCAGCCGCTACTTCGGGCTCTGGGTAAAACACACGGCTGCCACTGCCCGCAGCTATGCGTTTGACAACCTGATGGCTGCCGGTGAAACCGAGCGCATCGATCTTATTCGCCCTCGGGTTACCCGTGCTTTCTATCGCCAACAACTGCGCGCTTTCGTTGTAGCTTTCTCTGAACCTATCGACACGACGCGAATCCCCTCCAATGCCTTCTACGTAACCGCCTCCTCGTTTGCTGGATTCCCCCAACGAATCCAGTGGACCGCGTCCGGCCAGACCGTCCACCTGCACTACCACCGCGTGCCTCCTTCTGATACGTATCAGCTTTCCGTTCAGGGGCTGCAAGACCTGGCCGGTAATGCCCTGCGCGACACGGTCGTGACGCTCGCTGTCACAACAGACACCCTGCCTCCTCGGCTGCTTGATCTGTATCCCGTGGATAGCCGTCGGATCGGCCTGCGTTTCAACGAACCGGTGAATGGCTGCAATTCGACTGCCTATAGCCTCCTGGAAGGTCCTGCCGTGCTGCAGGTACTGGACTGCCCCGCTCCTCCCCGCCCTGACTTTACGCTGCTGCTGACGGCGCCCATGATTCCTCAGACTACTTACGTCCTTCGCGTCGAGGCCTTGACCGACACGGTAGGCAACCCTATGCAACCGGTGCAGCGTGCGCTGGCATTTCCCGGCGATCCCGGCCCCATTAGCGCCGGCGACCTTATTATCAATGAAGTACTCTATGCCCCTGCGCAGCCAGGCCTCGAATTTGTAGAACTGTATAACCGAGCTCCTTATGCACTGGACCTGCAGAAGGTTTTCTGGCACGACGCCCGTGGCCGCGCGCAACCCCTGGCCGATCGGGCCTTTCTTATCGCGCCCGGTGCTTATGCCGTGCTCGCCGAAGACACCACCGCCCTGCGAACCGTCTTCAGCGTAGCGGCAGTGCTCCTGCAACCTGTTTCCTGGCCTTCGCTCAACAATGACAGCGACGCTATCGTATTAAAGCGAGGCGATGGGCTGCTTCTCGATTCGCTCTGGTACCACGCAGCCATGGGTGAACCGGGACGCTCCCTGGAGCGCCGGGATCCCGACCTTCCCACCCTGCTGCTCGCCAACTGGGCGGTCAGTGCAGCTCCCCGCGGAGCTACGCCCGGACGCCAGAACAGCCGCTACGAACCTGACCAATCGCCACCGGCTGTTCGCTTTGTGGCCGTGCGCGACAGCTTAACGGTCACTGTCCTGGTTAACGAAATGCTGGATCCAACCTCTGTTCAGCCCGCTGCTTTTGAACTGGACGACGGTACCCGTCCCCTGACGGCTACCTGGATACCTGAGGTCCGGCACGTCCGTCTGCGCTTTGCGCGTCCTTTGCAGCAACAACGCCGGTTGGTTGTCCACGGGCTGCGTGACCTCAAGGGCAATCGGCTGACGGCAACCGTGCACCCGCTGGCCTATCCACCCGCCCCGGCAACCCTCCGCGTCAATGAGATACTTTACGCTCCATTGGCCGATCCGTACGACGGCCGCCCCGATCAACCCGAGTACGTTGAGCTGATCAACACGTCATCCCGCCATCTCAACCTTGAAGGACTCTTCTGGACGGACGTGCCGAACGAACACGGCCAGGCAGACACAGTACATCTGCCGATCCGCTGGCAGGCGCTTGCGCCAGGCAGTCTGGCCGTTGTTTTCAACGTCCCTCCTGGACGGGATCCTCAGGCATTTATGGCGGCAGCCTTCCCGAACGCACTTCGTCATCCCGGTACCATCTGGATTGCGATACCCGGACGTGGACTGGGCTTGCGCAATGACGGCGACCTCATCCACCTGCAATACGGTTCCTTGACCCTCGACTCCGTGTACTATCGCCCTTCCTGGCATCAGGCAGGCATTCGGGAAACCACAGGGCTGGCCCTGGAGCGGTTGCTTCCAGAGGGACCTTCGAACGATTCCGCCAACTGGACCAGTAGCCCCCATCCTTCTGGGGGCACGCCGGGCCAGCCCAATGCCGCTCGCCTCCAGGACCGTCCCTCGCTTCCTGAGCGTCCAGCCTTAGAGGTTGCGCCTTCTCCTTTTTCGCCAGATGGCGACGGGATCGATGATGTCGTCACCTTTCGCTACAGGTTGCCCGCGCCCAGCGCACTGGTGCGCGTCCGCATCTTTGACAGTCAGGGCCGTCTGGTACGAACGCTGGGCCCCATGCATAGCGGTGCGCAGGGCATGTTGCTCTGGGACGGCCGCGACGATGCAGGAGCAGCGCTCCCAATCGGAATTTACGTTGTCTTGTTGGAGGCCATGGATGCCCCGAACGGCCGCATACTGAAAAGCAAAGCTCCGGTCGTCCTGGCGCGCCCGCTTCGGTAGCATGCGGAACAGCCACGCCAACGACACGTTCTCTGGGATGCATTCAGCAACCAGTGATGGCGCCAACCGATGAGCAGCACGACCTTGCAAACTCCGATCCGGCTGACGCCCCGCGCTGCCCAAGAAATTCGGAAGATCATGCAGACCAAGCAGATTCCGGAGGGGTATGCCCTGCGCGTGGGCGTTCGCGGCGGTGGTTGTTCCGGCATGAGCTATCTGCTGGGCTTTGATCGGAAGCGTGAGTACGACTTGGAATTTGAGGTTGAAGGCATTCCCATTTACATGGATCGCCGGCACGGTCTATATTTAATGGGCACAACCATCGACTATCACGACGGGCTGAACGCCCGGGGATTTGTTTTCAATAATCCCAATGCAACCCAGACCTGCGGCTGCGGCTCAAGTTTTGCAGTTTAACGCTCCTGTGCGAACTGGCTGCAGACGCGGGGTAAGCCTTAGCAGCCCCGCGTTTTTTGTTAGGAACAGCAATCCACGGGTTCGGTTAACAACACAGGGTCAGCGTTGCCGGTTACAAGCGGCACGCTGATCGCGGTAACCAACAGCCTTGAACATGCCGAACGGCACGCAGGGCTGTTTTAAAGCAATCCAGTAGTTATGGAAGGAAACTTCTCCAACAGAGTCCGGGACGTTATTTCCTACAGTCGGGAAGAAGCAATCCGACTGGGACACGATTACATCGGAACGGAACATCTGTTGCTCGGCATCATCCGGGAAGGCGAAGGCATCGCTGTACAGATCCTTCGCAACCTTGGATGTGACCTGTTGAAACTGAAAAAAGCCATTGAAGATGCAGTCCGGAGCACCAGCGGCCCAACTACAGTTGTAGGGAATCTTCCCCTGACGAAGCAGGCCGAGAAGGTGTTGAAGATAACATACCTCGAAGCCAAACTATACAAGAGCGATGTAATCGGCACCGAACACTTGCTGCTAAGCCTGCTGCGCGATGAGGAAAACATTGCCGCCCAGATTCTGCAGCAGGGTTTCTCTATTACCTATGATGCTGTCCGCGCCGAGCTGGATGCGATTTTGAGTGGGAAGGCGTCGGCCCGGAGCAGCAGTGGGAGCGGAAGCGGCAGTCGCTTTTCATCCAGATACGGTAGAGAGTACACAAAGATGGAAAAGAGCAAAACACCCGTGCTGGACAATTTCGGCCGCGACCTGACCAAGCTGGCCGAAGAGGGGAAGCTGGATCCTGTCATCGGACGGGATCGGGAGATTGAGCGGGTTGCCCAGGTGCTCAGCCGCCGGAAGAAAAACAATCCGGTGCTGATTGGAGACCCGGGCGTAGGAAAGACCGCCATCGTGGAGGGCCTGGCTATGCGGATTGTGCAACGCAAGGTCAGCCGGGTGCTCTACGACAAACGAATCGTCTCTCTCGACCTGGCGGCGCTTGTAGCAGGTACAAAGTACCGCGGCCAGTTCGAGGAGCGCATGAAGGCGGTTATGAATGAGCTCGAAAAGAATCCCGACGTTATTCTTTTCATCGACGAGCTGCACACCATCGTCGGAGCCGGTGGCGCTTCGGGCTCGCTTGACGCCTCCAACATGTTCAAACCGGCGCTGGCGCGCGGTGAAATTCAGTGCATCGGCGCGACCACCCTGGACGAATACCGTCAGTACATTGAAAAAGACGGCGCGCTGGATCGCCGCTTCCAGAAGATTATGGTCGACCCCTCCACTCCGGAGGAGACCATCGAAATTCTGCAGAAGATTAAAGATCGCTACGAGGAACACCATAACGTCCGGTACACGGACGAGGCGATTGAGCTGTGCGTCAAACTGTCGGAGCGGTACATCACCGATCGCTTCCTTCCAGATAAGGCCATTGATGTTATGGATGAAGCCGGCGCCCGGGTGCACTTGAAAAACATCCGGGTTCCGAAAGAAATCGTCGAGCTGGAAGAAGAAATTGAGCGGGTACGTGAGGAAAAGAACCGCGTCGTTAAAAGCCAACGCTTCGAAGAGGCAGCGCGGCTGCGCGACCGGGAAAAGAAGTTGCTCGAAGAGCTGGAAGAGGCCAAGCGCGCCTGGGAAGAGCGTATTCAGCATGAAGTCCATGAGGTCACGGCCCAGGATATCGCAGAGGTCGTGGCGATGATGACGGGAATCCCCGTCGACAAAATCACCGAACCTGAGCAGAAAAAGCTCCTCCGCATGGAGGAGGCGCTCAAAGGACGCGTCATCGGTCAGGACGAAGCGATCTCCAAGCTGGCCCGGGCGATCCGGCGGACGCGCGCCGGCCTCAAAGATCCGAAACGCCCCATTGGTTCTTTCATTTTCCTGGGACCGACCGGCGTCGGCAAAACTGAGCTGGCCAAAGCCCTGACGGAGTACCTGTTCGATTCCGAGGATGCCCTCATCCGCATTGACATGAGCGAGTACATGGAGAAATTCTCCGTCAGTCGCCTGATCGGTGCTCCGCCAGGCTATGTGGGCTACGAAGAGGGCGGCCAGCTTACCGAGAAGGTGCGGCGCAAGCCTTATTCGGTCGTGCTGCTGGATGAAATTGAGAAGGCCCATCCGGATGTGTTCAACATCCTACTGCAGGTGCTGGACGACGGAATCCTGACTGATGGACTGGGCCGCCGCGTCGACTTCCGGAATACAATCATCATTATGACCTCTAACATCGGCGCCCGCGAAATTAAGAACCTGGGGAAGGGCATCGGCTTTACGCAGAGCGAACAGCCCTTTAACTATCAGGCGATGAAGTCTACGGTTGAAGATGCGCTCAAGCGCGTCTTCAACCCCGAGTTTTTGAACCGAATCGACGATGTGATCGTCTTCCAACCGCTGGAGAAACAGCATATTTACCAGATCATCGACCTGATGGTCTCCGACCTGCTCAAGCGGGCAGGAGACCTTGGCATCCAGGTTGAGTTCACCCAGGCTGCCAAGGACTTCCTGGTCGAAAAAGGCTATGATCCGCAGTACGGTGCCCGGCCGTTGCGGCGAGCTATCCAGAAGTACGTAGAAGATCCACTGGCCGAGGCTATCCTGAGCAACGAAGTCAAAGAAGGCGATCTGGTTGTAATCCACTATGACGAGTCCGTCAAACCAGGCGAACTGATTTTTGAGGCGCGGCCAGCCGCCGAAGCAACACCCCCTGAAAAACCCGAAACGGCTGAAGAAGGGGCCTCGGAATAGCATACAGTGGCTCGGCAATAAACAAAGCGCCGGCTCGAGAAGAGCCGGCGCTTTGTTTTGAGGATTCAGCGCAGGAGACTGGGGGCCTGTAGCAATTGCACTTTCTGATCTCGGGTTTTTACCGCATAGGTGAAACCAGGACGCAGGCTGTAGGCGCCTACCGCTCCATCACGTCGCAGCGCCAGGAAACCCACCTGTAACGTTTCGCTGCCCGGACTTTTGGCCTGGTAGCGTTGCACAGCCTTGCGGCAAGCTACTTCAGGATCGTCGCCCTGCCGCATAAGCTCGACGACCAGATGAGAACCTGCAATGCGAATGACCCCTTCTCCCCAACCCGTGGCGCAGGCGGCCCCCACCTCGTCATCCACAAACAGCCCGGCGCCGATAATGGGCGAGTCGCCCACTCGTCCGCGCAACTTGAAGGCTGCACCACTGGTGGAGCAGGCGCCTGCCAACCGTCCTTCCTCATCCACCATCAACAGCCCGACGGTATCATGATTGGTCGCATCAATACGATTGGTATTTTCCAGGTTGGGTGGCGGAGGGGTTTGCCGAGCTTGCCGGGCTTTCCAGCGCTGCCAATCCTGCGCGGCGGCTGGCGTCAACAGGTTTGTCTCTTCAAATCCTTCGGCCCGAGCAAAATCCTGCGCTCCCTCTCCCACCAGAAAGACGTGCGGGGTCTTTTCCATCACGCGCCGGGCTATCGAGACCGGGTGCACAAATCCCTCTAAAAACGCAACCGCTCCACACCGCCCCGTTCCTTCCATAATGGAAGCGTCCAGCGTCACCCGTCCCGTTGCGTCTGGATAGCCTCCCAGTCCTACCGTACGGACGCTCGGGTCTGCTTCTACTACTCGCACCCCTGCCTCCACCGCATCCAGCAGACTGCCGCCCTGCTGAAGCCTCCGCCAGGCTGCCTCAACAGCCTGCTGGCCATGATTCCAGGTAGCCACCGCAACAGGCCGCCGAAACCCGACCGAAGACGTACATCGAAGTCCAAACGCTCCTAGTAGACCAGAGATCAGTCCTAGCTGAATTACTTCTCTTCGTCGCATTGCAATAACGGATTTATTGAAGCAACAACACACCGTAGCCGCCCCTCCCAATCTCCACTGTACTCCCAGAACATTATCCCGCCCAGTTGCTGCATCCGCACGTACGCTATTTTTGCTTCCAGCGATTGTTCGTCTTCATAGGAAATAAAGATACGTTGCTCGGGATGCCATAAATAAGGCGCCTGCGCTTCGGCATCCCAGTACCGCGTAACCCCCTCCCGCCCCACGTAGTACCGCTGCAATACGGCAAAGGAAAGCTCCTTTTCCACCGGCATCCCGTAGGGCTGATACCGCCCCTGATGCTCTGGCCGCACTTCCTGCCACCCTCGCCCGTAGAACGGCACCCCGATCACCAGTTTTGCTCCCGGCACCCCGGCCGCCAGATAACGCCGCACGGCCCCATCCACCGACATCTTTTCTGGATCCAGAGAGGACGGATACAGATTGGCATGATGCCCCGTATGGTCCGTCCAGCTCCCGTGAAAATCATACGTCATCAGGTTGATAAAATCCACCAGGGGGTACACCCGCTCAATCTCGACGTGCGCCAGATACGCCGGACCGGCTGCTGCCGCAATGGTCAGTAGATACGGACGCCCCTGCACCTGCGTCAGGGAGTCCAGCAGCGTCCGCACCGTTGCCAGCAACCGGGTAAAATTCTCGCGATCTGCTGCGCGATAGACGTTCCCCTCACCCGGCTGCCCCGGATACTCCCAGTCGATGTCCAGCCCGTCCAGTCCGAACCCAACCAGCAGCGACCCCGCACTTGCCGCAAAACGACGCCGCGAAGCCGGCGTCAGCGCTGCGTCTGAAAAATAGTCGGACCACGCCCAGCCCCCTATCGAAAGGAGTATCTGCGGACCATCGGAGCCCCGCAGCTCCGTCAGGCGACGCAACCGCACGCTGTCGGCGGCTGTCTCCAACACAACCCGCCCATCAGGGCGCACATTGGCGAAGGCATAGTTCACATGCGTGAGTCCCGATAAATCCAATACAGCCAGACTGTCCATACGGGGACCATAGAGATAGCCTACCACCCGATAGCCTGGCGCCGCCTGCTCCAGCGCACACCCCCAGCTTATCCAGAAGCTCAGCAAGCATAGCCAGCTCGTGCGCATAGATCCTTTCACTTAGCGAAACCGACAGTTGGCTCCTAAAGTAGGCTGAACGTAACTGCCAAAGCAAAGTGTATATTCATTTTGGGAGCGCTTCCCGTCACCTTCATTTTTCTTCCATTGAACTATTGAATGTAGCAAGTTTTATACATAAATTTAGGTGCTGTCCCACCACGATGCACGGCGCCGCTCTCGGCATGGATTTGTTTTTTCACCAGCGGCCAGGGGAATCATGTCCTTAAAAAAGCGTGCTTTCGCGCGAAAGGAGCGCAATGTTTTCCGCATTGATGTGCATGCCACCCATGGTTGGCAGGTGCGCGTTCAGCGGCAGAATCGGTCCTATACGCAGTTTTTCTCGGATAAAAAGTATGGCTCCCCGGAGAAAGCATTTGAAGCAGCACTGGCTTACCGAGATCAGTTGCTGAAGGAGCTGCCGCCTCCGATTAATCCCACGGCTCGCCTACGCACGCCAGAGGTCCGGCGTAAAGCGGCTGAATCGATTAACCGATCAGGCGTCATTGGCATTGGCTTCAGCGTCAAGGTAACGCGCCAGGGAGTTCGCCGCCCCTACGTGCAGGGGTACTGGACCGATGCCGACGGCCGCCGTCGCGCCACCAGCCGCAGCATCGAAGCGCACGGTCTGAAAGGAGCCCTTGAGCTGGTTTGCCGCAAGTTATACGAAGTGCAGGGTAACCGCGGCCTGAGCGTGGAGGAAATGGTTCGCCGCGCGCTTCCTGCGCTGGAAAAACTCTACCAACAGGCCCGGGCTACCCGGTAATTGAGGACAACACGTTTAAGTTTTTCGGCTTCCAGCCGATATTAGCAGCAGAACACGCAAGGCCCGTGTTCTCGTGGATGGGGACGCAGCAGGTCCGCTCTCGCAAGGGGGCGGGCCTGCTGCGTTTTTGTACACACGCGCTCGCCTCTGGAAAAGGCACGTAAGAAAGGAACTTGAAGCGGCTGGCGGACAACCTGATCTGAACCTGCCTGGGATGCGCGCAGCCGGCGGACTTCAGGAAAGAAGGCTAGAGCCCCCGTATATGAACGCCGGCATTGCTATCACCGGAAGGTTGCTCCCGCGCACCTGACCACGAACCAGGGCTTCCCCTGCCCGATCCGACCGAAAGACGCCACGCCGGAAAACGGAATCCGTCAGCCCACGCAGCCAACCCGTCGCCCCCCTGTCTGCCGGCATGCTGTTGCTGCGCCGCGCGGCCAAGAGGCACCTCTCCATGCGTTTCAGGGATACGCCGGCGCCAGAGAAGCATCCCCTTGTTGCAGATCAATTCGGAAAAAATCACAGTACGGACGATCGTGCTCATCCATTTCACACTCAACAAAGCGATTTTGCCATACATAAAAATTGTTTCCCCCTATCAAATAGACTGTCTCGTCATTTTTCCGATTATATACAACAGAAACAACCATTTTAACATTCACATTTTCCCCCATAAGATAATTATATATTTTATACCCTTCATAAGGATACATACCAATAAATATACAAGGAGACTGCCTATTTACAAGATCACGTATTCTAAAAAATTGCTCTTCATAAGCAGCAGCATCAGCGTTAATCTCGCGTATTTCTGGCCATCGCCATGCCTCGCAACGAGGCGGCATAATAAGTGGTTCCGCATAGAGACTATCCAGGTCGTAACTGAAGTAAAAAACTTTTTTATGAATCGCATGCGCCAGCGCAATCTTTTGTTGTATCTCCAGAAGGTAAACATAAAAAAATCCTGTATAAAAATAAGCATGGTACTTATCAGACATATACATCGCTGCTTTCACAACATTCCCTGTGGTATCGATCTTTAAGAGATGGTAGGGCCATTCCGGCGTGAATCCTCGAATAGAAATATAGAGGTATTGATCACGACAGATGGGATCATTAAAAAGCGTTCCTGCTGCGTAAAATGTAAAGTCGTATACATACTCCAGATCTCTATAGAAGATAAATTTCTTTAACATGGAATCATACACCCCGATCATATCGTGGCATTTGAAAATCTGAGTAGCAAATTGATACTCACCGGGGCCCTCTCCACGGTCTCCCAACGTTTTGATAAAATGCCCCTGCCGGTCAAAAACTTTGATCGAGGTCTTTCCATCCGATAGATAGATCAGGGAATCATCGACCAGAAAATCCAGGGGAGCATCCATGTAATGCTCCGCGTGGCTCTGCTCCAACAAAACGCGACGGTATTCATACTGCACCGAATCGAAAAACGCGATACGATCCCGCTCGCCGATCTCTCCGAGATCATAGGGTCCCTGGAGCAGGCTTGTACCGGTCTTTTTATGACACCCGGCCAGCGCCAGCACGCAGAGCCCCCCTCCTACCATTAAAAGAACGAAACGCATAACGATGTGCGACTTGCGCTCTAATTGCGAACCGGCTCACATGCTGTAACAGGTCTTAAATATTCTAATGAATCTCTGTCATCACACTGCCGGCCACCACGGTATGCAGGGCCGCCGGGTTCAGATAGCGCTGCACGGCTTCGTTGACCTGCTGCCGGGTAACGGCGCGGATTTCCTCCGGGTAGCGATCCAGATAGCCGGGCCCAAAACCGCGTTCGATGTTAATCAGGAGCGCAGTCGCCAGGCCCGAGGTTGTGCTTAACCCGGTCTGGAACAGTCCGGTCAGCATATCTTTTTTTTCGGCCAGTTCTTCCTCGGTGACGCCTTCGTCCACAAAGCGCTGCACCTGTTCCAGCGTGGCCGCGATCCCCTGCTCCAGGCGATCCTGGCTGAGCGTCACCTCAATTTCAAAGTGGCCTTCGTGCTCTGTTGAAATGCCTTCCAAGGCGGCATGGATGCCGTAGGTCAGGCCCTGTTCGTCGCGCACGGTAGCCATCAGGCGGGCTGAAAAGTTGCCCCCCAGGATATAGGTGCCCACGTAGAGCGGGACGTAGTCGGGATGCTGCCGTCGCAGCGCCACGGCATGGCCCATCAGCACATCCAGATTCTGCCGGTCCGGCACGTGAATCAGCACCCGGTCGGGCGGCTGCGGCGCCGCCTCGGCCGCAAAGCGTGGCGTGGCCTGGTGCGCCGGCCAGTCGGCAAACGCTGCACGCACCAGCGGTTCGGCCGCTTCGGGCTGCACGTTGCCTACCAGCACCAGGATCAGCTCGTTCGCCCCGAAATGGGCCGCATGGTAGGCCTGCACCTCCTCCAGTGTCAGCGTGGCCAGGCGCTCCAGTTCCGCTTCCGGATCGCGCCGGTAGTTCGGGTGTGCCGGCGGGTAGAGTCGCTGGCTCAGGGCAATGCGGGCGCGGGTACTTGTCTGTTCCAGTTGCTGTTGCAGTTGCGCCTGCACATGCAACCGGGCCTTTTCAAATTCATCCGGATCGAAGCGCGGCTCGCGAAGCTGCTCGGCCAGCAACGGCAACACGTCTGAAAGATGCCGCCGTAGCATGCGTCCTGCGAACTCAACCCGCGTTCCTTTGCTGGCAAAACTCAAATGCGCCCCCCGGTCTTCCAGCAGCCGCGCCAGCTCAAACCGATCGCGGCGCCGCGTGCCCCGGTCCAGCATGGCCACGGTCAGCCGTTGCAGCAACGTTTCGCCGGCGGCAACGTCGGGCCACGTGCGCAGTGAGCCTCGGAGCGTGACCACCTGTTCCACCGGAACCGGCAGCACGTAAAGCCGGCAGGGCCCCGCTTCGATTTCCGTTACCCGTTCGGCAAACGTTCGCGTCATTGTGCTCTAGCCGTTTTCTGGTACATACCAGCCCACGGTACGGGTTGCCTCCTGCAGGTAGGTCTGCGCCACCCGCTGCACATCGGCCGGCGAGACGCGACCGATTCGATCCAGATACGTGGCGTAGAGTTTCCAGTCGCCCAGCGCAATTGCTTCGTTCAGTTGCGCGGCGATCGCGAAGGGCCCATCCCGACCGTAGGCTTCCAGGGCGGTCAGTTGTTCCCGGGCCCGCGCGACTTCCTGTTCGCTGACGCCCTCGCGGGCTACCCGCTCCAGCTCTTCCAGCAGCACCGCTTCCACCTCGTCATGACGTTTGCCGGGGGTCAGACGGGCCACCACGTAGAAAAGCCCGGGATCGCGATGCCGCTCGTTGGCTGCCACGACCAGGGTGGTGAGGCCGGCGTCTGTCAGGCGGCGATACAGGCGGCTGTTGCGTCCCTGCGAGAGCAGCGTTGCCAGCACATCGAGCGCATCGGCGTCCGGCTCCAGGCCGGCCGGGGCTTTAAAAGCGACCATGACCAGGCCGAGCTGGCCGGCCTGGCGGACGGTTACGCGCCGCTCGCCCCGCTGCTCCGGCTCGCGCGTCCAGACCCGTGGAATTGGCTGCGGGGCCCGGGGAATGCGTCCAAAGTGCTCCCGAACCAGCCTCAGAGCATCCTCCGGGTCAAAGTCGCCAATAATGGAGACAGTCGCATTGTCAGGCCAGTAGTACGTGTCATAGAAATGGCGGAGCGCTTCGGCGGTCATGTGTTCCACATCGCTGCGCCAGCCAATGGTTGGGTGACGGTAGGGATGTGCGACAAAGGCCACACTCCAGACGGCATGGTAGAGGTTGCGCAGCGGATCGTTTTCGCCCCGGTCCATTTCGTTGAGAATCACGGTGCGCTCTGCCTCCACATCTTCCGGGCGAATCAGCGCCCCCCGCATACGGTCCGCTTCGATTTCGACAGCTAGCGCCAGATGCTCCCGTGGTAGCAGCGCATAGTAGTTCGTGCGGTCCAGCCAGGTGCTTGCGTTCACCTGCGCTCCTACGCGCTGCAGCACCTGAAAGACCGAGGTGCCCCGGGTTTTGTTAAACCGCTCTGTGCCTTTGAACATCAGATGCTCCAGCATATGCGTGGCACCGGTCAGGCCGGTTGGTTCATTCCGGCTGCCGACGTGGTAGGTGATCATGAAAGCAACCACCGGCACCACATTCTGGGGCATCAGCAGGACTTGAAGCCCGTTATCGTCCAGGCGATAGGCCTCAATGCCACCCGCGGCTTCTTCAAACGTAAAGCCGGCTATAGGGCGGCGCGAGGTTGCGTAGACTTCGGGAACAGCCATGCGAGCTACTTCTAGGTTACTTCGTTCAATGGGCGTCCAGCCAGTTGTCGCCCACGCCAATATCCACTTCGATCGGTACGCCTTCTAGAGGCAGAGCTTGCTTCATTTCCTCCTCAACCAGCCGGCGCACCGGCTCCACCTCCTCAGGTGGCACCTCAAATACCAACTCATCGTGCACCTGCAGCAGCATCTTAGCCTGCCGTCTTTCTTGCTGCAATCGGTGGTAGATATGCACCATGGCCAGCTTGATCATGTCGGCCTGCGTGCCCTGGATAGGCATGTTTACGGCAATCCGCTCGGCCATAGATCGCTCGGCCCGATTGCGCGCGTTAATGTTCGGGACGTAGCGGCGACGCCCCAGCAGGGTTTCAACATAGCCCTGCTGTCGCGCGGTTTCGATCAGGCGGTGTAGAAAACGGGTTACGCCAGGAAAGGCCCGTTGATACTCTTCGATAAGCTGTTGCGCCTCGCGCGTAGAGCACCGCAGTCGCTGGGCCAGACCCCACGCTGAAATACCGTAGGGAATCCCATAATTGACCATCTTAGCGCGGCGGCGCTGCTCAGGCGTCACCTTTTCAGGAGGTACCTTGAAAACCCGTGCTGCCGTTGCCGTATGAATATCCTGACCTTCTAAGAAGGCCTGGCGGAGCGCTTCGTCCCCACTGAGCGCTGCCAGAATACGCAGCTCAATCTGCACATAATCGGCCGACAGGAGCTTCCAGCCGGGCCGCGGCACAAAAGCCCGCCGGATTTCCCGCCCCATCTCGGTGCGCACCGGAATGTTTTGCAAGTTCGGATTGCTGGACGAGAGTCGTCCGGTCGCCGTTACCGTCTGGTTGAAGGTGGTATGAATGCGCCCGGTCTCCGGATGGACGAGGGATTCCAGACCATCAACGTACGTGCTTTTCAGCTTGGCCAGATGTCGCCAGTCGAGCACCAGTCCGGGCAGTGGATGCTGCGTAGCCAGCTCCTGAAGCACACTTTCCCGGGTGGACAGCTTGCCAGTGCTGGTGCGGCCCCGGGGTTTCAATCCCAGTCGGTTAAACAAGACGTCTGCCAGTTGCTGCGGCGATCCAATTTTGAACGTGACGCCCGCTATTTCAAAAATCTTTGCTTCCAGCTTATGGAGTTCCGCTTCAAGCTGTGCTCCGATTTCTCGAAGCACGTTTCGGTCAATGCAGACGCCTGTCCGCTCCATGTCGGCCAACACCTCAATGAGCGGGAACTCCATCGTTTCGGCAATATGCCGGAGCCCGAGTCGGTCTAGCTCTGCCGCCAGCACCTCGGCAAGCTGCAGTGCAATGTCCGTATCTTCACAGGCATAGGGCCCCACCTCCTCAATCGACACATCGCGCATGGATTTCTGGTCCCGGCCCGAGCCGATTAGTTCAGCGATAGAGACCATCTGGTACCGAAGGTACTGCCGGGCCAGCACGTCCAGGTTATGGGGTTCTTCCGGAGCGATCAGGTAGTGCGCCACCATGGTATCGAAGTACGGTGGCGGCACCTCAACACCATGCCGCGCCAACACCACCAGATCGTATTTCAGGTTTTGCCCGACTTTGCGCTGCGCGCGTTGGAGAATGGGCGCCAGTCGCTTGACCACCACTTCGGTCGGGGTGCCGTCCGGCAGCGGCGTGGGCACATAGTAGCCCTGACCTTTGTCCCAGGAGAAGGCGATTCCGACCAGTGAGGCCCACATGGCCTCCGTCGACGTTGTTTCCGTGTCGATTGCCAGCCGCTCCAGTCCGTCCAACTGCGCGATTAATTCATCGAGCTGTTGCTGGTTGCGTACGATCCGATAGTCTGCCTTTTCCGGATCATACACCTCAAGAGGTTCATAGGGGCCAAAATCAAACGATGGCGCTGCTGCTTCTTCCAGCGCTTCGGCCAGCGCGGCCTCCCCGTTCGTGATGCGGGCCAGTCCGCCCTCCCGGATGCGTCGCACCAGCGAATCAAACTCTAACTCCTGAAAGAGTTGCAGCAAGCGAGGCAGGTCGGGGCGAGCGCGGTGGAACGTTTCCCAGCGGATTGATAAAGGCACGTCGGTTCGAATGGTTACCAGCCGTTTGGATAGCAGAGCGTCCTCGCGGTGATTTAGCAGTCCTTCACGGGCACGTTTTCCTTTTACCTCATTAGCATGGGCCAACAGGTTTTCTACAGAGCCGTACTGGCGAATGAGTTGCACGGCCGTTTTCTCCCCGATGCCTGGTACGCCCGGCACATTATCGCTTGGATCTCCCATGAGCGCCAGCACATCGATGAATTGCGGAGGTTCCAGGCCATACGTTTCACGAAAGGTTTCTATTGTAATGAGATCGAACGTCTCGCCACGCCGCGAGGGTTTATAAAGGGAAATGTGCGGGCTCAAGAGCTGCAAGAAGTCTTTGTCCGGCGAAACGATGAGGACGTCAACGCCGTAGGTTTCAGCTTTGCGGGCCAACGTGCCGATAACGTCATCCGCTTCAACACCGGGTTCCTCAATGACCGGGATATCCAGCGCCCGAACAATTTCCTTGATCCAGGGCAGGTTGGCCAGCAGGTCTTCGGGAGGAGGCTCCCGGTGCGCCTTGTACTCCTCGTAAATGGCCTCGCGAAATGTCCCCTCCTCTCCACCGGCGTCAAAGACCACGGCCATGTAATCCATACCGTGGTCTTCAATAAGCTTGAGCAGCGAAATGGTGAAGCCATAAGTGGCCGACGTATTCTGTCCCTTTGTGTTGACAAGCGGGCGGCTGATAAACACATAATGCGCCCGGTATGCCAGCGCCATGGCATCAATCAAATACAGGCGCTGCATGTCAGCCGGTGGCCGATCGGCTTCAGGCGCGGGAAACAGACTGAGCTGGTCTTCTTTTTGCACGGGCACTTTTGCGTCGATCTATCAGGAAGACATTGCCTGAAGTTAAAAAGGTCGGGGAAAGTTAGTTCCTTCTGATGCGTTATATTGAAGCTGATTTTTCCGGAGCACATATTCAAGGCAAAACAGCATGTCCGAGAAAACACCGCCTGTTGTTCATACGCCAGAGGTCATTCTGGTGACCGGCGGCGCAGGCTTTATTGGCTCGAACTTTTTGCTGCACATGGTTCCCCGCCATCCTTCGGTGCAATTTATCAACCTCGACAGCCTTACCTATGCGGGGAATCTGCTCAACCTCCGAGACATTGAAGGGGCCCCCAATTACCGGTTTGTGCGAGGCGACGTAGCAGACGCGCCCCTGGTGGAGCGGTTGTTTCGGGAGTATGGCATCACCACTGTCGTGCACCTGGCCGCCGAAAGCCACGTAGACCGCTCGATTATGACCCCCCTGTCCTTCGTGCTTACCAACACGGTGGGGACCGTTACCCTGCTGGAAGCAGCCCGCAAAGCCTGGGGCGATCAGGCTGACCCGAAGCGCTTTCGATTTTATCATATTTCTACAGATGAAGTGTTTGGAAGCCTGGGGCCAGAAGGCTACTTTACTGAAGAGACGCCCTACAATCCACGCTCGCCTTATGCTGCCTCCAAGGCTGCCAGTGACCACTTCGTGCGGGCCTACTGGCACACCTACGGATTACCTATCGTGATCTCAAACTGTTCGAATAATTATGGACCGTACCAGTTTCCCGAAAAGCTCATTCCACTGGTCATTCTGAATGCCCTGGAGCAGCGTCCGATCCCTATCTATGGAAAGGGCGAAAACGTTCGCGACTGGCTTTACGTGCGCGATCACTGCACGGCTATTGAGCGCATCTTGTTTTTCGGACAGACCGGGCAGACGTACCTGGTCAGCGCAGGCTGCGAGCGCAAAAACCTGGAACTGGTTGAACAATTGCTGGACCTGCTCGACGAGGAGCTGGGACGCCCTCCCGGCCAGTCTCGCCAACTTATCACTTTTGTCAAAGATCGGCCGGGCCACGACTTTCGCTATGCGCTTGATGCGTCTCGGCTACGTCAGGAGCTCGGGTGGTCCCCGGCCTACACCCTGGAAGAAGGCCTCCGCGAAACCGTCCGATGGTACCTGACGCATCGCGACTGGCTGGAGGCCGTCGCTGACGCCTCTTACCGTGCTTACTATGAAAAACAATACGCCCTGCGCTAAATGGAGCGTCCGCTCAAAGGCATCGTGCTGGCCGGCGGCACCGGAAGCCGCCTCTACCCGCTGACTAAAGTTACCAACAAGCACCTGCTGCCCGTTGGGCGCTACCCCATGATTTACCATCCGCTGATGCGGATGCGTCGCGTCGGCATCCGCGAGGTGGCGGTCGTTACCAGCCCCGAACACATGGGCGATGTGGTGAACCTGCTGGGCAGCGGGCGCGACTTTGGCCTGGATCTAACTTACCGGGTGCAGGATGAGCCGGGCGGTATTGCTCAGGCTATCGGGCTGTGCGAACGTTTTGTAGATGGCGACCCATTCCTGGTCATTCTTGGCGACAACATTCTCTCCGAAGACCTGCATGACGAGGTAGCTGCCTACCAGGAACAATTGCGCCGTTACGGAGGCGGCGCGCGCGTGCTGCTGAAGGAAGTGCCCGATCCAGAACGCTATGGCGTCCCGCGTATTGAAGGAGACCGCATCGTGGAAATCATCGAAAAGCCTGCCCATCCCCCCAGCCGCTACGCAGTTACCGGCATCTACTTTTATGACGCCTATGCCTTTGAGGTCATTCGCCGGTTGAAACCCAGCGCCCGCGGCGAGCTGGAAGTGAGTGATGTCAGTAATGCCTACATTGCTCGTGGCCAGCTTTCGTATGGCATCCTGAAGGGCTGGTGGGGAGACGCAGGAACCCTTGAGGGCTGGCATGAAGCAAATCGGCTGGCCCGCGATCTGGTTTACGAAGAGCTGGAAAACCTGCGCAACAATCGGCCATGAACTGGAAAGAAGGTCCGATTGAAGGCGTTGTAATCCGCCCCCTCAAGCGCCATGAGGATACCCGCGGCTGGTTGGCTGAGTTTTTTCGTCAGGACGAGCTGGACCCTTCCGTCTATCCAGTCATGGGCTATATCTCACTCACGCATCCCGGCATCACCCGTGGGCCCCATGAACACCGGGAGCAGACCGACCTGTTTGTGTTCTTCCACGGTCGGCTGCGGCTGTACCTGTGGGATGCCCGGCCCCATTCTCCCACCCATGGTCATCGACAGGTGCTTGACGTGGGCGAAGGGCATCCCGTCACCGCGCTGATTCCTCCGGGTGTAGTGCACGCCTACCGAAATATAGGCGACACCCCTGCGCTGCTAATCAACTGCCCTAACCGCCTCTATGCAGGCTGGGGGCGCCGAGAGCCCGTCGACGAGATTCGGCATGAGAACCGTCCGAATCACCCCTTTTATATGGACTGACGCATTCGGCACGTTTTTTTCTAGTTAAATCATGTATTCCCGCTGAACCCGGATAAAACGCCTGCGTTGCCGACTGGGCAACCATGTACTTCACATAAGCCTTGCCGACCCGTGCATCTGCTGCTGTTCGATATTGATGGAACACTCATCCGCACGCGTGGCTTCGGACGCCAGACCATGGAAGCCGCCCTGTCGGAGTGGTTGGGGCGTCCGGTAACCACGAAGGGCGTTGATTTTGCCGGTCGCACAGATCCAGCCATTCTGCTGGATATTCTGAAAGCCAGCGGCCTGCCTGAGCACATGGCCCGCTACCTGCTTCCGGAAGCGCTTGAGGTCTACAGTCGCGCTATGCTCCAGCGGCTGCGCCCGGACCATCTTGAAGTGCTCCCCGGCGTCATCATGCTCCTGGAAGAGCTGAGCGAGTGGCCTGACGTCTATCTGGGCCTGGTAACGGGTAACCTGCGGCCGGTTGCGTTCCATAAGTTAGCCCTGGCAGGACTGGCTGGCTATTTTGGCGAAGGAGCCTATGGATGTGACCATGCAAATCGCAACGAGCTCCCCCCGCTAGCCATCGCACGCGCTCGCGAAGCCACTGGCTATCCATTCACCGGAGCGCATGCCATCATTATCGGCGATACGCCGCACGACATAATCTGTGCTCGACATGCCGGGGCTGCTGTTGCTGCTGTTTGTACTGGCAGCTACCCACGCGAGGCGCTCGCAGCCTGTCAGCCTGACTTGCTGTTGGACGACCTGAGTGATCCAGAACCGTTTCTCGAATGGCTAAGCATGCAGCGAACCCTTTCAGGCAAAGCGTCGTAGCGTCCGCGCCACACCCGCAGCATAACTGTGGCCAAAAAGGTTCAGGTGATTAATCAGGTGGTACAGATTGTATAACTCCCGACGCTCCTCGTAACCGGGCTCCAGGGGCCAGGCGGCCCGATAGGCTGCGTAAAAACGCGCATCAAACCCGCCAAACAGCTCGCTCATGGCAAGATCGGTCTCGCGATCCCCATAGTAAACAGCCGGGTCAATCAGCGCGGCGCGCCCATCGGCTGTCACCATAAAGTTGCCACTCCAGAGATCGCCGTGCAGTAGCGAAGCAGGCGGACGAGCCGGCAGCAGTTCGGGAAGTCGGGCTTCCAGACGCTCCAGCCAGCGATCCCAGGCGCGTTCCCAGCACCCTCGCTCTCGCGCCCATCGCACCTGCGGTTCAAGGCGATGCCGCCAGAAAAACGTCGGCCAGTCCTCCTCCCAGGTATTTTCCTGGGGCATGCGTCCAATAAAATTATCCTGGTCAAACCCATAGCGGGTGTTCTGGCAGCGATGTAACTGCGCCAGCCCCTCCCCAAAGTGCTCCCAGAAACGAGGACCGGGACGCCCCGGCTCGATCCATTCCATAAGCAAAAAGCCCGGGCAATCTGGCCGCGCTTCGGCAACCGCCACCACCTGAGGAATTACCAGGGGGCTTTCGGCTGCGCGCAGCACACGCAGTCCTGCAGCTTCGGCCGGAAAGGTCTGCGCCACTTCCGACGGTCCCCACTTCAAAAAGTACGTGTTTCGAGCCGTCTCCACCCGGCACGCCCGGGCAATGCACCCTCCTCCAACGGGCGCCGCACAACGAACAGGTTCGCCTACCGTAGCGGCCAGCGCCTGGTGCAACGCTTCGGGCAACCTCATCGCGACAGCCCGGCTATTTCCCGCAGTCGGTGCGTGGCCACCAGATGTTCCAACAGGCGGCGTGCGGTACGCGCTACAATCTGGTAGACCTCTTCAAAGCCGCGCGCGCCTCCATAATAGGGATCGGGGACTTCGCCATTGCCTGGCTCCGGGTCAAACGTGCGAAAGAGTTGCACCTTGTCGCGAAACCGTCCCTCTCGGTCCATCCGAAGCACGTCCTCCAGATTTTCTCGGTCCATCACCAGGATATAGTCATAGCGGGCCAGATCTTCCTGGCTCAGCTGGCGGGCCACATGGCTGCTCAAATCCACTCCGTGTTGCCGGGCCGTGTGCTGCATGCGTCGATCAGCCGGCTCGCCCACGTGCCAGGGACCCGTTCCGGCTGAATCAATCTCAAAGTGCGCCGACAGGCCCGCCTCGTCGACCAACTTGCGAAAGACTCCTGCTGCCAGTGGACTCCGACAAATGTTACCCAGGCAGACAAACAACACGCGGATCGGTTGGTGCAGGTGTGTCATCGGTCTTTTGACCATCGACTGACCAAGTTACGGGTGAGGGCTTCTAAACGTCCACTGTTTTACAAAAGTGCCGGGTATCCTTCAAAATTGGGATTTTCTTGCTTAGCGTTTCCGGCATGTTGTTTCTTAGGTCGGAAAACAGACCCCAGCACACGCCACCATGCAGCAGCCATTGTTTGCTTCTGAGCCGCGCGTCTGGCGCGTCCGAGAACTGACCGGTGCGCTTCGCGACACGATTGAGGCGCTCTACGACACACTGACCGTCGAGGGAGAGCTGTCCAATTTCCGGCGACATCGCCAGAGTGGCCACTGCTACTTTACGCTGCAGGACGGCCAGGCGCAGCTTCGGTGCGTCATGTGGTCCCGCTGGGCGCAGCGTTTGTTCTTTCAGCCCGCAGACGGCCATCAGGTGCAGGTGCGCGGACGCCTTACCTTTTACGAGCCGCGGGGGGAATTGCAGCTTATCGTGGAGACCATGACCCTGGCAGGGGCCGGCGCCCGGCAACAGGCTTTTGAAGCCCTCAAGCGTCGGCTGGCTGCAGAAGGATTATTTGACCCTGCCCGTAAGCGTCCACTACCGCGCTTTCCGCGACGCATCGGCATGGTCACCTCCGACAGTGGAGCGGCGTTGCAGGACATGCTCAGCATCCTCCAGCGCCGCTTTCCGCTCGTTGAAGTGCTGCACTGTCCGGTCCGGGTTCAGGGATTACTGGCTGCCCCGAGCATCGCACAGGCGATCCGGATGCTGAATTGCCTGCCGGACGACCGTCGCCCTGACGTGCTGATCGTCGGCCGAGGAGGCGGTTCGGTCGAAGATCTCTGGGCCTTCAACGAAGAAGTAGTGGCCCGCGCCATTTTCGCTTCCCGCATCCCGGTCATCAGTGCCGTCGGGCACGAGACCGACGTCACAATCGCTGATCTGGTCGCCGATCGACGAGCTGCTACTCCCTCAATGGCTGCCGAAATTGCCGTACCCGATCGCACAGAACTGGAAGCAGAACTAACCCGGACAGCGCAGCGCATGCACCGGTACTTGCAGCAGGCTCTCCAGCGTCGTCGTCAGCACGTGCACACGTTGTTGCACCACTACGGCTTGCGTCGCGTTCCAGACCGACTGGCCTACCTGAAAGCCGACACGCTTCGCTTGCAAGAACGTCTGCATCAGCACATCCGACAGCTCCTGGACCGACGGCGCCACCTGCTGATGCTGCTTCAGAGCCGCCTGAGTGCTTTTGATCCCCAGCTTCCCTTGCGGCGCGGCTACGTGCGCGTGCGCTACCAGGGCCATCTGGCCACCCGATCCTATCAGGTACAACCCGGTGAGGTGGTTCTTCTCGAATTTTACGACGGTCAGCACAACGCGCAAATTCTGCCTTAATTCGGGGTGACTGCAGTTGTTTTTTCCACTACATGCCGGGCTACCTGATCGGCGATCCAGAAGCCCAGAGGCGCCAGCCGAACGCCCTGCAGGTTGGCGATCAACGCCACGACCACCTGCTCTTCGGGCAGGAGCACCAGCACCGAACTTCCTCCTACAGCACCTCCGGTGTGCCATACAAAACGGCGTCCCCATTGCTCACCGGTCCGCCATCCCAGGCCATAGCCAGTTTCCTTGCCGTCGGCAGTGCGCTGCGACGTGAACAGGAGATGCACCGTTTCAGGCTTGAGCAGACGTCCGCTCAGGAGTCCGTTGCCAAAACGCACCAGGTCAGGTGCTGTTGACAGAAAACCTCCCCCCGCCCATTTGACGCTGTTGTCCACGTACGGAGCATTCATCAGCAGGCTATCCCGGTACACATAGAACCGCGCGCGGTGAAAAATCAAGCTATCCACGTGCTCGGCCACGGTGTCGTGCATGCCCAGCGGATCGAATACGTAGCGACGCATGAAGGCCAGAAACGGCTCGCCGGCAGCTCCCTCAATCACTGCACTGATCAGGTTCCAGCCATAGCTGGAGTAGGCATAACGAGTGCCCGGCCGAAACAGCAGCGTGTCGTCCTTAAAAACTTCCAGCGCTTCCAGTACGGAGTTGTAGTGTTTTCGGCTGTAAAATTCTTGATCCCGGTAATGCCGAATGCCAGCTAAATGGCCGGCCAACTGGCGGGTTGTAATTGGCCAGCGCTTCTCGGGGAAAGAAGGCACGTAGCGCTGCACCGGAGCGTCCAGATCCAGCTTCCCCTGCTCTACCAGCAATCCCAGCGCTGCGGACGTGAGCGACTTGGAAACACTGGCCACGCGCAGCTTGGTCTGGGGTAGCATCGGA
This sequence comes from Rhodothermus profundi, assembly GCF_900142415.1. Classification (NCBI taxonomy): domain Bacteria; kingdom Pseudomonadati; phylum Rhodothermota; class Rhodothermia; order Rhodothermales; family Rhodothermaceae; genus Rhodothermus; species Rhodothermus profundi. The sequence goes on from NZ_FRAU01000003.1 coordinate 180,111, forward strand.
ACGCGATTTTCTACATCGGCATAGCCAAAACCTTCCGCCCAGATCAACGCCCCCGAAGCGCCAATAGCCACCGAAAGGCCCGGTACGCCATAGCGGCGCATCAGCGCATCAATAGAATCCTGAATCTGAATGAGCAGGGATGCATGCGGTGGAGCAGGCGCCACGGCATACCGCAAAGCATGCTGCGCCTGAAGCTCCGGCGTCACGATCAAAAGCCCCAGCAAGAGCGCGTAAAATCCTCGGCGTTGCATAGCACTTTTGTCTTCAGCAATTGGACTTCTATGTTCAAACTATTAAATTTTTCCTGCACGTTCTACCATCTTTTTGTCATCGCTATGCGCGCATTGCTGCTGATCCTGTGTAGCTGGGCCATGGCTGGCACCGCCTGGCCCCCGCTCGATACGGTGTATACTGTCATCCTGGAGAGAGGCACCATCTACGACGGAACGGGCAGTGCTCCTTTTGTAGCCGATGTCGGACTGATCGGCGACCGCATTGCAGCTATCGGCGATTTACAAGCCGCGCAGGCTGCGCTCCGGCTCAATGTCGAAGGCCTGGCCGTAGCGCCTGGTTTTATTGACATCCACAGCCATGCCGTGCGGGGCGGCCCGGAAACCAGTGGCATCTTTCGCCAACCACTGGCTGAAAACTACATTCGCCAGGGCGTTACCACGGTGTTTGCCGGGCAGGACGGCTCCTCTCCCCTTCCTATCGGCGAATTCCTGGCCCGGTTCGAACTCACTCCCGCAGCCATCAACCTGGGATTGTTTGTGGGACATGGGAGCGTTCGCCGTGCGGTGATGGGCAACGAAAACCGCGCGCCCACGGCTGAAGAGCTGGAGCAAATGAAGGCCCTGGTAGCCCAGGCTATGGAAGAAGGGGCCTGGGGTCTTTCCTCAGGCCTGAAGTACGTACCTGGCGCTTATGCCCGCACCGAGGAAGTCATTGCCCTGGCCCGGATAGCTGCTCGCTATGGCGGCATTTACATCACCCACATGCGCGATGAGGGACTGCACGTGCTGGAAAGCGTAAGAGAAACTATCCGCATTGGACGCGAAGGGGGCCTGCCCGCACAGATTACCCACACCAAAGTAATCGGTCCCCGCATGTGGGGCAAAAGCCGGGCGTTGCTTCACCTGGTTGACGAAGCCCTTGCGGCCGGGCTGGATATATCCATGGATCAATATCCTTACACGGCTTCGAGCACGGGCATCAGCGTGCTGTTTCCGGCCTGGGCATTAGAGGGAGACCGAGAAGCGCAGGTAGCCCGCCTGCAGGATCCAGACACCCGGCGTAAAATCAAGGAAGCCGTTCTTTTTAACCTGCGCGAAGACCGTGGAGGTGGCGATCCGTCTCGCGTGCAGTTGGCCTTTTGCCGATGGGACACAACGCTGAACGGTAAAAATCTGGCCCAGGTCCTGGAAGAACAGGGACGTCCTGTAACCGTCGAGGAAGCAGCCGAACTGGTGCTGGAAATTCAAGAACGGGGCGGCTGCATGGGCATCTTTCACGCCATGAGCGAGGAAGACGTCCAACGCATCATGCAGCATCCCCGCACCATGATCTGCTCCGACGGAGGCATTCCGGATCCTGGCGTGGGCGTCCCCCATCCCCGAAATTACGGGGCATTTGCCCGGGTACTGGCCCGTTACGTGCGCGAGCGCGGTCTGCTATCCCCCGAAGCAGCCATCCACAAAATGACCGGACTCCCTGCGTGGCGCCTGAACCTGAAAGACCGCGGCGTATTGCGCCCGGGGGCCTATGCCGACGTGGTGGTGCTTGATCTGGCGCGCGTGCAGGATCGCGCTACATTTACCCACCCGCATCAGTACGCAGAGGGCGTCGTGCACGTATTTGTGAATGGCCAGGCCGTGTTGCTCCACGGCCAACTCACCGGCGCACGCCCCGGACGAGCCCTTCGAAAAGGGCGAGATGGGTAAAGCGCGCCCCTGTTTTCTTTCCCAAAACAAAAGGCGACGGGTCGTAGCACATAGCTGCAGCCCGCCGCCTTTTCTGCCTTCAGCGACCGCGTCTCTGGAGGCATTACATTTCTTCAGCAGCCGCCGTGTCCGGCGCTACCATAGTGGTGTCCTGCTGCAGCGTGTCGGCAGCAGGCGCCTCCTGTTGTTCCATGGCGGGCTGCTCGGCCTGCTCCGCCTGTTCGGCTGCGCGCTGTCCACAGGCACTCAATACCCCCGCCGTCAGGAACGCGGCAAAAAGAAGGCTCAACAAACGTCGCATAGCTGTGGGGTGTTGGTTGGTGGGTGAGGCTTGATGGCAGCATAATATAAAACTTCTGCTATCAAAAAAAGACCAGCATTACATTTTTTATAAACAATAGGCAGATATGTATTATGTCAGTCCCCATTTTGATCTCCTGGAGCGGCGGCAAAGATAGCGCCCTGGCACTTTACCGCATCCTCCAAAATCACTGCTGGCGCGTGGCTGGTTTCCTGTGCACGATCAGCCAGCCCTACAACCGCATTACCATGCACGGCGTGCGGCGCGCGCTGCTCGAGCAGCAGATTGCCGCCATGAGTCTGGCTCCCATGATTCCTATTTTGCTGCCTCCTGATGCCTCAAATGAAATCTACGAAGCAGCCTGGGCAGAAGCCCTCCGTCCTTTTATTGCCCAGGGCATTCGTCACGTAGCCTTTGGCGACATCTTTCTGGAAGACATCCGCGCCTATCGGGAACAGCAACTGAAAAAGCTGGGATTGACGCCGGTTTTTCCCATCTGGACCGGCAGCCGCCGACGCACGGACAGCCTGGCCCTGCTCGATACCTTCTGGCGGGTGGGCTTCCGCACGCGCATCGTATGCGTTGATGGTCGCCAGCTCGCTCCCACATGGGCTGGCCGCGAACTGACGCCAGAAGCTCTGCAGGAACTTCCAGAAACTGTCGATCCTTGCGGCGAAAATGGAGAGTTCCACACGTTCGTCTTTGACGGTCCGGTATTTCAACACCCTGTCCGCCATCGACTCGGCCGGCGCGTCACCCGCCGCGGATTCCACTTTCGGGACTTGTTTCCTTACACAACTCCGTGAAATATCGTTAGGTGTTGACAGTAAGAGGTAATACCCTGGGTAAACTTATTAGTGCGGGCGACACCAACACTGGCGAGGTACCGGGTCCGGTGGCCGTGATGCACTGCCGGCTGGCGCTTTTCGCCCTGTGCCCGTATATTCCCGCGCAGTAGTGGAAAATGCCTGCGACCATGGAAACAACAATTCAGGATCGGACCCGGGAAGCCCGCACGTTGCTGGCTACAGCCCTACAGGAGCTCCAGCAGGCCCGTCAGGCCCTCGAAGCACAGCCTCCTGACTACCGAAGCGCACTCGACCACACCTTGCAGGCGCTCAGCGCAGCCTTCCGGGGCTTTTTGACCTGGCACGACGTGCCTGTTCCTGAAGACGCTTCGCTGCATCTCATGGCGCGCCCCTGCATGGATCTGGCCAGCAGCCTACGTCTTTACTTTGATCTACTGCTTCCGCTGGAAGCCGCGGCCCCTGCGCTACGCCAGAAGGAGACATTTTCAGTAACCGAGCGCGAACGCATTCGGAATGCTTATTTCACCGCCCGCAACGCCATCATGACCGTGCTCGGTGAACTGCCCGCCGCGCTTCACCCTTCGCCGACGTCTTCCTGACGGCTATACCGTCTGAGAGTAGAGCGGACGGTCAGCGGTTGTAGACAGGTAGGCATCGAACGCCATGGCCACGTTGCGCACAAAGAAGCGGCCCGTTTCGGTAACGGAAATGCTCTGGGTGGTGCATGCGACCAGTCCATCGTCCTCCATTTCCCGTAGTTGCGCCAGCGCATCGGCGAAATGTCTTTCGAAGTCAATGCCAAAGCGTTGCTCCACTTCAGGAATGCTCAGTCGGAAATGACACATCAGGGACATGATAACATATCGTCGAAGCTGGTCCTCAGGAGTCAAGACATATCCCTTTCCGACGGGGACCTGCCCGTTGTCCAGCGCGGCATAATATTCAGAAAGCTTAAGAACATTTTGCACGTAGGCGTGGCGCAGTTGACTGATGGCCGAGATGCCGAAAGCGTACAGCTCCGTGCCGCCATGGGTGGAATAGCCCTGAAAGTTGCGCTGCAACGTGCCTTCATCCAGGGCCCGGCTGAGAGGATCATCGGGCCGCGCAAAGTGATCCATACCGATGTACCGGTAACCGCCTTCCGTGGTGAGCAGTTCGACAGCTCGAAGAAAGAGCTGTAGCTTTTCAGCCGGACGGGGTAGCCATTCCTCACGGATGAGCCGCTGGTGTTTCTTCTTCCAGGGCACGTGCGCATAGCTAAACAGGGAGATGCGGTCGGGCCCCAGCGCAATAACCTGCCGGATTGTCCGCTCAAATTGCGTCAGATGTTGATAGGGCAGGCCGTATATCAGGTCATAGCTAATACTTTCAAAGCCCAGCTCCCGCGCCCACCGGGTAACCGTGGCTACCTGCTCATAGGGTTGCACGCGGTTAATGGCCTGCTGGACAGCAGGATCCAGGTCCTGCACCCCAAAGCTAATGCGGTTAAAGCCAGCCTCTCGGGCTGCTTCCAGATGGGCGCGGGTAAGACGGCGCGGATCCGCTTCGATGCCTATTTCGGCGTCGGGTGCAAAATCGAAGTGCTGCCGGAGCGCCTTCATCAGGGCCACGATCTGATCGGGCGACAGATAGGTTGGCGTTCCGCCTCCCCAGTGAAGCTGCACAACTGGACGCCCTGGAGCCACCCACTGGCTAACCAGCGCAATCTCCCGCGTAAGATAGTCCAGATAGCGGGCAATCTTCTCGGGCCGGTGCGTCACGATCATGTGGCAGCCGCAGTAGTAGCAGAGCGTGTGGCAGAACGGCAGGTGCACGTAAAGCGAAAGAGGCTCCGGGTCAGGTCGTTGATTGTCGGCCTGCAACAGCGCGACAACCTGTTTCGGGGAGAAGCCAGCGCGAAAGTGAGGCGCAGGTGGATAGCTCGTATAGCGAGGACCCGGGCGGTTATACTTCTGGACAAGTTCAGCAGGTATCTGCATGATATTTATTTCAAAATCCTCTTTTATCTCGGAAACGTTCCCTCCACCTTCAGGTGCCCATCTTGCTTGAAATTCATCAGGGTGCCAGCGTTCAGGAATGTTGTGGTAAGGGTGCTGCGCGCAGCGCCAGAAACCGCAAAGGCGCTGGTGAACAGCGCCTTTGACAGATGCAGCAATCGGCTACTGCTTCCGGCCGAGACGCGTGCGCTGCTGCGCTACACTTCTACCGAGCCGGCGGGAATTGCTGGCTGAAGCGACCGGGCTGTTTTAGGCTCCACGCCTTTCTGTTGCAGCGGCAGATACGCTTCGGCCAGCTTCATTTCCAGCAGAGACAGCAAGAAAGCCAGCGTGGACTCAGCGCCCTGATTTTCGTTCACGCCATTGGGTTGCAACCCGTCGTAGCACCCACCTGTGGAGGGGTCATACAGCGGCAAGCCAAGCTGGTTGCGCCCCAGGAACCAGTCGAAAGCGCGTTGCGCCTCTCGATACCAGAAGGCATCGTTGGTGATGCGGTACGCCTCTAAGCAGGCAGAAACGGTAGCGTTGGCTTCTATGGGCTGCTGATCGAAGTACGGACGTTGCTGCCCCTGGACGTAAAAGCCGTCGTTTCCAATAGGAGCAAAATAGCCTTGTTCATCCAGTTGCACGTGCACCAGCCACCGCAGCGCCTCCAGGCCGGCCTCTACCCATTCGGAGCGGTCGGTCCATTTACCAGCCATCATGAGCGCCTGGGGAAGGCGAGCATTGGCATAGGTCAGGCGATCTTCGAACCAGCGCCAGTCATCGCGTCGATGTTTCTGGTAGAGCTTGAAGAGTCGGTCGGCCAGTTTTTTTCGCGCCTGCTGGGCGGTACGATCCCCATAGAAACGCCGTAGATATTCCTGAATCCCCAGAATGGTAAAGGCCCAGGCGCGTGGATTGGCAAAGCGCAGCGCAGCGGGCAGCGCCTCTTCAAACAGCCGACCGGCTAGTTTCCAGAGGCCGGTCCGTCGAGATCGACCGACGACATAGCCCAGCCCCCAGAGTGCCCGAGCGTGGCTGTCTTCGGAGCCCACCGCTTCGAGCCAATTGCGATTATAATCCAGAAAGTTGCGGAAACGCCCCGTTTCTGGATTAAATGCATGCCACAGGAAGGCCAGGTAGCGAGTGGCCAGCTCGGGTGCTTCGGTCGCGGTCTTGCCGCCCAGTTCCTCTACCAGGACGGCTACAATGAGGGCGCGGGCGTTGTCGTCGGTCGTATAGCCTTCGTTATAGTTGGGAACAGAATAGGTAGCGTGTTGCAGAATTCCCGTATCGTCAGTCAGTCGCTTCAGATGGTCTAATTTGAGCATGGGGAGGTCCCCGGGTCGCTGGTTCAGGGCCGGGATAGCCACGCGCGTGCGCGTCGTGCCGGTGGCCCGGGCTCGCTTAAAGCTTTCCAGGTAGCGCTGCGCCACGACTGGCCAGATCATCTGGCGGCCATACAGGTAGGCACGCTTTCGAATGGCGTGGCGTTCGGCCTCGTTGTCCAGCAGCCGGTTGATCGCCTTCGCGATAGCGTCTGCGTCCCGGAATGGTACCAGAATACCGCGCCCATCCGCAAGTAGCTCTTCTGCGTGCCAGTAGGGCGTTGAAATGACCGCTTTGCCGCAACCTACGGTATAGGCCAGCGTGCCCGAGGTAATCTGCTCGCGGTTCAGGTAGGGTGTCAGGTAAATGTCTGCCGCCCCGATGAATTCGACCAGCTCCTCTAAACTGACAAATCGATTGTGAAAGATCACATGCTCCTCAATGCCCAGCTCCCGCACGCGACGTTGTAGAAAGAGCCGATAGCTCTCGCCCTCTACCTGGCGTACGTGGGGATGAGTAGCGCCCAGTACGATGTAAACGACGTGGGGATGCCGTTCCAGTACAGCCGGCAGAGCTTCGATGACATACTCAATACCTTTGTTACGGGAAAGAAGTCCAAATGTTAGCAATACGATTTTGCCTTCAACCCCGAAGCGATCCTTGTAAAAGTTGGGGTCCACAAACGGCACATCCGGAATGCCATGGGGGATCAAATCAATTTTGCTTTCCGGCACCCCATAGATTGATTGAAGAAACTCTTTTCCACGCTGCGTCATGACCACCACGCGGTCCGAGAGCGCCGCGAGTTCTTCCAGCACGGCCCGTTGCTCCGCATCGGGTTCCCGCAGAATAGTATGCAGCGTGGTGACAACCGGCATGCGCAGCTCGCGCACCAGCGTCAGCACATGGCTGCCGGCTGGTCCCCCGAAAATGCCATATTCATGCTGTAAGCAGACAACGTCTACGTCGTTGATGTTGAGAAACTCGGCAGCGCGCCGATAGGCAGTCAGATCCTCTTCTGGAATTTCAAACCGAACCCGTGGGGGGTAAGCATATCCGTCGGTGCGGTCATTAATCGGCACCGCAAAACAGGTAAGCTCAGAAGCAGCCGCCGCTACGGCCTCGCACAGATCCGTCGTAAAGGTAGCAATGCCGCACTGACGCGGCAGATAATTGCCGACGAAGGCAACGCGCCGTATGCGAGCACCCTCCATAGAAACCGGATCCGGATGGTTGATAGGACCCAGCGGTACGTTTGAAGAACTGATCGCCCGCTCTGCATAAACGTTCCTGAAAAAATGGCAAAACGGCCGACGTTAAGCCGGCCGTTGCCATATTGTAACGTTGTGGTGTTCCTCAAACAAGGCGGGCATGCAATTCAATGACCGGCACCGATGCCAGCGCCTTTGAAATGGGGCAGCCCTCCTTGGCCGCTTCTGCGTGCTCCAGGAAGGTCTGCTCATCCAGCCCTGGTGCTTCCACTTCCGTATGCAGCTCCACCTTGCTGACTCGCGGCCCGTCTCCCGTCATTTCCAGATGCACACGCGCTTCTGTCTGCACACGGCGTGGCGTGTGGCCAGCCTGATCCAGCCGATGGGCCAGGGCCATCGAAAAGCAGCCCGCATGCGCCGCTGCAAGCAGTTCTTCTGGATTGGTGCCTTCCCCTTCTTCAAAGCGCGAAACAAATGTGTAGGCTCCTTCGAACGGACCAAAAGCGATGCTTCCCTTTCCTTCGCGCAGATTGCCGTTCCAGACGGCCTGTGCTTTACGTACCGGCATAGGACAGACAGGTTTTGGTGATTGGCAGCAGATACAAATTGTAAGATAAGTCCTTTTTTCAGAGAAAAGGCAAAGCGTACGTGCAAATGTTATATTAAGGCCAGCAACCTTCCTCCCTTTGGAGAAGGGACGGGTCTTTCCCTGATAGCTCTGAGGTGATGGTACAGATTGGCCTGACGACTGCCTTCGACGGCAACCGCCAGCAAATAGACTATGCCTACGTGCAGGCGCTGGAAAAAGCGGGCGCGCTCCCGGTATTGCTTCCGATAATTCGCTCCCAGGCTCCTGCTCGGCTGTTTGCCCGGCAGTTGGATGGGCTCGTTGTGCCCGGAGGTCCTGCCGTGACGGATGGCCTGATCGGAACGCTTCCCGATGACCTGGACCCGCCACAGCCGCTGCGCACTGAAAGCGACCGATACTATCTGGAGGCCTTCCTGGAAGCCGGTAAACCCATTCTGGGCATCTGCTATGGCATGCAGTTGCTCAATGCGGTCCTGGGCGGCACCCTGTATGCCGACGTGCAGCGACAACGCAAGGACGTACTGCCCCACAGCCCCAAACGCGGAGGGCAGCAGCATGCCCTTGCCATAACCCCCGATACCCACCTTGCCCGCCTGGTAGGTCAGCTTACCTGGCAGGTCAACACGCGTCACCTCCAGGCTGTGGCCACGGTAGGCCAGGGACTCCGCATCAGCGCCCGCGCTCCTGACGGCGTAATTGAGGCCATCGAATCACCGGACGGCCGTCTCGTAGGCGTACAGTTTCACCCTGAGCGGATGGGAACCGAAGGATTAATTTTGTTTCGCCACCTGGTCAGCCAGGCCGAAAAATTTGCTGCCCGCAGCGTCTGACACCCCAATTGGTACGCATTTCGCCGCGATTATAGGGTGTAGTCTGATCGCAGGTTGGCAGCCTACGTAAGTTCCCATGATGCGACCGCATGCCTGGCGCCTTTTATGGGTAGCCGTCCTGGGAGGCATCGTGTCAGTCAATCTGCCGCAACTTGCCGCAGCAATCCGAACATATCTCCTGCCTCCTGATTCGGCCAGTTTGCCCTCTGCTCCTGCCTCCCCGCCCCGTAACCATTCCGTTCTTTCCCTGGGCGCCTTGGCTTTTGACCTGCATCCTGATGTTCGCTACGGGCCGTACTTTACCGGCGTGCTGACTCCCTCAGACCGCTCCCTTGCTGCGGCTTCTCTGTTGCCTGCGTTTCAGCATTTGCTCACGCAGTACACGTTGCGCCAGGCCGTTGACGACAACTTTACCCTCCGCATTTATGACGGCCGCAGCGGAACGCTGCTGGTTCGGTATGAGCTAACCGACATACGGCAACGCTACCAGGCAACCGGCCACGCCGACTGGGATCAAGTAGATCGCCTGCGTCGAGACATAACCCGTTCCCTTCTGGATCGTCTGGTTGCCCGCGGCTTCCCACGCCGCGATCTCGTTGTGCGCTGGGGACGCGCTAACCAGGTGCAAGAAGCCTTTATGCGGGCAGTCCCCTACCTTGAGTATGAAATCCGGCTGGCTCGAACGCTCAATCTAAGCCTGCTCAGCACAGCGGTCAGCATCGTAGAGACGTTTAGCGATGACCGGCGGGTCTCACCAGCCGGTGCACGCAGTCGCTATCAGCTTATGCCCTACCTGTTGCGCCAATATGATCTTCACCATTACACGCTACGCACAGCGGCTGGCACCCGAGTGCGCATACGCGAAGCATGGCATCCCCTGCTGACCATGGAACCGGCCTTTCTGGTCATGCGCAGTTATGCCAATGCAGTAGGCCACGAAGTGCCCGGCCTTTCTGCTTACCATACCGGACCAGCCAATCTCTTTCGTCTCTACCGCCTGTTTCTCACCCGGGGTCTTGATTACCTGCAGCCTGGAACCACCGTGCTGGATGCCTATCTCTGGGCGATAACCGAAGGGTTTAACGAACTGGCCCGCCGCACAACCTTCCGGGAATATTCACGAGGTTACATCCCGTCTCTCTACGGTACGCTCCGCGCGCTGGAACACCTGCCGCTCGACACCAGCCGTACCATACGCGCCGAGCTGGTGCAGATAACCACTTCGGATCCGTTCTACCTGAGCGACCTGCTTACGCTGCTGCGTACAACGGGAGCCGATACGCTGGACTGGCGGGTAGGCAATTCGGCAACCAGCCTTTACAACCGATTCCGCCTACTCAACCCGCATTTTGATTTACCAGAGGTACCTGACAGCGCGAACGTTCCCCCGACAGGGGATGTCCTTTTTGCAATAACGGAAACTAAGCATCCTATCCGTATTTTCCTTCCCCTGGGCACCACCCAACGCCTCCGGCAGCTTGGATTCCAGGGCCTGCGCCTCCTGCAGCGCTTCGACCACACCACCTTCACCCCGGCTTCCCCTTCTCACCGAACTCAATGGGATCAGGCGTACGCCCAACTCCTCCACGACATCCAACGCTTCGGCTTTACGTTCGCCAACCGTATCCGACTGGACACGCTCGTCGCACGTTTTACCCACCTGGCCGCTGCCCTTCCTTCCCCCTACCGGCAACGTCAGCTTCGAATTATCCGCACCCACGCCTACCTGTGGCAGTTCGATGCCTGGGAACAACTGGCCCATGCTGCCGAAGCCGCCACTGGCCGACTCCGTCTTCCGGCCCAACCCCTTGAGCCAACCGGAGCTGATTGAGCCGCTCAATGTTCTGATGTTTCTTCCGCCTCTGGAATTCCTGTCTGCTCCCACAATACAGCCGGATCCCAGGGCTCCCGTTGCCGGCTGGCAGCCCGCACCGCCGCCACTTCTTCAGGCGACACAGCCGCTGCCTGATTACCAAAGTGCTGGCGAATATAAGTCAACACCGCAGCGATCTGCTCATCCGTCAGAAAATCATGCGCCGTCATCACATTATTGTACACCTCCTCCCCCACCCGCATCTCTCCCTGAGCCCCATGCAACACCAGCCGAATGAGCCGCCCTTTGTCGCCCTGCACCCATTCGTTAGGCGTCAGAGGCGGATAAATGCCCGGAACTCCCTGCCCATTTGGCTGATGACAGGTAGCACAATAATTCTGATAAACGCGTCGTCCGAGCTGCATAAACGAATCCTCTCCGGAACCTGGCAAGGTATGCCCTTCCGAACGACAGGCGACCAGGACAGCCGCCAGTCCAATAGCCAGGATGCTCAAGCTGCGCATAGGCCCTCTGAGTTTTACAACTTGCGAACAGGATCTCCTACGTGAACGATACCACCCCGGCACACCCGGAATAAGGCCCCCCGCAAACCAGTGCGCGCTACGGCTTCAAAGGCTTCCGGGCTGGTGCGCGCCCGAAACGTAGCGCACGGATGATGCGGCCGGTCGCTGCGTTCCAGTACCACATCGCCTACCATCAACCGATCCCCCGGGCTGAAGGTCCGCAGGTCAATACCCTCCAGAATCAGATTATCCCCGGGAACGGCGGGCGGTATGCCCAGTGCTCGCAACACTTCCAGGCTTATGGCACTCACTTCCCGACCCGGCGCGTGGCGACGCGCGTGATCACCCGGGCACCCTATCCCCACTTCCAAAGACAGCGCAGCCCGCAACAGATGCCTGCCCGGCACCGGACTTTCCACCAGATAGGCCACGCGGCCTATCGGATCAAATCGAAGCGCCTCCAGCGCCCGGATATAAGCCGCAAGCTGCGCGTCGTCCATAGGTCCTGCATAATGGTTCACGGGTAATGTAGGATGCACAGAGAATTGACGGACAGCCCCGGCGCCGTTTTCCCGAATTGTTTAACTTATGGCCGCTCCTTCAGTAAGCCACACGGGATACGTGGATGCGCTGACCTTACCATTACCTCCCCCCCATCCGTTCCCGGATCCCTGGATTCCTGAGCCGCTGGCCAATCCCCCGATTATTTCCTGCGCGGCAGGCTTCGAAGCTGTCGTGGCCGCCGAACTGCAAGAGCTGGGCTACCGCGCTTGCTATCTGAAGTCGGCTAAGCTGGTCGTGCCCGAGGCATCGCTGGACGCCTGCCTTCCCCTGATTTTCTATGGGCGTACGCTGCACCGCGTCTACCTATTGCTGGGGATAGGCCGAGTTAAGACGTTAAACGATGTGCGAGATTTTGCCCAGGCTATCTCCTTTCAAGATTATCTACATCCCAGCCAGCGGTTTGCCGTACGGGCGCAGCGACACGGCACCCATCCTTTTACTTCCATGGATGTAGCACGTGAGGTCGGCACAGCAGTTGTTGACCGCATCCTCGCCCATACCGGGCAGCGCATCCGCGCCGACCTGGAAACGCCGGATGTAGAAATCATGGCAGAACTGAGCGACGATCAACTTTTGCTCTTGCTCAACGCGTCAGGTCCGCCCCTGCATCGCCGGCATCGCCGTGCCTTTCAGCACTTTGCTCCCCTGCTTCCCACCTTAGCGGCTGCCCTGCTGCGCCTGTCCGATTTTCCCAGCGCAGTAGATCTCCTGATCGACCCGATGGCCGGTGGGGGTACCATTCCCATCGAAGCGGCGCTCATGGCGCGCCAGATTGCCCCAGGCCTGTTGCTTCCAGAAGAGCACCTGGTCTTCTTTCGGCTTCCCTTCTTCGACGCAGCCGGCTGGCACCAGCTTCGCCAGCAGGCAACATGCCAGGTTCGCCCACGCTCGCCTGTTCCGATTCTGGCAGCGGATCGTTTTGCCCGCAACGTCCGGGGCATGCAGGCCAATCTTGCTGCCATGGGCGTTGCAGCCGACGTGTCCGTCCATGCTGGAAACGCCGAGCGCATGACATACCTGGAAGGGATGGCCGGCGGGCGCTGGACGGTGGTCACCAATCCACCGTACGGCCTGCGCCTGGGCGACCCACGGCGCATCGACCAGCTCTACCGCGACTTTGCGCAGGCCTGCGCCCGGTACACCATTGGCGAGATTGTGGCCCTGACGCCCCGCCGCGATTCCTGGCTCAACGCCTTTGCGCAGGCAGGTTATCATCCCACGCTGATCCAGCCTGTGCGTTACGGCCGACTGGAAGCGTTCGTGCTGCGCGTTGAGCTGGCAGCTTAATAACAACGGGGTAGCCGGAAAGCCAGCCACCCTGTTCACCCCAGCGCTTCCTAGGCTGTTTGTGGCAGAGGCTCGGGCCACAGGTGGCGGATGGCTTTAGGCAACATAGCCCGCACGTCGGCAATCTCGCCGGCACTAATGTGCCGGTTAAGCACCTCAAAGACAACCCGCGCCGCCTGCTGCGGGCTGATAGTTAGACCAATCTGGTGCAAGGCCTCTTGAATGGGCAGCAGAAAATCCTGCTCATGCCGCAGGCGAAGCGGCTTATCGGTGGGATCCCAGCCCTCGAAGAAAATACCGCGTACCAGCAGAGGGAGCTGGGCTGCAAATTGTGCCGCTTCTTCGATGGTCAGCCGATCACGGAGCTGATGCAACACCGCCCGCAGCACATGATAGGCGTAGCGCCGGGCCGTCTCCTCTGGGTGCGGGCTATTACCTACATGTTCATCCAGATGCAACGCTTCACGGATTTCCTTCAGCCACGTATTTGTTTTTTGGATCGTGCTGTCAAACACGTCCAATCCCGTCATCGACATGGCGCGCCTCTGGGTCTGGTTGACACGCTGTCATCCACAGGCTTCCTCTGTAGACTGCGACAAAGCCCGTACCGGTCTGTCAGGCCGGCAGTACCGGAACCGGGCAGGCAGGCCAGCGCACTTCGAACGTACTGCCGCGGCCCGGGCCATCGCTCCAGGCATGCACCGAACCGCCGCAGGCTTCCACAATGGCGCGCACAATGGCTAACCCCAGTCCAGAGCCCGGCTTTCCCTCGGCGGAGCGTCCGCGATAGAACCGATCAAATAGATGGGCGGCTTCTTCCGGATCGAAGCCTATCCCTGTATCAGATACGCGCAGTCGCACCTGTCCATCTATTTGATGCACCTCTAACCGAACCCGTCCGCCCGGAGGCGTATACTTGCACGCATTAGCGAGCAGATTATCCAGCACTTCGTCCAGATACTCCGGCACGCCACATACCCAGGCCCTTTCGGGCAGCACCACGTCAAGCGTCAGGCCAGCTCGCATTAGCCGCGGTTGCCAATCCTTCAGTCGAGTCTGGCAGCGTTCGACTAAATCGATCGGACGCGCGCGTTCGTGGGTGTCGGTCCGTTCCAGACGTGCCAGATGCAATAACCCCCGTACCGTGTCGGTCATGCGCTCCACGTCGCGCAATGCTTCCTGCAGCACCTCATGGTAATATGCGGCAGAACGTTGGCGCCGCAGGGCTACTTCCAGCTCACTACGCAGGGCCGAAAGGGGTGTCAGGAGCTCATGAGCAGCATTGTCCGTGAAACGCCGCTCGCGCTCCAGCGAGGCAGCCAACCGATCCAGCAAATCATTAAAGGTCTCTGCCAGTTCGCTCAGTTCGTCTCGCACCTCACCCGGGACCGGCAATCGAGCTTCCAGGTTATCTGCCCCGATCTGGCGAGCCGTGGCTGTCAGCACCGCTACAGGCCGCAGAGCGCGTCGGGCCAGCCAGTACCCCCCCACTGCTGCCAACAGGGTGCTCAGCAGAATCCCCAGCCCCAGCACAAGCCCCAGATGGTGCAGCTCGCGGTGAAGTGACCACTCAAACCCCGTCACTTCCAGCCAGCCAAATAGCCGTCCCTCCTCCGAAAAAAGCGGCGTGTAGCGCGTGCGCGCCGGTTTATCTTCCCAGACGTGGCTGTACACCTGGGGCTCCTGGATGGGCTGCACGCGCACTGGCAGCGGGGCATGACGCGCAAAATTTGGACTTTCGTAGACCACTTCACCATCAGGTCGAAGCAGTCGCACGTAGGTTCCATAGATACCATCTGTCTGATAGGCAACCGAGCGTAGCGTATCCAGAGCTACAAAAACCGGCCCGGCAATTCCCTGCTGCACGAAGGGTAGTAACTGACGCGTCTCATGAATCAGATGCTGGTCAAAGTCGCGGTGACGCGCTACGTGAAACGTAAAGTAGCTGAAGGCAGAAAACAGCCCCAGCAAAATCAACATGGCAGCGGCAAACCAGAGAGCCAGCCGCACCGAAATCGACCACGGCACCAGTTTCCAGCGGCGCATCATGAGGAAAACATTTCTTCCGAGCTGACGCGCAGGGCATATCCTACGCCCCGGACCGTTTCGATTTGCAGGGCCGGGGTTGCCTCACTCAACTTCTGACGCAGTCCCGAAACCGTCACATCAATGGTATTGTCGCTGACGTAGAAGGGATCGCCCCATACTTGTTCGGCGATCCGTGTCCGCGAAAGCACCTCTCCGGGATGGCGAGCCAAAAAACGCAGAAGGTCGTACTCTTTGGGCCGAAGCGGAAGCACCTGGTCGCCGATTCGCGCCTGGCGGCGTCGTTCGTTGATTTCCAGCGGTCCTACCCGAATTAAGTCGCTGGGTTGCCACACAGGCGCCCGTCGCAGCAGCGCCCGCAAACGCGCCAGCAATTCTTCAAAGGCAAACGGTTTGCCCAGATAGTCGTCGGCGCCCGCATCCAGGCCGGCCACGCGATGCTCCAGATCATCCAATGCTGTCAGCATCAGGATAGGCATCTGGTAGCCTGCCTGCCGCAGGCGGCGGACAAGGGTCTGACCGTCCATTCGGGGCAAACGCCAATCGACGATGAGCGCATCATAGGTGCTGGCCTGCACGCGCGCTTCAGCTTCCAGGCCATCGGCTACTCGATCGACCTGATACCCTTCCTCGCGCAGCCCGCGGGCCAGCGCCCGCGCCAGCCGCTCATCGTCTTCTACGAGCAAAATCCACATGACCATTACGTTACTTTTTTTCAAACGATGAAAGGTCGCATTTCCCGTTTCAGTTCCAACCTTAAAGGGTTTTAAGCAGGCATCCAGATCGGCTTTAGTTCTTTGCCTGGAGATTGCTAGCGTTCTGGTGCAATCCCCACGGACCAACATCCATGAGCAATGGGAACGTTTACACGGCGTGATTTTTTGCAGGCGCTGGCTGTGCTGGGGATCACGACAGGCTTAGAAGCCTTGCTACCGGCTTATGCGCGGCCGCGTCCGCAAGTGCGACCGCTTCGCCGGCAGACTGATGGTCCGGTCACGTACGATCTAACCATCGCCGAAACGCCGATTCGGATTGGCGCGCGGAAGGCTACGGCGACCACCATCAATGGTACCGTTCCGGGTCCTCTGCTTCGCTTTCGCGAAGGAGATGAAGTCATTCTGCGCGTTACCAATCGACTGAAGGAGGATACGTCCATTCACTGGCATGGTCTGCTGGTACCCTTTGATATGGACGGGGTGCCGGGCGTCAGTTTTCCAGGAATCAAGCCGGGCGAAACATTCGAATATCGGTTTCGCATCCGCCAGCATGGTACCTATTGGTACCATAGCCACAGTGGGTTGCAGGAACAGACAGGCGTCTACGGCCCCCTCATTATTGACCCCGCAGAAGAGCCGTATCCGTATGATCGCGAGTACGTGATTGTCCTGAGCGATTGGACTTTTGAAAATCCCTACCGGGTGCTGGCCCGCCTGCGCAAATATCCGGGCTATTACAACTTTCAGCGGCGCACGCTGTCCAATCTGTTTGAGGAAGCCAGAGAGCGGGGCTTCTGGAGCGCCCTGAAAGATCGACTGAGCTGGGGACGCATGCGCATGGGGGCCACCGACATTGTCGATATTACGGGAGCCACCTATACCTATCTGCTCAACGGCCGTGCTCCCGAAGACAACTGGACCGGTCTGTTCCGGCCTGGCGAGCGCGTGCGGCTACGCTTTATCAATGCGGCAGCCGGTAGCTTCTTCGACGTGCGCATTCCCGGGCTGCCCATGACCGTAATTCAGGCCGACGGGCAGTACGTGCAGCCGGTGACGGTCGATGAATTTCGCATCGGCATCGCCGAAACCTATGACGTCATCGTCGAGCCCAAAGAGGAGAAGGCCTATACAATTTTTGCTGAATCCATGGACCGGAGTGGCTATGCCCGGGGCACACTGGCACCCCGCGAGGGCATGGAAGGTCCCATTCCCCCGCTCCGGAAACGTCCCCTACGAACCCACGCCGACATGGGCATGGTGCACGGAGATGGGGACCACGCAGGCATGCAGCATGGCGGCATGCAGCAGCATGAAGGAAGGGAGCACCGGCCAATGCACCACCAGAATCAGCAACATCAGGACATGTCCCATGCTCAACATGGGGCCATGATGGCCGGCATGATGGGAGGCGTAGGCCAGCCTCCAGGCATGCCACCGGAACCACAACCGCACAGCAAAGAAACGCACGGCCCTGGCAACGCAGCCATTCCGATGGTTACGCGAAGCCGTCTGCATGAGCCGGGCGTGGGACTGGGCGAGGATGGCTGGCGCGTGCTGGTCTACACCGACCTGAAAAGCCTTTACCCACGAAAAGACTTTCGTCCGCCTACCCGAGAGATTGAGTTGCACCTGACCGGCAACATGGAGCGCTTCCTGTGGAGCATCGACGGAAAAACCTACTCCGAAGCGCCAGAACCCATCCGGCTTCGCTACGGAGAGCGGGTGCGACTCATTCTCGTCAATGACACGATGATGGAACACCCCATGCACCTGCACGGGATGTGGATGGAACTCGAAAACGGCCATGGCCGGCATATTCCTCTTAAACATACCATCCTGGTCAAGCCGGCCGAACGGGTCTCGGTGCTGATCACCCCTGATGAGCCCGGCCCCTGGGCTTTCCACTGCCACATCCTCTATCACATGGACATGGGGATGTTTCGGGTCTTTGAAGTCAGCGAACCAGAAACTGCAGCGAAGACGTCATCATGATGCGCCCAATTTTCTCCCTGTTGCTGGTGCTTGGACTGGGGCTTTCTGGGCGCCCGTTATGGGCCCAAACGCAGCCCCTGATCCATTTTGCCAACGAAAACACCCTGGCCTTCATCCTGTTTGACCTGTTGGAAACCCAGCCCCGCCTGGAGGGACGTCCGGTGCAATGGGACCTGGATGCGTGGGTTGGGAAAATGTACAACCGGCTCTGGATTCGAAGCGAGGGCGAAGCGCTCACCAGCCAGCAAGGTGGCGAAGCTGAGTTCCAGGCGCTCTACAGCCGCGTCATTGCTCCTTTCTGGGATCTTCAGATAGGCGTCCGCATGGACGTGGCCTATGGAGAAGAGACGCGCACCCGCGCTCACCTCGTTTTTGGCCTGGAAGGACTGGCTCCGTACTGGTTCGAATTCGAACCGCTTTTTTACGTGAGCCAGGATGGTGATCTGGCAGCCTCGCTGGTTGCGTCTCATGACCTGTTCATCACGCAGCGGCTCATTCTGCAGCCCCGTTTAGAAATGCTGGCTGCAGCGCAGAACGTACCAGAGTGGGGCATCGGACGCGGCCTGAACCGCATCGATTTTGGTCTGCGGCTTCGCTTCGAGCTCGTGCGGGAATTTGCTCCCTACATTGGATTCAACTGGAGCCGTCTCTACGGAAGTGCGGCTTCACTGGCACGACGCGAAGGCGAAGCAGCACGCACGTCGGGTATTGTGGCCGGCGTCCGCCTCTGGTATTGATAAAATTTAATGCAGGCCGGGAGCCTGATCCCCCTCCTGATCGTAAGGCTCCCGGCCTGTATTTCCCAGAAACAAACTTCTTGGAAGCATGCGCATAACTCGCAAAACCTATGTGCTGGGTTTTCTGCTGGGCGCTGCCGTGGCCGCCATTGGCCTGGCCGTTTACAGCAGCCAGCGAGGCGCCATCGCCCAACCCACGCTGACCGTCTTCAAAAGTCCCACCTGTGGTTGCTGCAGCGACTGGGTTACCCATATGCAGAATGCGGGCTTTAAGGTGCGCGTAGAAGACGTGCAAGATATGGCGACCATCAAAGCCCGATTTCGCGTTCCCTACCAGTTGCAGTCGTGCCATACAGCCCTTATCGAAGGATATGTAATCGAGGGGCATGTGCCTGCGCGCGACGTGCAACGCCTTCTGCAGGAAAAACCGGCGGTAGCAGGCCTGGCGGTTCCAGGCATGCCCGTCGGATCGCCGGGCATGGAACAGGGAGACCGGCGCGATCCGTACGACGTGCTGACCTTTACTACGGACGGACAAACGCAGGTATACGCGCGTTACGGTCTGCCAGAGCTTAAACAATAGCGCAATGCAAGAGTCGTTGCCGCTTTCCCCTTCCCTGCTATACGGACTGGCGGCGCTGCTAACGCTTGGAGGTGCAGTGCTGCTCTGGCTGGCCCCACGCCTTAATCCCCATCGGCGCCTGGAAGGAGCCGCGGCGTGGACGGGTGTGGTGCTTGGCAGTTTTGTGACGCTTTCCGGTCTGGCGCTTGGCGTGCTGGCCTACCTGCGCCAGCAACAACCTGAACTCGTGCAACCACCGGGCGCTGTCGGACGACCCGCCCCTGCCCTGACCTTTCGGCTGGTCGAAACAGACGAACCGCGCACGCTGGCCGATTACCGAGGTCAGGTGATCTTGCTCAACTTATGGGCAACATGGTGCGGCCCCTGCCTGGCTGAAATTCCGGAACTGAACCGTTTCCAACAGGCCTATCGGGACCAGGGCGTCGTGGTCATCATGATCTCCGACGAACCCCGGCAGACCGTCCTGGAATTTATGAAAGAGCGGCCACTGGAGCCTGTCAGCGGGTACCTGCCACCCGGTACCCGCTGGCCCTGGCCGTATAACCGCGTCGAACAGGCGCGTCCCACTACGTTTGTCATCGATCGCCAGGGGATTATTCGCGAGACCTGGCCAGGCGCCGCCGACTTCGCCCAGTTTGAAGCAGCCGTATTACCATACCTGGAACAATAACTTTGCCGGCCTACGCCGCCCAGGCCCGATCTGCCTTCGAAAAAACGCGGCCGGTGAAACTCCAGGCTGCGCCTTTACAGTGCAAACCCCTCCTTTTGGCCAAGCATGGCCCTGCTCTTCTGTCAAAGCCTCCCGAGCTCTACGCACCTCGCCGGCCCGGCACCAGCGGCTTTTTAAAACTGGATTCCCGTTAAATGACCGCCGCCGACTCCTTGTGGGGTAAACTGATCCGAACCTGTCAGCGATCTTTCCTTTCTGCCGAAAATGCAGCGTTCACAGCCTGTTTCTCGGAGCAAATAGGCCTTCCTCCCGGTGAGCCATTGCCAACCACAATCCACCGAATAACGGGTCCTTTTCGCTGCTAAATATCAAAATTTATAGCACCATCTCCTAAAACACAGGCCGCAAAAAACAATCATAAACTTACGGCACGTGCCCTGTTTTGCTGCGTGAGGCTTGAGCTACTTTTATCATTCTATTCTGGGACAATGGCATAGCAATGATCACTCGTAACGGTATCGTTACGCCGCTTAAAGGCTTTTCAGGATCGTCTAAGCCTTAGCTCCCGTCTTTTTAAATAGGTTAAGACAGGTATGACACGAGAAGCCAAACTACAGAAACGACCATGAAAACGTATGGAACCATTCTCGTCTTAAGCCTGCTATGGGCCCTGCCGGTGCTTGGACAACCCCACCGGCACCAGATGAACCGGCCGGATACGGCGCGTAGCATGATGCACATGCAGCAGGGGGGGATGCAGGGGCACATGATGATGCAAATGATGTCGGGCATGATGGGCATGATGCAGGGAGGCATGATGATGCAGCGTATGCAACAGCCGCTGCATCGGGCTACGATGATGGCTTTTGTCTTGCCCGTTATGGCCGACTCGTTGGGCCTCTCTACGCAGCAACAGCAGCAGCTTCGCGAGCTCAAGCAGCGCATGATGCAGCAGCATCATGCGCGTCAGCAGGAAATGCGCCGGCACCGCCAGGCTCTTCAGGCGCTCTTTAAAGAAAATCGACACCCTGAACCGGCTGCAGTGCGAGAGCATCTACAGGCAATGGCACGCCTGAAAGTAGAAGATCAGGTGGCCCCGTATGAAACTTTCCGCCAGATGATGCAGGTGCTGAATGAAACGCAGCGGACTCGTCTGCGCGAGCTCAAGCCACGCCAGATGATGCATTACATGATGCGGTTGCCTATGATGGAAATGATGCAGATGATGCACATGATGCATGGCCGCGAGGGTATGATGCGCATGATGCGCGGGGGTGGCATGATGGACATGATGGGAGGCGGCGGCATGATGCATCGCCAGCAAGGATCATCGTCGCATCAACACCAGAATGACCAGAACAAAGGCCATCGTCATCAGCCACGCTAACTCCTAATTGAACGATGTACGGACCACACATGGTTTGGGGCATGCACTGGGGCTGGTGGATTTTCTGGATCGTCGTGATCATTGCGCTGGTCTGGCTGCTCAGCCAGCAGCGGCGCTCTGGCGAACCAGCCCACCGGCCCGCACGGGAATCGCCGCTGGAACTTTTGCAGCGGCGTTATGCCGCCGGTGAGATCTCCACAGAAGAATACGAAGAACGGCGGGCCCGCCTGGAACGCGACCGGCTGACATGAACGCCCTCCGTCAGCAGACGCTATCTCCTGATCCGGAGGCCACCGCCTTCGCCCGGAAAGCCTATGACCGCCTGGCAGGCCGGTACGACCTGCTGGAGCTCCCGATGGAATGGCTGGCTTTTCGGCGATGGCGCCGCCGGCTCTGGGCCCGGGTGCAGGGACCAGAAGTGCTGGAGATCGGCGTCGGCACTGGCAAAAATATCCCGTTTTATCCCTCGGGCATTCGGGTTACCGCCATTGATCTGTCGCCACGCATGCTGGAACGGGCCCGCCGGCGCCTCCAGAGCACCCCCGAACGCGCAGTCACCCTGCTGGAAATGGATGCGCAGGCGCTGCACTTTGAGGACGACCGCTTTGACGAGGTCGTAGCCACATTCGTCTTCTGTTCGGTTCCGGATCCCATCCTGGGGCTGCAAGAGGCGCTGCGCGTAACCCGACCCGGGGGACGCCTGCATCTGCTGGAGCATATGCGCGTTCGTTGGGAGTGGCTGGGGCGCTGGATGGACCGCCTGGATGCCCCTGTCTATCGCCTGACAGGCGTGCATATTGCACGCCGCACCGTTGACAATGTACAACGGGCTGGCTGGGCGCTGGAAGAAGTTACTGATCTGGCCCCCGGCGGCCTGGTGCGTCATATTGTTGCGCGTAAACCTCAACCTTAACAAAACAACCCGGAGATGCCATGAGCGAAGTCAAAACGACTTACTACTTTGCCCGGACTCTTCCTATCGGACTGGAAGAAGCCGAAGCCCGCGTGCGAGAACTGCTGCAGGAAGAAGGCTTTGGGGTGCTAACCGAGATCGACGTGCGCGAAACGCTGAAAAAGAAACTGAACATCGAGGTACGCCCCTATCGGATCCTGGGAGCCTGTAACCCGCACTTTGCCCATCAAGCGCTGCAAGCCGAGCCGCACATCGGCACTATGCTGCCCTGTAACGTGATCGTCCGCCAGACGGAGGATGGGCAGACCGAAGTAGCGGCCATCGATCCAGTCGCGTCAATGCAGGCCGTTGACAACCCGGCTTTGCGCCCCATTGCCGAACAGGTGCGGGAGCGGCTGAAACGCATTATTGAAAAACTCTAACCTCGATTGGGACGCAACACCATGCGATTCCTGGTGGCCGGGCCGATCCTTCTGCTGCTTGGCCTGATGGGAGGGTGTGCCCCAACGGTTTCCACCCCCGACGATCTGGTCTTTGTTACCCTGTCGGCCCAGCAGGCAATAGCCGTATTAGGACATCAGACTTCCTGGCCAGCGGGTCAGCAGATTACATACGTTGCCGCAGACCCTGAAGGAAGACTGGTGCTGGCCACCAGTAGCCGCGAAAACCGAATCTATGTCTACGATGCTCCCAGCGGACGCTTGCGGGATATCCTTTCGGTTGGCCAAACGCCCAAAGGAGTCCAGATCGACCATGCAGGTCGATGGGCGGCTGTTGCAAACGAAGGAGAAGGCACAATTTCACTGATTGAGCTGGCTACGCTGAGGATTGCGGCGACCATCCCGGTAGGCCCTATGCCCCACAACAGCGTTTTTTCTCCAGACGATCAATTGCTCTACGTGACGCTTCAGGGAGACAGTAGCGTAGCTGTCGTAAGCTTGCCGCAGCGAACTGTCGTCGATCGCCTGCCAGCCGGACGCGCTCCCCATAATGTAGATCTTTCGCCTGACGGGCGCTGGCTATATGTCTCCAACATTGGCAGTCGCAACCTGACCGTTATCGACCTGACCACGCGCCGCATCATTCGACGGATTCCGCTTAGCGCCCCTCATTATGGCGTCGATGCAACGCCGGATGGACGGTACGTACTGGTCACTGGCCTTGCCGATTCAGTCGTTACGGTCATTGACGCGCAGCAATTGGAAGTGATGCAGCAAATTACGGTAGGTCCTGGCCCTCATGGCGTGCGCGCCAGCCTGGACGGCCGAAAAGCATACGTAGCCCTGGCCTTACAGGACCGCGTAGCCGTCCTTGATCTGACAACCCTGACGGTTACCCGGTACCTGAGTCCCGGCAAGGGGCCTTTCTGGATTGCAATCCCGGGAAATTCTTAACGTATTCAGCCATGCCTGATCGGCGCACGTTTCTCCGAACCTTACTGAGCTCAACGGCGGCGCTGGCAGCGCCTGGCCTGTGGGCAGGGTGCCGTCAGGAAACAACCGACCAGGCCGAAGCAGCACCGCCGCTGCGCCGCACCACCCCTACCGGTCCTACCCGCACGGTACGCCTCCGGGTTGAACCCATTGAAGTCGAGGTGGCCCCGGGCCGCATCTACCGCACCTGGGGCTATAACGGCGCATTTCCCGGCCCAGAGCTTCGCGTGCGCGAAGGCGAACAACTACAGGTTATCGTCGAAAACTTTCTGCCAGAAGGGACCACGATCCACTGGCATGGCGTACCGGTCCCTAACGCTATGGACGGAGTCCCCGGCCTGACCCAAGACCCCATTGCGCCCGGCGAAACCTTTACGTACACGTTCGTGGCCGCTCCTTCCGGTAGCTATCTATACCACAGCCACGTTGGCCTGCAGCTCGACCGTGGCCTGCTCGGCGCGTTAATCATTGAAGAAACCACACCGCACGTATCCTATGACCGGGAGTACACCCTGGTACTGGACGACTTCCTGCCCGGCGCCCCGCAGCCGCTTGCAACCAGCGCTCCCGGCAGGCCCGGTCGCGGCATGATGGGACGTGGCATGATGGGGGGCATGCGGGGAATGATGGGCATTCAGATGCCTTCCTATGCCGGATCGTTGATCAACGGTCGTCTGCCGGAAGCAGCGCCGGTCTTTGAAGTACGGCAGGGTGAACGCATCCGCCTGCGGCTGCTGAATCCTTCCGGTGCCAGCACCTTCCGCTTCGCTATCGACGGACATCCCCTGCTGGTTACCCACGCAGACGGCCGGCCTGTAGAGCCTGTGCGCGTCGACAATCTGCTTATCGGCATGGGCGAACGCTACGATGTCATGCTGGAAGCCACTAATCCCGGCCGCTGGGCTATCGTGGCCATTCCGGTTGAAGGCACGCACGCCCCGGCCCGCGCCATCCTTCACTATCGAGAAAGCCGCGCGCGAGGGCTGCCGTCCGGACTGCCAGAAACGCTCCAGGGGCGCACGCTTACCTACGCCGACCTGCGCTGCCTGGAAATGCTACCGGCCCGGCGTCCCGACCGCACCTTCCACCTCGTCCTCTCAGGCGGCATGCCCATGGCGCCACGCTGGACAATCAATGGCCAGGCATATCCCGAAGCTGACCCCCTGGAAATCACGAAGGGCGAGCGCGTGCGCTTTCGCATGATCAATCACAGTATGATGCTGCATCCCATGCACCTGCACGGCCACTTCTTCCGCGTAGGCGACGCCCTGAAAGACACCGTGCTGGTGCTTCCCCACATGGGCCGCATTAGCTTCGACTTTATTGCCGACAACCCGGGACGCTGGTTCTTCCACTGCCACAACCTCTACCACCTTGAAAACGGCATGGCCCGGGAAGTGCGGTATCGGTCCTGATCAGAACCAGTCGGCTGGATCCGGCAACGGCATCCCCCGATTCAGCACAAAAAAAGAGGATTGTCAACCTGCCCTAATAATGTTCAACCCACTCATGTAGCAGCCGTACCGGTCCACGAAGGCGGATCGCTGGCCGGAAACGACTCCGCATCCGCCTCCTCCACTTCATCCAGTGGGAGAGGCTCTGGCAGCGCAACCATCAGCACCTGCCCGGGCTCTGCTCCGTTGAAATGCAGCCGGCATCCGGAGAGCGTATCTTCCAGCAGCACTAAGGTGCCGGGCGTCAGCCGGTGCCGGAACGCAGGAGGCACGCGGAGCTCAAGCTGCCCGGAAAGCACGGCCAACAGTTGGGTCCCGTCCTCCAATTGCCAGATGGCTTCGCTTCCGGGCTGGGCCTCCAGCACCTGCATCCGCACCGCCGGCCAGCGCTTGATCAACAACCCCACGTCGCCCACATCCCGCAGCTTGAGTTCCAACCGGCCCGATACGACCTGGCCATCCGGACGCCGGTAAATGCGCGTAACCCACATGGATTGCTCCAGGAATGTTTCAGGAACCGATTTCCTTACCCGGTATCCTTGAGGAGGTTTTCAAAAAAGCCGCCTTTCGGCAAAACAGCATGATGAAGAAAATGCGAAGCTCTCTAAAATTTCGTCCCTCTCTTGACCATGAGTCTTTTTTTTAGTCTTGCTTCAGCAAGAGCGGCCGCTCTATTGGATCAACATCTTGCCAAACCGTTCATCCCAAAACCTGTCAGAGCGCCATGAAACGGTGGATGCTTCTGGTATGGCTGCCTTTTCTGTTGGGCAGCGGCAACGAACGTCCTACAGGGTTAGCTCTGAACACAACGGCGCATGATCCTCTCTGTGCCCTGGCAACCGAAGATTGCAGGGATGGCATTCCGTGATTAGACTGCCAGATAGGGAAAGTCCAGGTCATGGGCGTCTTCGGTGCGACCTTGCCCAAGATCCATTTCCAATGTGAACCGGGAGGCTCCTACCGCTGTGATGGCGAAGCTATTCTGGCGTTGTTGACATCGGCAGGTGGTATGAATGAAGAACCGGAGTAATCGTGCACAAAAAGCTGTAACGCTGCCAATGTCCCCCCTTATGATTGCGTTGTTGCTGGGCCTCATCGCGTCGGCGGTGCAGGCTCAGCAACAACGCCTGCGTGTTACTTTTCGGCTGGAACAGCCCATTCTGCTCCAAGAACAACCCGGGGCCTACATTCAAACGGTAACCTCAATCACCCGCACCGACTCGCTGCTCTGGATCACGGGTGGCCGGCCGGGCAATACGGCGCTTTATGTTTATGACCTGAACGGTCGCTTCATCCAGCAGGTCGGCGAGCAGGGAGATGGTCCCCATGCGTATCGCAGTGCCGGATTTCTACGAATCTTTCAGGATACGCTCTGGCTGTGGGACAACATGGGGCTCAGGCTACTGGGCATTGATCTTAAAACGCGACAAGTCGTTCAACGGTACTCCGATTTCAGCTTAAACTGCCAAGACTTTATTTATCGTTATCCTTTTGTGATCTTTAGTCACTCTCAAAGAACCTCACAGTTTATTACGCTATTCGATCTGCGCCACAAACGATATGTGGAAAGTTTTGGAGAAGGCCAGTATGAAGACGAAATCCTGTCGCTTATGTCAGGAACCGGACATTTAGCCTACCTAGATTCCCTGGTTTACTTTGTTCGACCATCGCAGCCTGCACTCTACCGACTGAATCTGCGAACGCGCCAGGTTCAACGTTTCCCGTTAGCAATTCCAAACTTTACCGTTGCTCCCTATAAAGGTCCACGTGTACCCGCCCTTACCCTACAAGCCGTGCGCTATATCTTTACCAATTCTGTAAACCGTGGCGTATGGAAAACTCCCATAGGTCTCGTCCTTTTGATCGACACAGGAGCTTATGTGTTTAAAGATTTCACACCAAAAAGCAATGGAGACCGATCGCTAAACTTTGTCGTGGTCGACTTACGAACATTGCAACAGATTGGCCATATTTATCTTGAAACAGACTTTCTCGTAAAGAATGGTTTGAACCAGTTTGTTGGTTGGGATCCGGAGACGGCCACCTTCTATTTTTACAGCGTTCGTGAAGAAGAGCCCCTGCACCAGATTATTCCTGTCCGTTTGCATTTTGAGTAATGGGCCTGCGAGCATGCCATGCTTTCCTTCTGGGACCCGACGCTCCATCTAGCTGCGCAGGGTGCCTACATCTATTTCGCCCCTCCCGCAGAAGCAGCCTTTGCCTGCGTGCGCACTTTCAAGATCGAAACCTTTCCCCTGGGTACGGAATTTTCCGTCGCTCCCTACAAAGGTGATCCGACCCCCTATGCGCCCGAGATGGCGCCGTTCCTTTTCACGCAGTCGATCAACCGGGATGTCTGGTGCACTCGCCAGGACCTGACACTTATCGTAGCGACTGGTCCCTATCAGCTCCCGGTCGAAGGCACGCGGGTGGACATCATCTGGCGCAAACGGAAGAAGCGGAAGTGCATTTTATGCTGGTAGATCCCCACACCATGCGACAGATGGGTCATCTGCAGTGGGAAGGGGCGTTTGTTCATCAACACAAACTGCTCAGACTAGCAGGCCGCGCTTCGGCAACCGCCACCTGCTACTTTTACGGACAGCGTGAAACCGAGTCCATCCATCAGATCACGCCGGTGCGGTTCTATCTGGAGCCGGCGGCGCGCTGAGGAAGCGGAATTTGCCGGTTCAGGTGGCGCAGCAACTGAGCTGGCGTACATCTTTTGTAAAGCCCAGCGCGGCCAGCTTGACGGCCTCAGACCAGGTCAGGTAGGGACAGAAGCAGCGGGCCAGCTCGGAAACCGGAATGTCGTAGCGCAGGGCCAGCGACAGCCCCATCAGCAGCTCGCCGCCTTCCGGGGCCACGATGCGGGCGCCCAGGAGCCGGTCGCTCCGGGGGTCACGTAGCAGCTTCAGGAAGCCGCGCGCGTCGCGCCCCACCTGCGCGCGCGGCACCTCGGAAATCGGCAGCACGGAGGTTTCGTAGTCGAGGCCGGCTGCCTGCGCCGCCCGTTCGTCCAGGCCCACCCCGGCCACCTGGGGATCCGTAAAAATGACCCAGGGCACGTTCTGCTCGTCGCGTCGCTCCTGCTGATGCAGCAAGGCATTTTCTGCAGCCAGCTTTCCTTCGTACGCGGCGGTGTACACGAACAGCGGCGCACCAATCACATCGCCTGCGCCCCATACGGTGGGTACAGTAGTCCGCAGCGTCTCGTCCACCTGCAAAAAACCCTGCGGGTCGGTTGCAATGCCCAGCGCCTCCAGGCCCAGGTGGTCCGTATTGCCCCGGCGTCCGGTGGCCACCAGCAGGTGCGTACCGCTGATCCGGTGGGTTTTCCCGGCTTGGACGTAACGCACCTGCACTCCGTCCTGCTGCCAGGAAACGTGCTGGAGCTGCACGCCGGTCCGAATGTCCACGCCTTCTTCCTGCAGATAGGCCGCCAGGGTATCAGACACATCAGGATCCTCCCGAGAGAGAATCCGGGCCGAGCGTTGCAGGAGCGTCACCTGGCAGCCGAGTCGGGCGAACGCCTGCGCGTTTTCCAGCCCGATGTAGCCGCCGCCCAGCACAATCAGATGCCCGGGCAGGGTATCCAGCCGATACAGCGTTTCATGCGTGAGATACGGGCCTTCGGTCAGTCCTGGAACAGGCGGCAGGGCCGTCCGCGCACCGGTCGCAATCAGCACAGCACGGCCCGAGAAAATCTCATCGCCGATCTGGATCGTGTTCGGACCGGCCAGGCGCGCCCGTCCTTTCCGAAAGGCGATCTGCCTGCCATCGATCAGGTCCAGGTACTTATGCTGGCGCAGTTTGCTGGTGAGCGCCTGCACCTGTTCGATCAGGGCGCCAAAGTCCACCACCTGGCTGGTCGAGCGAATTCCAGCAAACGGATGATGCGCCGCGCGGTAATGGGCTTCGGCTGCCCGAATGAGCGCTTTCGACGGCACGCACCCGACGTTCACGCAGGTGCCTCCAGGGGGTAGCCCTTCGTTGACGATCAGGCTGCGGAAGCCCAGTTCACGCGCCCGCAACGCTGCCGCAAACGCTGCCGATCCGCCACCGATGATCAGCAGATCGTAATCCACCCGATCCGAAACGCCCTCAGGCAGCGTTTTATCGCCGATCTCACGCACCACTTCCCACCGCTCCAGCCGATAGCCAGGACCAGCGGCGGCGATAGCCTGTGCCAGCGCTTCGGCCTCCACTGTCTTCCCCTTCCACGTAACCATCACTCGTCCATGGGACCAGTCGACCACTTGTGCCCGCGTCACGCCAGCCACCTGCCGGAGTGCCCGTTCAATCGCACGCGCGCAGTGAGCGCACGTCATCCCCTTGATATGCAGGGCTAAGATTTTTTTCATAACGACTCGTTTGCTTTCAGGTGCGCGTCAAATCCAGCGCTGCGAATGGTCTCGATGAGCTGCGCTACCGACACCTTTTCCGCCTCGAAGCGCACGCGTGCTTCTGGCGGCTCCAGCGTTACCTCGGCCGCCCGTACCCCCTCAAGGCGCTGCAACGCATAGACCACCGCCTGGCTACAGGCCTCGCAAGTCATCCCCTGCACCTCCAGGACCACCTCCTGCACCGACGGGTTGGTCTCCTGCGTAACTGCCGGTACCGTATGCGCAGATTCGATCAAAGAGGGCGCGACCAGCAGTCCCAGCACCAGCACTGTCGCGCCTCCCAGCAACAACCGACGCATCTTCGGATGCAGACCGGCCTCGCAGTCGCAATCTGGATCCTGGCGACGCCGCGCTTCCCGATACCAGGCCAGCGCCAATGCTCCCAGCGCCAGCGCTATAAAAAATGGTCGATAGGGTTCCAGCGCGGTAAGCTGACTCACCCAGACACCCCCCACGCCAGCGGCCACTGCAACTAAAGGGCCAACACAACAGATAGAAGCCAGCACCCCGGCTCCAATGGCCGCCAACAGGCTGGAACGAACTACCGCGTTTGTCTTTTGGGCGCGCATACGTGGTTACCCCGTAGCATTCAGGTTCAGTTGAATTCGGTCCAGGTCCAGCTCATCGAAAAGTCGCCCCAGCAATCGGGCGAACGGATGAGCCGTGCAGACCCGATAGTAGATCGTCTGCGCCTCCCGTCGCGCTTCCACCAGCGCTTTCTCCCGCAGGATTTTCAGATGACGTGAAACCGCCGGCTGCGAGATCTCAAAAATATCGGCCAGGTCGCACACGCACAGCTCGCCCGCTCGATGTAGCACGTAAAGCATCCGCAGGCGCGTTTCATTACCGGCAGCCTGCATGAAGGCAGCCAACGCCACCAGATGATCATTCCCAAGCGCTTCCCGGCGAAGCCGGGCCAGCTTCTCTGCATCGACCGCCACGCGCACGCAGGTGCGATCGGTCACCTCCTGCCGTCTCATAATTTAACAAATTGGTTAATTAACTAACTTGCTATATAACAAACAGCAGGGAATTTGTCAACCTTCCGACAGGAGGCAGTTGCAGAAGGACAGGCCTGAAATAAAAAACCCCGACTTGAAAGCCGGGGTTTGTAGGAGCCAACGGCCGGACTCGAACCGGCGACCTGCTCATTACGAGTGAGCCGCTCTACCAACTGAGCTACGTTGGCTCGGCATGCTAGAGCAATTTAGCGAAGCATTTCACGCGCAGTCAAGTGTCAGGATCCCGCTCAGCGACCACCTTTCCTGACCTTAACATTTCTTCAAGCAGCCCGATTAAGCGGCTTCCGGCTGGGCCATGTGCGCCGGAAGCCGCTTTTTGTCTGCCGTTCAGTTTCACAGCTTACAGACAGCGTCGAATCTTCCGATGATTGTATCTTGGAGCCTGTCAGACGCGGGTATTCCTATGCAGACGATGAACAGACCTGCGCTTTTTTCAGAGCATCCAGCCCTGTCCAGGTTGTGCGCTCACCTGGCACGTATTGCTGACGTTCGGGCGGCGGCTGCGTTGTTGGAGTGGGATCAGGAGACGTACATGCCTTCAGGAGCTACAGGCGTTCGTGCCGAACAGCTCAGCACGTTACACCGGCTGGCGCACGAATGGTTCATCTCGGAAGAGACCGGAGTATTGCTGGAAGCCGCAGCCGCCGCAGTGTCCGGATGGCCCCCCGATGATCTGGCTGTTCGCCTGGTTGCCGTTGTCCGTGAAGACTATGATAGAGCGCGGCGGCTTCCGCCCGAGCTGGTAGCGGCCCTGGCTCGCACGGAAACGGAGGCGCGCGAAGCCTGGAAGCAGGCCCGCCAGGAAAATAATTACATGCTTTTTGCGCCCTATCTGGAGCAGCTGCTCAACCTCAACCGCGAAAAGGCAGAAGCACTGGGCTACGAGGCGCATCCGTATGATGCGTTGCTGGAGCAGTACGAGCCAGGCATGACCACCGCCGACGTGCAGCGGCTTTTCGAGCAATTGCGGGCCCACCTGGTACCCCTGGTGCAGGAGCTTGGCGGCCAGTCGCAGCCGGCGCATGCGTTTCTCCATCGTCACGTAGATGCCGAGCGCCAGTGGAAGCTCAACCGCATGTTGCTAGAGGTAGTCGGCTTCGATCTTCAGCGCGGACGCCTGGATGCCTCCGTGCATCCCTTTAGCACCGGCATTGCGATTTCCGACGTGCGGCTGACCACCCGAATCGATCCGCACGACTTCACCAGCGGACTGTTTGCCACGCTCCACGAAGCTGGCCACGGCCTCTACGAGCAGGGCATCGATCCGGCCTTGGAGCGCACGCCCCTGGCTGACGGGGCCTCACTGGGTCTGCATGAGTCGCAGTCCCGTCTCTGGGAAAATTTGATCGGCCGCAGCCTGCCCTTCTGGGAATATTTTTTCCCCCACCTCCAACGGCTGCTGGAAGGCGTCCTGGACGATGTTTCTCTGGAGGCCTTTTACCGCGCTATCAATCGGGTGCAGCCTTCGCTGATTCGCGTCGAGGCCGATGAAGTAACCTACAACCTGCACATTCTGCTGCGCTTTGAGCTAGAGTTAGCCCTTCTGGAAGATAGTCTATCGGTACAGGACTTGCCAGAAGCCTGGAATGACCGCATGCAGTGTTACCTCGGCCTGCGACCGGTAACCTTCCGGGAAGGCGTGTTGCAGGATATTCACTGGTCACAGGGAGCTTTTGGGTATTTTCCGACCTATACATTAGGGAACCTGATGTCTGCCCAGCTTTGGGAAGCCCTGGAGCAAGAGATTGCAGACGTGGCCGTCTACATACGCAGGGGCGACTTTCATCCAGTGCTGGCCTGGCTGCGCCAGCAGATTCATCGCTATGGCCGCGCCTGGAAAGCTCCCGTTTTATTGCAGCAGGCCACAGGTAATCAGCTCAGGGTGGAACCCTGGCTGGCGTACATACGGAAAAAGTATCAGGCGCTGTACCCAACGGCGTCTGTTTCTTGGTCGTAGTTCAATCACCAGCCTGGAGAACCTCCATGGAGACGCCTGAAATTGCCTTTGAGTATTACAGTGAAAATCATGAATTGACCGATGCGCTGAAGGCTAAGGTGGAGCAGCGCATTCAGAAGCTGGCTAAAAAGCATCGGGACATCACGGGCGTGTCGGTCGCCGTGCAACAGGTTGAGCATAGCCATACTCCCCACGCCTACCGAGCGCGGGTCGTTATCTATCACCGGCCAGAAAACGTGGTGGCTACGGAGGTGGCCCCTACGGTCCAGGAGGCGCTGCTCAGCGCCCTGAACTCGGTGGAGCGTCAGGTGCGCGAGCAGCGACGTAAGCTTCGCGAAGCCTGGAAGCGTTCGTAAAAAAACAAGGGGCGGTTTATATACCGCCCCTTGTTTCTGCCCTTGCTCCTTGCAAAGCCTTTATTCGGAAGAGGAACGTGTAGCCCGGGGAGTTTTTTGCAGACGTCCGCCGCGCTGCCGCAGCAAATCTTCGCGTAAAAAGATCAGCAAGTAGTCGCGTGCCACCTGGCTTTCTATGCCCGCCTGTTCAGCGCGATCAAAAAACTCCGCAAAGCTCATCTCCTCGGGCAGCTGGGCCAGAAAAGCCATGGCTTGCTGAAGCACTTCAGCCGACAGTTCTGGAAGGCCTTCCTCAGCAGGGGGTTGAATTTCTTGAAACAGGCGATACAGCGTAACTTCTTCTCGAAGGCGCCGATTTTCTTCCCGAAGCCGCTCGTTCTCTTCGATCAGTCGTTCAACCTCCCGCTGAAGCCAGGCCAACCGCTCCTGCACATACGCAATAAAATCTTTGGGGTCCAACGGCATCGAGAGCGCTTCTTCTGCAGGACGACTACGTACCAGATCCAGGCTTCTCGCCATTGGGATCCGTGGTGCTTCCACTTAACAAATAGTGTCCGAAAAGTTCGGCTCAACCGACAAAAACTGTTGGCTCAGTAAATATGCGCCATTGGCGCATCCCCTGACGTAATTTATGGCGCATCTGTATGCCCCTGTCTCATGAGCTAAAGTTAAGCACAACAGCACTTATCAGGTAGCGTTTCCCGCGTAAATTGATGGCTACGGAACGTGATGAATCGGCGGGTGGAGGGATCGTAGCAGTGCTCCGTAATCAGCACGCTTCCTCTGGCAAGACGCATGACATTATAAAAATTCTTGTCTCGATGCGGACCTCGGCCCCGACTGCTTGTAGCAGTACCGGCGCTTACAACAACCAGACGATGGCCATCAGGGTACACCACGACCGGCTCTACATGCGCCACGTGCAGGTGTCCGCACAGGATAAATTCGACCCCGACCTGAGCAGCCACCTGCAATGCCTTGCGAGCACCTCGCGCAATATCGTACGTTTCTACCGCCTGCAATGGCACCAGATGGTGGTGCACAACCAGGATGCGTACAGCCGACGGGGGCGCGCTGGCAAAGAACGTCTGCATGTAAACTAAGTCTTCGGCCGCAAGGCGCCCGCCTTTAACCGTAGCCCCATGCGCTGTATTCAACCCGAGGACGGCTGCTTCGCTGCAGACAAAAGACGGACGGAGCGTCGCGGAAATATACCGGCGGTAGCGAGCTAGCGGACGCACCAATCGGCTAAGCGGATACCACCAGGGATACACATCATGGTTGCCCGGCACCACCAGTACAGGAGATGGCAGCGCTTCCAGAAAGGCGCGTGCCGCTCGAAATTGACTGCGGCGGGCACGCTGCGTCAGATCGCCGCTAATCACTACCAGATCCGGCCTCTGCCGGTGCACTGCACGCAACAGATCCTCGACGACGGCATCTGACGCCAGCCGTCCGAAGTGCAAGTCGGAAAGATGCACAAGTACCATAGCCCCGTAAACAGACAGGCGGCCCCGGGGACCGCCCGCCCCTAACGTCCTGACAGGCGTTCAGGTGCCCGCTACAACAGCAAATTGAGCGGTTCCTCCAGGTATTGCTGGACCGTCTTGAGAAAGCGCGCTCCGGTGGCCCCATCCACAATGCGGTGATCGCAGGACAACGTCAGCCGCATCCGCTTGCCTGGCACAATCATGCCATTTTTCACGACAGGCACCTCCCGAATGGCCCCGATTGCCAGAATGCAAGCATTGGGCGGATTAATAATGGCGGTGAACTCTTCAATGCCGTACATCCCCAGATTGCTCGTGGTAAAGGTAGCCCCTTCCATTTCTTCCGGTTGTAGCTTACGCTGGCGAGCCTTTTCTGCCAGCGCTTGCGTTTCCTCCGCAATCTGGCCCAGGCCCTTCTGGTCAGCGTTGCGAATGACCGGCGTCACCAGTCCGTCCTCTAAGGCCACGGCAACCCCGATGTGGATTTCCTTCCAGCGACGGATTTCACCGTCCTGCTCCAGATACGAAGCATTGATTTCAGGGTGCTGACGCAGGGCCAGGGCGCAGGCTTTCGTAATCAGATCATTGAAAGAAATTCTGGGACGCCCCTGGGCTTCAGCCAGCTCGTTAAGCTGTTGACGGAAGGCAACCGCCTTCTCCACATCCACATCAACCGTCAGATAGAAATGCGGCGCGGTAAATTTACTCTGTGCCAGCCGCCGCGCAATCGTACGCCGCATAGGCGTGATTGGTACAGCTTCATAGGGCAGCTCCGGTGCCGGGGTAGGCGCAGCAGCAGGCGCCGGTGCAGGAGCTGCTGCAGGCGCGGGCGCAACCTCCTCAGCCGGCGGCCGCTGGCGCGCCAGCGCTGCTTCAATGTCGCGGCGCACAATACGTCCTTCCGGTCCCGTTCCCTGGATAGTGCGTAGATCTAGCCCATACTCTTTGGCCAGCTTACGCGCCAGCGGCGAAGCCTTGATGCGCAACTCCGCGCCATCACCGGCGGCTGCGGTCGGCGCAGGGGCTCCGTCTCCCACGCGCGCTGGCTCAGCCTGCGGCGCCGCAGGCTGAGCCGGCTCTGCGGCCCCCTTCTCAGCAGGAACCTCGGCCTTGCCGCTGTAGCGGGCCAGAATCTCCGAAATGTCTTCGCCTTCCTCCCCCAGCACGGCAATGAGTCCACCGATGGGGACCGACTCACCCTCTTGTACCACTTTTTTCAACAGAACCCCATCGTCATAGACCTCCAGGTCCATAGTCGCCTTGTCTGTTTCCACCTGAGCGATCACGTCGCCCGCCGACACGCGCTGCCCTTCCTCCACCAGCCATGCCACCAATACCCCCTCTTCCATCGTGTCGCTCATCTTGGGCATTTCAACAGGAATCGCCATTGCCGTCTTTTTTGCTTGATGGTTCCGGGGGATCAGTCCACGTACATTACCTTTTTGCAGGCCTCGTAGGCCGCCTCGACGCTGGGCATATAGTACTCAATCAGGTTTTTCGCGTAAGGCGCCGGCGTATCTTTAGCCGTTACGCGCAGCACCGGCGCATCCAGGTAGTCAAAAGCCCGTTGCTGAATCTGGAAAGCCACTTCCGAAGAGACGCTGGCAAAGGGATTGCTCTCGTCAATAATCACACAGCGGTTTGTTTTTTTGATAGACTGCACGACCGCGTCGAAGTCGAATGGCCGAATCGTTCGCGGATCAATCACTTCGGCGCTGTATCCTTCCTCGGCCAGCCGATCGGCCACCTCCATAGCAATCCAGTAGCTTTTCGAGTGCGCCACAATGGTTACATCCTCCCCTTCTCGAGCGATGCGAGCTTTCCCGAGCGGAATCAGATACTCGGGGTCTTCATTCACCTCAGCCCGCATGCTGTACATCAACTCGCTCTCCAGGAAGATTACCGGATCGTCGTCGCGAATGGCCGATTTCAGCAGTCCCTTGGCATCATCCGGGTTTGAGGGGGCGACCACCTTCAATCCGGGGAAATAGCTATAGATCGATTCCGTTGACGTGCTGTGCGTGGCAGCTAGCTGCCCGGCTGCCCCGTTGGGTCCGCGAAAGACTATTGGGATTTTGAACTGTCCTCCCGACATGTAGCGGATTTTAGCCGCATTGTTGACGAGCTGGTCAAACGCCACAAAAGAAAAGTTGAACGTCATGAACTCCACAATCGGCCGCAGACCGTTCAGCGCGGCTCCAATGCCCAGTCCTGCAAAACCTGCTTCGCTGATGGGTGTGTCGATCACTCGTTTAGGGCCAAAGCGCTTGAGCATGCCCTCACTTACCTTATAGGCTCCATCGTACTGCCCGACTTCTTCACCAATGAGAAAAACGCGCTCGTCGCGCTCCATTTCTTCGATCATGGCGGCCCGAATGGCCTCGCGAAACTGCATAATGGCCATGGTCTATCGCCTCGGTTAGGTTCTTGGAAGCTTGTTCCGTTAGCTCAGGAATGGATAATCTGGCTGCACGTAAACGTCTTCGTAGATCGACTCCAGGGGAGGATACGGACTCTTTTCGGCAAACGCTACGGACGCCTGCACCTCTTTCTTGACGTCAGCATCAATCGCATCCAGCTCTTCGTTTGTTGAAAGTCCGTGCTGCAGGAGATAGCTTTTCAGGCGGATGATTGGATCTTCTTTCTTTTTGGCTTCCAGCTCTTCTTTTGTGCGATACTTGGCCGGGTCACTCATGGAATGCCCGCGGTAGCGGTAGGTGCGAATCTCTACAACAGACGGCTGATACTCTCGCGCCATGGCTACATACTTGCGCAAGGCCTTGATCACACTGAACACATCCATGCCGTCCACCAGAGCCCCCGGCATGTTATAGCTGGCCGCATAGCGGTAAAATTCTGTGTTCGCAAAGGCCCGCCAGACCGCTGTGCCCATCGCGTACTGGTTATTCTCAATAATGAAGACAACGGGCAGTTGGTACAGCGCTGCCAGGTTCATGGACTCATGTACGGTCCCCTGCCCCATAGCGCCGTCCCCAAAAAACGTCAG
Organism: Rhodothermus profundi; assembly: GCF_900142415.1. NCBI lineage: Bacteria > Pseudomonadati > Rhodothermota > Rhodothermia > Rhodothermales > Rhodothermaceae > Rhodothermus > Rhodothermus profundi. The sequence goes on from NZ_FRAU01000003.1 coordinate 217,456, forward strand.
GCATACCCCCCCATCTTCCCGGTACTTGTGCGCAAAGGCAATTCCTACCCCGAGCGGCACATGTCCTCCTACAATCCCATGCCCTCCGAAAAACTTCTTTTCCGCCTTAAAAAAGTGCATCGATCCGCCCTTGCCCCGCGAGCACCCGTCAATTTTACCGAACAATTCCGCCATGCACTCGTCAGCGGTCATCCCCAGCGCCAACGCAATGCCATGATCGCGATAGGCTGTGATCACCGAGTCATGGCCAATGTTTATCGAATACGCAGCGCCGGTCGAAACCGCCTCTTCGCCAATGTACAGATGCAGGAAACCCGCAATTTTCTGTTTTCCGTACATCTGCGCGGCCCGCTCCTCAAAACGCCGCTGCAGCAACATATTGCGATAAATGTTCAAGAGGTCTTCCCGGCTCAGCCCAAGTTCTTCGTGCGTGTAGGCACCGGCCGGGTACGTCTCGAACGTCTGCTCAAAGTGAATAGCCTTGGCGGGTACCTGCTGCAACAGCACCTGGCCATCTGCCAGACCGGCCTGATCTACTGAAGCCGCCTGTTGCTTTTTCCTGGTCTTGCTGGCCATAGCAAATCCGTGATGCTTAGTTCAAAGCCCTGGCTATCGTTTGCCACCCTGTGGAAAGGGAGCGTTTAAAGATACAACAAAGCTGCTGCGAAAGCGTAGATGAACCCCTGCCATTTCTTGAGATACCCGTGAACTTGAAGCGAAACAGGCTTGGGTCTTTGCCAGGTCTGTTGTAGTTTAAGGGCCACCCAACTGACCAGCAACTGCGCTGAACGTGGTCGCTTCGCCAACGAGCTCAGCTACTCCAGACACACTCGTTGTCATTCCAACCTACAACGAGGCCCAGAACATTACGCGACTGCTCCCCCAGGTGTTGGCTTTGCCCTGCCAGGTTTCCGTCCTGGTTGTGGACGACGCCTCCCCTGATGGAACCGCTGAGCGCGTGCGAGCGCTGCAACCCCAGTACCCAAACCGCCTGTTCCTCATTGAGCGTACGGGCAAGCTAGGCCTGGGATCCGCCTATCTGACTGGCTTCCGCTTCGGGCTGGAACGAGGCTATACCTATCTGGCCGAAATGGATGCCGACCTCTCGCACGATCCAGAAGATCTGCCGCGGCTGCTGGATCCACTGCGTCGCAACGAAGCGGATGTGGTTATCGGTTCTCGCTACATCGGCGGCGTGCGCATCATCAACTGGCCACTCTCGCGGCTGATTCTCTCCTACAGCGCCAGCCTCTATACCCGGCTGATCACCTGCATTCCGGTCTGTGACGTCACCTCAGGATTTAAGTGCTATCACCGACGCGTGCTTGAATCTATCGACCTGGAACGCATCCGATCCAACGGCTATTCTTTCCAGATCGAAATGAAGTACCGGGCCTGGCGCAAGGGATTCCGCCTTCTGGAGGTGCCCATTATCTTTACCGACCGCCAGGAGGGCTCTTCCAAAATGAGCAAAGCCATTGTCTGGGAAGCTGCCTGGAAAGTCTGGGAGCTCCGGCTGCGCGATCTGTTCGGAACCCTTTAAAAGATGGGGCCCCTTTCTCTGGAATCAACTAAATTATCTGGCCCGGCATGAACCGTATGTGCCCCCTGCCACCATCCCGGATAGGCTTTTAAAATTCCCTCTTTGCCCGGACTATTCCTGGCTTCAACATGAGGCTTGTTTAAAACCCATGGCGAAAGGGGCGAAATTATAAAGGAGGCCCTGTAGTTTATATCCGGTCGCTGTACCGGAGCGCCCGAGCCCCAGCCCGAGGCCTGGCGCCCCTGCCCTCAACCAGCGCAAGCCAATAGGAGTGCGCTATATGCCACGTCGGTTTCAGCCAGAAACCCTGCAATAGCAGGGACACATACTTTGGGGCTTTACGTTCATGCAGCAGTCCCTGGCCAGAAGTGGCTCCTTTTTTCTGCGGGAAGCGGGAAACGGCCAACGAGCCACACCTCAGCCCACGCCTGATGCAATTTTATGCAGAAAGATGAAAAAACCGGAAGTCTGGATGGACGCAAGCAGCGCCTCCAGGCACTGCTTTTTTACAGCGGCTTTTTGTACTTTTGACGCCGGAACGCGATGATCAATCAGGCCTGTTATCATGCCGATGCATTGCAAACGTGCCCTGTTGCTTGGTCTGCTGCTATGGGCTATTGCAGCCGCTGCCCAGGAAGCACCTGTCCGCCTACCCGAAACCCTACCTGTAGCGGAGCTGCTGCGTGCGGGTCCAATGAACGGCCATGCGACCCAGCGTGAAGTGGTAATCTGGCTGCAAACCTGGGCCCCGGCCCAGGTGCAACTGCTCTACCGCGAGGAGGGGATGCCAGAAGACAGCGCACGCATCACGCCTCCTTACTTTGCTGGACCGGAAACAGACTACACCGTCCATATCTCTATTCCTTATCTGGAGCCGGGCCGCCGTTACGTCTATGACGTGGTGCTCAACGACACGATCCTGACGCTTCCCTACCAGCCGCGTTTCCAGACGCAGCCACTCTGGCAGTGGCGCACCGATCCCCCCACCTTTACGGTGGCCGCAACTTCTTGCTTTTACGTAAACGATCCGCCTTACGATCGGCCCGGTCGTCCCTATGGAGGCGATTTCCAGATTCTCACGCACCTGGCCCGCCTGCAGCCCGACGTCATGCTCTGGCTGGGCGACAACACCTACCTGCGCGAAGCCGACTTTGGCAGCCCGACCATGATGTCTTACCGCTACGCCCACACCCGCAGCCATCCTCTACTGCAGGAACTGCTGGCTACCGCGCACCACTACGCCATCTGGGACGACCACGACTACGGTCCGAACAACGCCGACCGTAGCTACGTCTTAAAAGGCGCTGCCCTGCGTCTTTTCCAGCAGTACTGGGCTAACCCGTCTTATGGACTGCCCGGCACGCCAGGTGTCTTTACCCAGTTTACCTGGGGCGACGTAGACTTTTTCCTCCTGGACGATCGCTTCTATCGAAGCCCCAACGACGCTCCCGATGATTCCACCAAAACCATGTGGGGCGAAGCCCAACTGACCTGGCTCATTGATGCCCTCACCTATAGCCGCGCACCCTTCAAGATCGTCGCCAATGGCAACCAGATTCTCAACCGCTACACGCGTTTTGAGTCGGTGGCAGCCCGCTTCCCCCGCGATTATGAGCGACTACTCCAAGAAATCGTGCGCCGGCGCATTTCAGGCGTAGTATTCCTAAGCGGCGACCGCCATCATACCGAGCTGATGCGTTACCAACCGGAAGGCTTCTATCCCCTTTACGAAATTACCACTTCCCCGCTGACCGCGGGCCCTTCCAACATAGAAGAAAACAATCCCCTCCGCATTGAAGGAACCCTGCTGCGCGAGCGGAACGTCGTCCTGCTCACCTTTTCTGGCCCCCGCACCGATCGGGTGTTAACCATTACCGCCTATGACGCGCAGGGACAGGAACGCTGGCGCTATACCATCCGCGCCCGTGAACTACGCCCCCCGGAACCGTGAAGCTTCTGCCAAACCAGACAAAAAGGCCCGCTTTATGTTAACTTAAAGCCGGTATTTCTCTGAGTGAAAAACACCGACAGGTATCATGGCCCAACCGGTATCTGCAGAAGTCCCTGCTTTTGAGCATCTGACTCCCCCGGCAGAAGGGGCGCGTATCCTGAAGCGTCCTGATGGCACCCTGGACGTTCCGGACCAACCGATCATCCCCTTCATTGAAGGGGACGGCACAGGGCCCGACATCTGGCGAGCGGCCAAACAGGTCTTTGATGCCGCCGTGGCGAAGGCGTACGGGGGCCGCCGCAAGATTGTCTGGTTTGAAGTCTTTGCCGGCGAAAAGGCCTACCGTCAGCTCGGTACCTGGCTACCAGAAGATACGCTGAAAGCTATCGACTATTACCTCGTTGCAATCAAGGGGCCGCTGACCACGCCGGTAGGCGGAGGCATTCGCTCGCTGAATGTGGCGCTCCGCCAGCAACTCGACCTATACGCCTGCGTGCGCCCGGTGCGTTACTTTCCAGGCGTTCCTTCGCCCGTTAAGCATCCGGAGCTCGTCGACATGGTCATCTTCCGAGAAAACTCGGAAGACGTGTATGCGGGGATTGAATTCCCGGCGGGCTCTCCTGAAGCGCAAAAGCTCATCCGTTTCTTACAGGAAGAACTGGGGGTTCAAAAGATTCGTTTTCCGGAAACCAGTGGCATCGGAATCAAGCCGATTTCCCGGGATGCCACGCGCCGGCTGGTGCGCGCTGCGATTCGTTACGCTATTAGCCGCGGTCGCAAAAGCGTCACGCTTGTGCACAAGGGCAACATCATGAAGTTCACGGAAGGGGCCTTTCGCGAATGGGGCTATGAACTAGCGCGAGAGGAATTCGGAGCCCGTCCGCTTGATGGGGGCCCCTGGCATATCCTTGAGCACGAAGGGCGCGAGATCGTTATCAAAGATGTCATTGCCGATGCGTTTCTGCAGCAGATTCTAACGCGTCCGGCTGAATACGACGTGATTGCCACCATGAACCTGAACGGGGACTACGTCTCGGATGCGCTGGCAGCTCAGGTAGGTGGCATTGGCATTGCGCCGGGTGCCAACATCAATTATGAGACCGGTCACGCGGTCTTTGAAGCCACACATGGCACCGCGCCCAAATATGCGGGGCAGGACAAAGTGAACCCCAGTTCGGTGATCCTGTCGGGTGAAATGATGTTGCGCTACATGGGATGGCATGAAGCAGCAGACCTGATCATTCGTGGAATAGAGCGGACAATCGCGCAGAAACGGGTCACCTACGACTTTCATCGCCTTATGGAAGGCGCTACCCTGCTCCGAACGAGTGAGTTCGGGCAGGCCATCGTGGAAAACATGGATTGAACCAGACGGCGGGGCCGTCGTATCTGGCCGGCCCCGCCTTATTTTGGGGCATGCCTGACCGCATTACAGAACACCTGGATGAAGAAGGACGGCGTTTTGTTATCCGGGCGCCGGCCGAGATAGGCCCCGATGAAATCCTCGAAGCCGCGCATCACCAGTTTATCCTGACGCACTGGGAAGAACTGGCTGCCGCCTCGCTGAGCGGTTACCGTCAGGCCGGCAAAGGGGTGCTCATTGTAGGTGAAGCTACGCCTCCACGCAATAAGGCACTGCGGCACAGTTTCATGATTCATCGCCTGGCTTACGCAGCGCAGGACGCTTTGCAGTCTGTGCAGGAAATCCCCTCCTTACAGTGGTTGCTGGATCAGGTCGAGCGGTATGATCCCCACCAGACGGTACTTTTGCTCTTCACGACTGAAGCGGACACACATGCCTACGCTGTTGAAGGCGATCCACCGCCTCCCGACGCGCTGCTGTTCGTGCAGGCATCCAACAACTGATCTTGCCAGACACAACCAATGTTTTGCTTCCCCCGGTCGAACTCCAGGTCAACCCGACCCGATTCGTAGAGGGCAGGTGCGTCCTACTTACCTCTCCCGGACCATCAGCCTGACGCAAGCAAGCGTGTCCGACCGGCTTTCGACGATTGACAAGCTCCCCCTTCTCCAGGAAAGAGCACTTCTGCTACCTTTCCCCAGAGGCGCGGCTTTTTTTATTCAGGCTGTCACGGCCATGGCCTCGTCCGACCGCGCCGGTGTTGCGCCGGCTACTTCCTCAAATAGCCGATCATACGCGGCCACGTGACGCTTCCAGTCCAGATGCGCGGGAATTTCTCGCAGACGTTCTGGAGGCAGGGGGCGTTCCTCGCCTGTTAACAGGGCCGAAAGTAGGTGAAAGAGGGCTTCTTCATCTTCGTACAGCGTGGGAGCATGCAGGAGAGGCCGGTGCAAGGGCTCAGGGATTAATTCTGGATAGCTCAGTCGGTTGGGCAACAGCGGATGACAGCCGCAGTAGATAGCTTCCAGCACAGCTACACCGAAAAATTCATGGCGCGCTGTTGAGACAATGATATCGGCTCGGTGCAGCAGCCGGCTGTATTCTTCAAAGTCTTCAGCGTAGCCATAGTGCAAGATGCGATCGGCATAGCGCTCAAACGCCTTGTCCAGCTCATACGGCTGCTCTTCAAAGCGCTCACCCGCCAGAATCAGCCGAAAACGATGGCCGGCATCGTCCAGGCGGTTCATCACCCGCAGAAAGACTTCCGGGGCCTTATCATATTCCCAGCGTTGATTCCACAGGATGGTAGGAGGCGGCATACCTGGCCCCCAGTAACGAGGACGGCGACTTCCAGCGTACTGATCATGCGCCGACAGATCAATGCCCGGGTAGAGCACCGAAGCCTTTGCCCGGATTGCCTGCACAGCGTCCAGGTGCGTGTAGTCTGGAAAAGCCCGTAGCAACAGAGGAAGTGCCTCCAGGAATTCTTCCAGGTGAAAGCGCGTGTTGAACAGTACCCGGTCAGCTGCCAGGCACGACAGGTAGTTGATATATCCAAAGGCAGGATCGCGCTCTTTGCCTTCAGGAAGCGGATAGGTCAGGGCGTTTTCATGGAAGTACAGGATAACCGGGACGTGCGCCAGCCGGCTTCGGGTCAGCGAAAGAAAAGCAGGCAAGTTGACCATGTTCGTGGCAAAAATGACGTCCGGATGAAACCCCTCCTCCCAGGCCTGCAGCGCCTTACGTGCCATGGTGACGGCCCCTCCATGCATGCGCCAGCGCCGATACCGCGGCGCCATTGTCACCGCATGAAACCGATGCCGACTGTGGCGAATCAGGCCATCAAGAAAATTCTTGTGTGACCCTCCGTACCAGGGTTCCAGTGCCAGAATGTTCAGCATTCGCCCTATCGATTTTTAGCTGCTCTGCTGCTGCGCCAGTTGCTGACGGAGCTGTTCTTCTTCCTCTTCGGTAGTTGGCCGAACAATCGACACAGCACGCACCTGAAGTTTTTCGCGCAGCACGGGATCGCGCACTTCTTCGGCTGTGAGGAACGCCTCTTCACCAGGCTTGAGCCGGATCGTACGCGTACTCATGGGAATTTCAACCGGCACATCATTCGTATTTTTGATAATCATACCACGACGCTTGCGACTGGCCATGCTGCCCTCTCTGGATGGTTCACCGAATGCTGCAGGTTGCGAGCGTATGCTTGCGCACTTTCTTTAAAGTATACAATTTTTCAGGCAGGTATGCGAATCATTTTCTTAGAACCATGTCCGTTTTATCGGATTCTTCCACGCTACATCGCCTGGGGCGCGCGCTGCTGGAGCTGGTGTATCCCGGGTACTGCCTGCATTGTGGCGCGCGCTCGCCGAAACGGACGTTTCCGTTGTGCGCTTGTTGTCTGGCTTCCCTGCGTCGCGTCCCTCGGGGAGAGCCATTGCGTCGGCTGCACCGATTACCGGAAGCCATGGGTTGTTTTCAGGACGCCCACAGTCTGTGGTATGCTTCGCCGTCCGGTCCTTTTCGCCCACTGCATCACGCGCTGAAATATGCCAACCGGCCGGTCTATGCCCTTCATCTAGGTCGTTTGCTGGGCCAGACCTTTCAGAATGCGCTGTCCTCCATTGAACTCATCATACCCGTTCCCCTGCACCGTCGTCGCTATCTGGAACGTGGCTATAACCAGAGTGCCTGGCTGGCCCGGGGCATCGGTGAGGTGCTGGGACGTCCTGTTAAGCCCGAGTTGCTGATGCGCGTGCGCCCGACGCAAAGCCAGACCTATCTGGATCGGGAAGCGCGACGCGCCAACGTAGCGCATGCTTTTGTGGCTCCTTACCCGGAGCGCGTAGCCGGCCGGCACGTGCTACTTGTCGACGATCTGCTTACCACCGGCGCCACGGCTGCCTGGGCTGCTCAGGCCCTCCACCAGGTTCGCGTGGGCAGCCTCACGCTTGTCACGCTGGGCCTGGCAGTTTAGCAAGCGCCTGCAGGTCTACCTGCAGCATACAGGCGGCCGCTTCGTTGGCGTCGTTGGTAGCCACCACGACCAGTCGTCCCTGCTGCTGCGCCTCGGCCAGCAAGGATTCGACGAGCTGGTGGCCAGCTTTGTCCAGGTTTGAGCGGGGTTCGTCCAACAACCAGAGTGGCGGATTGGTCAGCAGCGCCGCAGCCAACCGAAGCCGCTGACGCATGCCTGATGAAAAGATGGCCACGGGCTCATCCGCAAACGCCCGCAGGCCCACCCGTTCCAGCCAGTGCTCTACCCATCGGGATCCTTCAGCCAATCCCCTGGCGCGGGCAATAAACGCCAGATTCTCTCGAGCTGTAAACCCGTCGTAAAGCTGTAGATAAGGTGCAGCGAGCCCTACGTGAAACGGACGATCTGTCGCTTCGATCCATCGCCCATTAACCTGCAGCCGCACTTCCCCACTGGAAGGGCGCAACACGCCAGCCAGAATACGCAGCAGCGTAGACTTGCCGGAGCCATTTGGCCCGGTAACGGCCAGGGTCTGACCGGCCGTCATGACAAAGGAGAGCCCGTCAAACAGCTGTCGGAAGCCAAAGCGCTTGCTGAGCGCAATTACTTCAAGGCGATTCATGGGTATTAAAATACAACACCCCTGATACCAGAACCGTCGTCTCTTTCTTCTGGTATATCCTTTTGCTCAAGTTTTACGTGAGCCATGAACGATCAGGCCTCCCTGTACGACGACGTTGCGCTGTTTGGCCGGGATCCTTCGCCGGGATTGCTAGATGTGCAACCGCTGCTGGACGGCGACGCTGACACCCCTGCCCGCGTGCGCCTGTACTGGCGCGGCGAAGACGGCACGGTGCGCACCGAGGAGCAGCCGTTCTATCCGTTCTTTCTGCTCTCCGACATTCAACTGTTGCGCGGCTATCCTCGCCGGCGCTTTCGCTTTCAACCGCTGCGGGGACGCGAGCACTTCCGCTACCTGGTCGTCTTTGAAAGCTGGACCGCCTATCGGGAGGCGATCCGGCATGTTGAACAGGCTGCTGTGGGCGCCGAGCGTCCGCCTATCTACCAGATCAATGCCCCGGCCCAGCAGTACCTGATGCAATCGGGTCGCACCTGCTTCAAAGGCATGACGCTCAACGACCTCCATCGTCTCCAGCTCGATATTGAGGTCTATACCACGTCTGGTTTCCCCAACGCCGAGCGACCTGAAGACCAGATTGTGCTCATTGCGCTGCATGACAACCGGGGCTGGCACCGCGTGCTGGACGTACGCGAAGCTGGCTCCGAGGCTGCGCTGTTGCGTCAGTTTCTGGAAGTGCTGCGCGACCGGGACCCCGACGTCCTGGAGGGATACAACCTGCTCGCTTTCGATCTGCCTTATCTGCAGCGACGTTGCCAGCGCTACGGTATTCCCCTGGGGCTGGGACGCGACGGCTCCGAACCTCGCACGTTTCCAGCAAGCATCCGTTTTGCGGAACGCACCGTCGAGTACACTGCCTTTGAGATAGCTGGCCGGCATGTCATAGACGTGTACTTTCAGGTACTGGCCTTCGATGTATTCAAGCGCGATCTGCCCGACTACACGCTGAAGACGGTGGCACGCTACTTCGGTCTTGCCACCCGGGACCGGACCTACATTGCCGGAGCCGAACTGTCGCGCACCTGGAAGGAAGATCCTCAGCGCGTGCGCGCCTACGTGCTCGACGACGCGATAGAAACGGAACGATTAGCCCGCATGCTGTCGGGCTCGGCCTTCTACCTGACCCAGATGGTGCCTATGCCCTACGGGCAGGTGGCCCGCACCGGTCCGGCCGCTAAAATCGAAGCGCTCATGGTGCGTGAGTATCTGCGACAGCGCCATAGCCTGCCCTGCCCTCAGTGGGGCAGCCAGGCATTGGGCGGATACACTGACGTTTTCGTAACAGGCGTGGTTGGCCCGATTGTCTACGTGGATGTTGAAAGCCTCTATCCTTCCATTATGCTCACCTATGGCATCCAGCCGCGTACCGATCGGCTGGGGCTGTTTCAGCAGTTGCTGCGTCGGCTGACCGAACTGCGCCTGGAAACCAAGCGCCAGATGCGGGCGGCTTCTTCCGAAGCGCTGCGCCGCGAACTCGACGCCCGGCAGAACTCCTACAAGATCCTGATTAACTCGTTCTACGGCATGCTGGGCTTCTCGCTGGCTGCTTTCAACGACTTCGAGGCGGCCGATCGCGTGGCCGCTACCGGTCAGGAAGTGCTGCGCCGACTCATTCAGGCCATCCAGCGGGCTGGCGGCCAGGTCGTCGAAGTAGACACCGACGGCGTACTCTTCGTACCTCCCCCGCATGTGCGGGATGAAGCGGCTGAACGCGCCTTTGTTGAGCAGCTCGGCAAAACACTACCTGCCGGAATTCGCGTAGGCTTCGAGGGACGCTTCCGGAAAATGCTCTCCTATAAAAAGAAAAACTATGCGCTGCTGGGCTACGATGGCACGTTGAAATTCAAAGGCTCCTCGCTTATCTCGCGTTCCGTCGAACGGTTCGGGCGACAGTTTGTGCGCGAAGCCATCACCTGTTTGCTGGAAGAGAATATTCAAGGATTGCATGAACTCTACCTGCGCTATCGCACCCGCATTCTGCAACACGACTGGGAAAGCGTGCACGACTTTGCACGTACCGAGACGTTGAAAGACACGTTAGACAACTATCTGGCGGATGTAGAAGCAGGACGCCGACCTCGCGCCGCGGCCTATGAGCTGGCGCTCCGCCTGCGCGCAGCAGGTCGCTCCGTGCGCAAAGGGGACCGCATTACCTACTACATTACGGGCACGCATCCGAACGTAGCTGCCTATGAGCACTGCCGCCTGGCCGAAGAGTGGGACCCCGCCAATCCGGACGAAAATGTTGCCTACTACCTTCGGCGCCTGGACGAATTTGCTCGCAAGTTCGAGCCTTTCTTTACACCGGCCGACTTTCGACGCATCTTTTCGCCGGACGATTTATTTGGGTTCTCTGCCGAGGGCATTCGTCTGGTCCGTCAGATCCGTGACCCCGAGGAAGTCTTCACGGCCCCTCCGTTTTAAAAAAACATGCGAGGGATGCGGCTGCGAAACCCGTCCCAGATGCGTAGCGTTCGGACCTCGACCTGTGCCCCAAACTTCGAGCCGCCCTTGGACGAGGTCCAACACCTGCAGACAGACACAGAGGCCTGGACTCCCCGCTCGGCGGAAGCACTCTACCACGTGCCGGCGTGGGGGGCGGGTTATTTCCACGTTAATGACTCCGGGCACGTAGCTGTCCGTCCTTTAGGCCCTAACGGGCCATCCATCGATCTGCTTGAAGTGGTTGCCCGTCTGCGCTCGCAGAATGTTCATCCACCTTTCCTGCTACGATTTCAAGATCTGCTGCGCACGCGCGTCACCCAGCTCAACCGGGCCTTTCGGCGAGCCATTGCCGAAACAGGATATGCCAATACGTATCGGGGAGTCTATCCCATCAAAGTCAACCAGCTTCGTGAGGTTGTTGAAGAAATCCTGGAAGCGGGCCTTCCTTTTTCCTTTGGCTTAGAATGCGGTTCCAAGTCCGAATTGCTGGCTACGCTGCCCTACCTGGACCGGGACGATATGCTGTTGATTTGCAACGGCTGTAAGGACCGGGCCATGATGCAGCTCATCCTGGCAGGGCAGCGTCTGGGCAAAAAAGTGATTCCCGTCATAGAGCGCATGGCAGAGTTTCAGTTGTTGCTGGAGGTGTTGGAGGACCGCACACTTCCCCCGGTTAGCCTGCCTGCTGCTTTTGGCATACGGTTGCGTCTATCGGCAACAGGATCCGGGCTGTGGTCTGAGTCTGGCGGTGAAACCTCCAAGTTCGGGCTATCGCTTGCCGAGCTTCTGGGCTTGCTCGACCACATTGCCGACAACCACTCAGCGCTCTCCCTGCAACTGTTGCACTTTCATATGGGCAGCCAGATTGCCCACCTGAAACAGGTGCAGGAAGCCGTTGCCGAAGCAACCCGCATCTATGCCCGGCTGCGCAAGCGGGGCCTTGGCATTACCTACCTGGACATTGGCGGAGGACTGGGCGTTACCTATGAGGCAGGGAATCCTGAAGCGCCAGGTAGTATCGACTACACGCTGGACGATTATGCCCGCGCCGTGGTAGCAACCGTACAACAGGTCTGCAACGCGGAAGATGTTCCTCCACCTGTCCTGATCTCTGAAAGCGGCCGAGCGCTAACCGCTTACCATTCGGTCTTTATAACTGAGGTGCTTGATACCCGCTCCCGTCACTACGAACGCCCCTCCTGGGCCGACGGGCAGCACCATGCCCTGCTGGAAGCGCTGCATCAACTCTACGAACTCGCCGCTTCTGAAGCCCCTCTTGCTCTGCATGAGCGTCTGGAGACGCTTCGCCACCAGGTCAACCAGGCCTTTCGGGAAGGTGCCCTCACACTCGAACAAAAAGCAACAGCCGAGCAGCTTTACTGGGCTACCTGCGCGCGCCTCTGCGAGCGCCTCCCCCAAGCCCCCGAAGCGTTGCAGGATCTGCCTGATCCCCTGCGCCAGCTTCCCACACAACTGGCAGATCATTACCTGTGCAATTTCTCTGTTTTTCGTTCCTTAATCGATCACTGGGCCATCGGCCAGCACTTTCCCATTATGCCTATCCATCGGCTGGATGAGCCGCCCTCTCGACGAGGCATCCTGATCGACCTGACCTGCGACTCCGACGGCCAGGTCCGGGACTTTGTTACGCCCGTTGGCGAAAAACACACGCTGGAGCTGCATCCTCTGCGTCCGGGTGAACCCTACTATTTAGGCTTCTTTCTCATGGGCGCCTATCAGGACATCATGGGTGACCAGCACAACCTGTTTGGCCGTGTAACAGAAGCCCACATTTATCTTGATGAAGACGAACCGGGCAACTTTTACGTTGAGCTGATCTTACCCGGTGCAACGGTCGAAGAGGAACTGGCTCAGGTGCAGTACTACCCCAATGACCTCGAGCGTCGCATGAACCACCTGATCCAGGAAAAAGTACGGACAGGCTTTATTCGTCCGCGTGAAGGCGTAGACCTCCTCGAGTTATACCGACGCATTCTGCGCACTTCCACCTACCTGGAACACTGACGCTATGCTGCCCGGCGCCGTCCCCGGCGCAGCAAATACAGCGCAATACCCAGCAGTTGAGCCGGATTTACCGGTCGCACCAGACAGGCGTCTGCTCCCACTTGATAGGCTTCCGTAATTACCTGCGGATTATCTTCCTGCAACACTACCAGCAGCGGTACGTCGGCCAGCGGCATCTCTCGACGCAACCGGATTATCCGCGTCCAGTCCGGTCGGGGCCCGCGGGCCTCTAACACCAGCAGTCGGCCAGAAAGCACGCTGTGAATTTCGACCAGTGAAGCCACCCAGTGCGTATCGGCCACCTGAAAGCGTTGCACAACGGGAGGCGTCTCGGTCGTTTTTTCCGAATGCGGTACTTTCTGCAGTTGCACCTGGAGCGACTGAATTACGGCAAGGAGCTCGTTCAGGAATGATTGCAAGGGCTCCTTTGCTGCTGCACGTCCGGCTGAGGCCTGGTGGTTGATCGCCTGCATATCTGAACAAAATGCTTAACTCCCTGGGGCTATTTCAAGTATCGGTTCAAAACCGGTGGGGATTAAGCCAGAGGAGCAAGCATCATGCCCGCTGGCATCGAGCGGTCAGCCACCCGGCGGAAACCGCCGCGGCAACGGCTCCGGCAGATCAGCTACGACATAAGCCATAATGGCCAGTGCGGCAATACACAGATTGAGTTCATGAGGATCCAGTTTGTCGATGGTGTCGGCGTCGGTATGATGATACCAGAAGTACCGCGTGCCGTCTACGCGCAATCCCATGCCCGGCACGCCTTCACGCATTAACGGAGCAATGTCAGCTCCCCCACCTCCTTCCCAGATACGATCTGCTCCGATCGGCTGAAGCAATCGCGCTATCCTGCGAACGATGGCCAGCGCCTCGGGCGTCCCGGTAAATCCGAACCCCTCTGGTCGAAACACGCCGGCGTCCGATTCAATGGCCAGCACATGCCGGTCCAGTTCGTTTCGGTAGCGATTCCGGTACGCCAATGCCCCTCGCAGGCCGTTCTCTTCGTTGGTCCAGAGCACAACACGGATGGTTCGGCGTGGCCGCAATCCCAGCCGTTTCAAAAGTCGCACGGCTTCCCAGGCTGCCACGCATCCGCCTGCATCATCCATAGCCCCCTGCCCTACGTCCCATGAATCAATGTGTCCTCCTACGACAACAATTTCATCAGGACGCTCCCTTCCCACCAGCTCAGCCATCACATTGCGCGACGGTACCTCTGGAAGCGTTTGCGCCTCCATGTAGAGCCAGAGTCGTGGCCGCTGCCCTCGATCCTGTAACCGTTGCAGCAGTTCGGCATCCTCGACGGTCAACGCAGCGTGTGGAATGCGCGGCACCCCTTGCTCGTAGCGCATGCTCCCGGTATGCGGCGTGTACAGCGAACGGGGTGTCACCGAGCGAACCAGACTCGCTACCGCACCGGCGCGCGCAGCAGCTATCGCCCCCAACACGCGGTAACGTACGGTCTCCCCATAGGTGGTAAACGGCACGTTGAACACAACAATACGTCCCTGCGCCGCTTCTCGCCGGGCTTCCAGTTCGTCAAAAGAGCGCACTACCAGCACCTCAGCCTCAATACCTTCGGGCGGTGTGGCTACGCTGCCTCCCAACCCCAGCACAGCCAGCTTCTTTCGATAAGGATAGCGGAGCTCCAGCGCCTCTTGCCCACGCACCCAACGAGGTACCATTACAGTATCCCCTCGAACGTTCTCCAGCCCGTCCTGACGCATGGTTTCCAGAATCCAATCAATGGCTCGCTCCAGTTGCGGAGTGCCGCTGAACCGCGGCCCAAACGTATCCACCAGATAAGCCAAACGTTCGAACGCACTGCTGTCGGCCAGTGCTGTCTCGATAATGCGTTGTGCGATGGCCTCATAGCGGTTCCACAACGTATCCGATAGCGTCTGCGCCTGTGCAAGTCCGCTAATCACAAAAACGAGGGCGGTGATAAAGGAACGCATAATGGCTTGACCGACAGGTTAACCCGGATTATCGTGTAGCTTACAAAACCTGCTGCAGAAACGCCATGCCTTCTCCCGCATCTGACAGTTACTGCGGCCTAGATTTTGGCGCCCGCACGGCAGGCACAACGGTGCTCGCCTGGAACGGCCGCGACGGCCGCCTCCACCTGCGCGCCTGCCCTCGCCAGACCGATGCCGACCTCTGGCTCAAACGGTTGCTCACTCCGCATCCACCGCGCCTCCTTGCCATCGACGCCCCCCTCAGCCTCCCGCGCGCCTATTGCGGTCCTCCTCAGGACAAAGCCCCCGACTTTTTCTTTCGCGCGGCTGACCGCCTGGCCGGTGCCATGTCTCCGCTTTTTCTGGGAGGACTGACTGCACGCGCTATTGCCCTGGCTCACCACCTGCGCCGCCTCGGTAGCACCGTGCTGGAAACCTATCCGCGCCTGATCGTCCAACGCCGCCTGCCCGAAAACCTTCAGGCTCGCTACCGCCGCGACGACCCCGCCGTTTTTGCCCACGATCTATTACCCCTGCTGCCCCAACCCTGCGCCGAACCTCCCGTTAGCTGGCACGGCGTGGACGCTCTCCTGGCCTGGTGGACCGCCTGGCGCTATGCGCACCATCAGGCCGCTTCCCTGGGAGACCCCGACGAGGGCCTGATCTGGTATTGAATGGTTAAAAATGAAACGTCAATCCCAGACGCCAGATAAGCACATTCGTTCGCGAACGATATACGTCGTAGAAGACGCGTCCGTTAACGCGTCGTATAGATCCTTTGCGCAGGTATTCCGCTTCGGATCCATACAGATAGCGTCCTCCTACATGCAGCAGCAGCCGCTGCCGTCTTCGGGGGGTAGCTTTCTGATACAGTTCGATTTCCACGCCCCCTCCATACCCATAACTCAGCGCCACATCTTCATAGTTGGTCGAAGCGGCAATTTCTTCTTGCTGTTCGCTTTCGATAGAAGTGCGGGTGTAGAAATAACGCCCACCAGCCAATCCTTCTACAAAGGGCCAGAGTCGCCCTAGCGCGGGCTGCACGCGCATCACCAGATGCCCCATGGCCATGTTGTTGACCGTCTCCACATCGACCGTTACGTCCGGAATAGTCATGCTAAACGGCTCTTTTCGGCGTTCTACACCGTAGATCATGAACCCGAGCTCTGCGCCCAGAAAGAGCGGTGCATGCTGAAAGCGCCAACCTACGTCAAAGTCCAGCCCGAAGCCTGCATTGTCAACGTTAGCTCGGAAAGCTCCTTGTGGGATTCCGGCGAGCAAGTAGACGCTTCCTTGAAAGGTTGTTTGCGCCTGTGCAGAAAGGCTCAGCCATACCCCCAGCATTATTCCGGGCAGTATGCGCATGATGCCCCGCATGTGACGGTTATCTGTGCTATGCAGGTCATGCCGCAACATATGCGTTCCGTTGCTTATGGATGCGCAGGATTCGGTGCGCTAGCGTCCTTTGCAAAGACAGCTCGTCCGTTCCGCGCAAACAGATCATAGCCTTCCGGTTGAGGCTGTCCCAGGAGCAACTCAGCCAGCAGTCGCCCCATGCGGAAACTATATCCCATGCCATGTCCGGTAAAACCAGCTACCCAGTAACTACCTGGCAGCCCGGGAATCTGGTCGATCATCGGAAGACCATCTGGCGAAAACCCCATCGTGCCACTCCAGCGACAACGCACCCTGAGCCCCGTGGTCTGGGGAAAATAGGCCTGCAAATAGCGCTCCAGATCAGCCTGCAGAGCCTCAGTCGTGACATCGTCATATCCTACTTCTTCCTCCAGATGTAAATGCCGGGCACCGCCCAGCAGTAACGTACCATCACGCAGTTGACGCAGATAAAAAAAGCCTTCATGTGAGTAGACCGGACAGGGAATCCAGCGCTGGCGCGCTGGCTCGGTAGCCAACATCTGGGCGCGCACAGGTCGCACATAAGCGGCTGTCTCCGGTAGCAGCCGGGGAAGATAGGCGTTTAGCGCCAGTAGCACTTGCCCGGCTCGGATTGCCCCATAAGGTGTCTCTAGCCGCACCCCCTCATTACAGGGCATCAGTGCCAGCACGGGATGGTGCGTCAGCACGGTTGCCGTGCTCTGGATAGCCAGGTACCGCACAAAGGCTACTGGATCCAGACAGCCTCCTTCAGGCAGATACAGCCCACCACGATATCCCTGCGCCTGAAGCCGCCGGTTCACCTCGGCAGACGTCAGAAAAATCACCGGTATGCCATCGCTTCGGAGCAAAGCGACAGCCTGTTGCAGCCGCGCTTCTTCTTCGGCTGAGCCTGCCACAATCAGCGCTCCGCTGCTCTCCCAGTCAAAGGCAGCCGGATCCAGTTCACGCAACAGCAGCGAGCGATTCTCCCGCGTAAACTGCCAGAGCCTGCGCGCTCGCGTTTCGCCGTATCGGCGACAATCCTTCAGAAAATCGGCCGATGCGCCGGGCAAGATGAACCCGGCATTGCGCCCACTGGCCCCATCGGCCAGCGCGCTGGCTTCCAGCAGCATCAGACGCAACTGCGGCCGAAGCCGACGCAGCCAGAAGGCAGTAGCACACCCAATGACCCCGCCTCCGACAATAGCAATGTCGGCGATGCGTTCGGCCGCCTGATGTTGTCGCTGCCAGTAAGATCGTGTCACGGCTACGTCCGTACGTCAACGACCAGGCGGCCCTGCGTTTTACCGGCAAGCATCGCTTCACTCCACTGTGGCACTTCCGAAAGCGGAATGACACGGGTAACCCGGTGGAGCGCTTCCTTAGGCAGATCGTGCGTCAGACGATGCCAGGCCCGACGCCGTCGCTCCTGAGGGCAGGTGTTCGAATCAATGCCCAGCAGGTTAACACCACGCAGAATAAATGGAAAAACTGTGGTGGTGAACTCGTGGCTCTGCGCTAACCCGCAGGCAGCGACGCTACCATGGCGCTTGATCTGACTGAGCAGGGCTGCCAGCGTTGCGCCTCCAACCGTATCAACAGCTCCTGCCCAGCGTCCGGAGTCGAGCGGTCGCCGGGGTCCCTGCCCCAGCTCCTGCCGGTCTATGACGCGTGCTGCCCCCAGCGCCTGCAGCAGCCCATGAGCCGCAGGCTTACCCGTGGAGGCCACCACCTCGTAGCCCAGGTGGGCCAGAATAGCTACAGCCAGACTTCCCACCCCACCACTGGCGCCTGTCACTACAACCTCGCCCTGATCTGGCATGAGACCGTGCTCTTCAAGCGCCATCACCGAAAGCATGGCCGTAAAACCAGCCGTGCCAATGGCCATCGCCTCCAGGGGTGTAAGCCGACGAGGAAGCGGCACTACCCATTCAGCGCGCACGCGGGCCCGCGTTGCGTATCCTCCCCACTGCGACTCTCCAATTCCCCAGCCTGTTACGATCACCGTCTGACCGGGCTTGAGATTGGGATTACTCGATTCCAGAACGGTACCTACCAGGTCAATACCTGGTACGAAGGGATAGTCTCCGCGAATGATTTTTCCCCTGCCCGTGACCGCCAGGGCATCCTTGTAATTCAGACTGGAGTAATGCACCTCCAGCAGCACGTCGCCTTCTGGCAGACGTTCTTCCGGCAGCGTCTCCACACGCGGTTGAATTGAGCCGGCTTCGTTGTACAGGACCAGTGCTCGCATGGAATTACTGACAGGTTTGGTGAACGAGTTCGCCTTCAATGATTACGCCACATACGTGCGTGGTGTACTCGAAGGGATCGCCGTCGAAAAGCACCAGATCGGCATCTTTACCGGGTTCTAACGAGCCTACGCGATCCGCAATTCCCAGAATACGGGCGGCCTGAATCGTCAAGGCCTCCAGCGCAGCCATACGGGGCAACCCGTTGGCTACGGCCATCGCCGCTTCAAACAGGACCACCCGCGTCTTAGGCACATAGCTTTCAAAGCCACTCTGGAAGGCAAAAGGAATGCCCGCCTCATAAAGCCTGGCCGCCGTTTCGAGGGTGGCATTGACCGTTTCGCCCCGGGGACGCACCATTGTCGGATGCAGAATCACCGGAACGCCAGCCTTCTTGATCTCATCCAGCACCAGGTACGCCTCCGCAGCCCCATCCAGAATCAATCGAAAGCCAAACTCGCGTTGCAGGCGCAGCGCTGCCATGATTTCAGGCACCTGCTGCGCTGTGATCATCAGCGGAATTTCGCCATCGAGCACGCGAACAAGCGTCTCCAACCCCAGATCTGGATCAGGACGCCGCGCCGGATCCGAAGCCTGCCGCTTGCGGCGATAGGCCTGGGCTTTGAGCAGTTCGGCCCGTAGCATGGCCACCGCCTTGGCGCGAGTCCCGGGACTGCGAAAGTAGCGTTCAATCATGGGGCCCAGCGTGGCCGCAACGGTCGCCACAGAATCAACCAGCGCCTCTTCGACTGTTTCGCCGCGCGTTTTGACCAGCATGGTCTGGCCACTGATGACCGCCCCTGGCCCGTGACCGGTGTGCAACGTTGTCACGCCGAAGCTGCGCACCCATGCTACCAGTTTTTCCCGTGCATTGTAGGCGTCAATAGCCCGCAGCTCTGGCTGGATCGGATCGGAACGGTCCAGTTGATCCTGGTCGTGGTCATAGTTCAGGATGCCGGCCAATCCGACCACGCTGTGCGCGTCGATAAGCCCGGGCGTAACAACAGCGGCTTCCAGCACCTGGTATCCTTCGGGAACGCGAACGTCCTGTGCCGGTCCGACCTGTTCAATTTTTCCATCCCGGATCAGCACAACCCCCTCTATAATCGGAGCGCCGCTCATTGTATAGAGCGTATCCGCCCGCACAGCCAGTTGTGCCCGGGCAGAAGCCACGCATAACGACAGTCCGACCAGCAGACTCCATGCTTTCATAGCACCCAATCCATTTTTTTCCTGGTTCAATGATCAGCATGTACAAACACATCCCCATCCTCAAATACCCCGGCTCCCCCCACTGCATATTTACGATCTTCTGGATTTGCCCGGTCAAACACCTTCTGGCCTTCCACCCAGGTTTGCTCTACATGCGTATAGACGCTGAGCGGATCGCCGGACAAAACGATAAAGTCCGCGTCTTTACCGGGCTCCAGGGAGCCGATGCGGTCGGCCAGGTCTAGCATGCGGGCGCCGGCCAGCGTAAGGGCCTCCAGAGCCTTTTCGGGAGACATGCCCGCCCGAACGGCCAGGGCTGCCGCTCGCAGGAACCATCGCGAATCTGTAATCAGGTCATCGGTATGAATGGCCACTGCTGCACCAGCTTGCTCCAGCGCGGCCCCATTTTTCATGCTTAGATCCACTGCTTCCAGTTTACCGCCTGGCGCATCCAGGATGATGATGGAGCTGGGCACGCCAGCAGCGGCAATTTCATCGGCCACCTTCCAGGCCTCGCTGACGTGGTGCAGCACAACGCGGAATCCAAATTCTCGTTGCAGACGCAGCACAGTCAGAATGTCGTCGTGCCGATGCGTGTGAAAATGCACGATCCGCCGCCCGTCCAGCACCTCCAACAGCGCTTCCATATCCAGATCACGCTCTGGCATCTTCTCGGGATCACCCTTTGCCTGTTCGATTTTGCGCCGATAGGCTAAGGCTTTCAGAAACTGCTGGCGCACCAGGGCGGCTGCCTTGGCCCGGGTCCCTGGAAACGGGGGATCGCCCTGCGGATTGGTACCGTTGGCCATTTTTAATCCCCCGCAGACCTCTGTCAGCGGGTCTTTGCAGTAAAGCAGGTCTTCAATGGTGTTGCCTTTGCGCAGCTTCAAGTAAACCGTCTGACCACTGAGCAGGTGGCCAGAACCCGACATCACATTCACAGTGGTTATGCCGCCTGCCCGCGCCCGCTGCACCGAGCTATGCCGCACATCAATGGCATCCAGGGTGCGGACCGCCGGATGCATGGGCGCGGAGCGGTCGCCGCCTTCAACGCGACCAATGTGTGAATGCGTATCGACCAGTCCCGGCATAATTACCTTACCCGTCACGTCATAAACCGTAGCTCGCTCCGGAACTGGCACGCTATCCTCGGGCCCTACCGCCACGATCTTGCCATGCTGCACCACCAGCACGCCGCGTTCAATGGGAGGCTGACTGATGGGATAAAGTCGGGCCCCACGAAAAACCAGCGGCTGTTCTTGCCCATAGAGCACCAACGGGACCAGAACCGCCAACAATGTCAGAGATACCCGCATACGCTGGCTCCAGGTTGGGTGGCACATACCTATGCAGAGGGTTTTAAAGTTAGGCAAAATTCAGAAAAGGGCGGACGTCGATGAGCCATCCGGCAACTTTTTGGACTGTCTATGGTTTTTTCACAGAGGTTTCTCACTGGGTGAGGTGGTCATGGGGCGTGGGCCTACAGGGTCTTGGAGACGCCGCCAGCTCTACCATCGGCTGGAAGTGCGAGAGCACATCTATGCGCTCCGCCTCCTTGGCAGCTTAGCCGTTGTCCTCATGCTGTGTTTATGGCTTACCCGGCTTCCCTGGTACCCGGCCCCACGTCCCATCGGCTGGCAACTGGTCGAAGAAGATCGGCGACTGGCCTTAATGGCGACGCAGCTTGAAGCGAAAGCCCAGGAAGACGCAGGCGTTCCGATCACCCGCTTTACGCCCCCAGAACCTGAACAGAAACAGGAAGGCCGCGACACTTCGCAGCGGCCAACGTTTAAGCTGCGCCGCCGGTTAGAACCTCCGGCGCGTCTCCAGGCGCGAGAAGTTATCTTCGAGAACCCAGAGCAACCACCACGCATCATTGGAGGATTAGGGGCTTACTACATCCACATCGAATACCCAGAGGAAGCCATTCGTGCGGGTATTGAAGGGCGGCTGGTGCTTCGTTTTATTGTAGAAACGGACGGACGCCCCTCCCGCATTCAGGTCATTGAACCGCTGCATCCACTCCTTGACTCAGCGGCTGTAGCGGCCCTGCGCCGCGTGCGTTTCATTCCGGGTAAACAGAACGGCCGTCCGGTGCGCGTCCGCATGCAGTTGCCCGTGCGCTTTCGCTTGCTACCCAGTCCGGTTCAGGCCAACAACGACGGTGGGCATTAACGCAGCTTTACCACCCCGAAACAATCACTTCGTCACTCTCGGGCAACTCAGGAGGAGGCAGCGCATCCAGGTTCAGCACGTCCTGTCCAACCTGCTGTTGCCAGCGCTCCTGTGCCCTTCGATTACCCGATACCCAGCGGAACGTCGCTGCGGTACCATCTTCAGAGATGGTCAGCACCCCAGACAACACGCAGAGCGGTCGGAACCAACCGCCTTCGCGCCAGCGTGCGGTTACCTCCACCACATACTGGAGGTTCAGTGGATTAAAACTCCAGCTTTCCACCTGAAGCCAGACAGGATACCATCGCCCGCTGAGGCGCTCGACCACCTGCTGCAACGCTTCTCCGGCGAAATGCGCCACTTCCGCTTTACGTTCGGCCTCCGTCTTAGGCCGCAAGCGCCGCGTAACAGACGTAAGCAGCTCAGGCGTCTCCAGGCCGGCGTAAAGCTCAAAGGTCACCGTAGCCGAACGCCCGACGCGAAATTGCTGCTGCAACGCGTAGCGAAAATCAGAAAAAGCAGGCAGTGCAGACAGTTCGATAACCCCTTCCCAGGTTCGGAGGGGCACGCGGAGTTGACTGTGCGGATCAGCCTGCGTTCCGATAAGCAGATATCCCTGAAACGACCGTTGCAGTGGCAGTGGCTCCCAGCCATCCCCGTCGTAGCGCTGACGCTCCCATCGGGAACGCAGCCGATAGTAGAGCCGAGCTGTTGTTCCCTGGAACGGATAGACGATTTCTGGCTCAACAACCAGCCGTTTGGGGGACGCATTCAGGCCAATCTGATCACACACCACCCGCCCCGCGAACCATCCACACACTTCCAGCAACAGCCGCTCCTGATCCTCCAACCGAGCATCTGGAACCGGAATCATCCGCGCTGCGCCCAGATACAGCGTATCGTAACGTGCGCTCAGCAGCAGGACTTGCAACGAATCGGGTTGGACGGGCTCAGGACTGCTCGGCCACCGCTGCTTTACAAACTGCACAGCTACCTGCAAGGAATCCCATCCGTACCGGTGCAGCAAAAGCTGGGCAACCCGGTAAGACGCTTGCTGCTGGCAGCCGCTTAGTAGCAATACCAGCACAATACCTGCAATCCAGCCCGCAATTTTTCCCGTTCGCATGACCATGCCCAGGGAGGCCGCCTACAGAACGAATCAGGCCGCCCGGTTCGCATGCCCATCAGGCAAAATCCCACGAAAATGGGCCCAGAACAGCGCAGCCGCGTGAATCCCATGTATAATCTGCCCTTCGTCGGCTAAACGCAAGGCATCAGCCGGGCTTACAAGGCGAACCTCCATGTCTTCCCCCGGATCCAGACGCGGCGATCTGACCTGCCGTGCCGCTCGTGCTACAAAGATGTGCGCCAGGTTGGTGTGCTTGCTGGGGTCCGGCGCGCAACGCCCCAGCGGTTCCCAGCAGCAGGCCTCATAACCGGTCTCTTCCAGCAATTCACGCTGCGCCGCCTCCAGCGGATCTTCCCCCGGCTCAATTCCACCGGCCGGAAGCTCCAGGCTCACAACCCCCAGGCCGTGCCGGTACTGCTCTACCATTACCAACTGTCCCTCCTCTGTCAAACAGAGCACGCACACCCAGTCTGGATACTCAATGACATGAAACTCTTCAATCTCTTCTCCACTGGGTAAGCGCACCCGATCCACGCGAAGGTTCATCCACCAGCGTCGGAGCAGATACTCCTGTTTAAGAACTTTCCAGCGTTTCATCTATGCCGACAGATCGGTCCTACCAAAGCGTCAATGGGCATCAAACAACATACCGTCGGGCGGTAACGCACATGGATCCAAAAAGATGCGGCAGGCCGGAACGCTTTGCGGTGGTTGGCATATCTCCTCTTTAAGAAATCTTAACAATTAACAATCATCCTGCGGGACCATGAGACCGCTCAAGGACCTCTACACCTGGCTTGACGCGCATCGGCTGCTCGGGTATGACCTGATCCGCATGTACCTGGGGGTGGCGCTTTTTGTACGTGGGTGGCTGTTTGTAGCCGACTCTTCCCGGATTATGGCTTTTGTGGAGGGTCAGAATCTGGACTGGTTCCTGCCCATGGCGGCGGTCCACTACGTCGCGCTGGCACACCTGGCCGGCGGCCTGATGCTGGCAGCCGGGCTGCTCACGCGTCTGGCTGCCCTGGCACAGGTACCTATCCTGTTTGTCGCAACTTTCCTTCTGCACTTGCAGGAAGGTCTGCTTTCGACCAGCCAGTCGCTGGAGCTCTCAGCACTGGTGCTGTTTCTGCTGGTCGTGTACAGCGTCTTTGGCGCCGGTCCGTATTCACTTGATGCCCGGATACTGTCCAGGCCT
Organism: Rhodothermus profundi; assembly: GCF_900142415.1. NCBI lineage: Bacteria > Pseudomonadati > Rhodothermota > Rhodothermia > Rhodothermales > Rhodothermaceae > Rhodothermus > Rhodothermus profundi. The sequence goes on from NZ_FRAU01000003.1 coordinate 241,710, forward strand.
TCTGCCCAACGACTGGAGCCTCAGGGCGCCTGATCAGCTGGTTCAAAAACCAGCGCAGCCGAGTTAATGCAGTAGCGCAGCCCTGTAGGCGGCGGCCCATCCGGAAACACATGTCCCAGATGGCCTCCGCAGGCAGCACAATGCACCTCAATGCGATGCATCCCCAGACTGTAGTCGTCGGACGTCTCGACGTGCGCCGGGTCAATCGGGGCATAAAAACTTGGCCATCCGGTACCCGAATCATACTTCGCAGCGGACGAAAACAAAGGCAGCCCACATCCTGCGCAACGATAAATGCCCGGCGCTTTGTGATTCCAGTATTTTCCGCTAAAGGCTGGCTCCGTACCATGTTCTCGCAGAATGCGATACTGCTCTGGCGTCAGCAACTGTCGCCATTCTTCTTCAGTGCGCGTAACCCTGGGAACAGCCATCGCACTATCCGGATCGTTACTCTTCGGGCTTCCTAAACGATCTTGCACCGGGCAAGCTCCTCCCCGTATCATTAAAGGTCCCTCCGACACAACCGGTGGTATCCGAACCATGCAAACAGGAAGCGCTTTTGATTCGATTACAGAAACGTTTCCCTTCAACCAGCCCGTAGTCTGGGAACCGCGACCGGAATGGATTGCGGCCAGCAACCTGCAGCGATTCATGAATCGCCACCGCATCAGCTCACTGGACGAGCTGCAGGCGCGTTCGGTCGAGGATCCGGAATGGTTCTGGCCGGCCGTGCTGGAAGACCTGGACATTCGCTTCTACCGCCCTTATACGCAGATCTTAGACCTGAGCGAGGGCCCTGCCTTTCCCCGCTGGTGCGTCGGCGGTCAGCTCAACATCGTCCATAATCTGCTGGACAAATGGCAGGAAACGGAAACGGCCGAACGCATCGCCCTGCGCTGGGAAGGCGAAGAAGGAACGCAGCGCACACTGACCTACGCAGGACTGCATGCCGAGGTCTGTCGCTGCGCTCGCGCTCTGCAAACCCTGGGCTTCCAGCAAGGTGACGTGGCCGCGCTGTTTATGCCTATGACGCCCGAGCTGGTCATCGCTTTTCTCGCTGTGATCAAGCTGGGCGGCATTGTGCTACCGCTTTTCAGCGGCTACGGCGCCGAAGCAGTCCGCACCCGCATTCGCGACGCAGCCGCACGCTTTCTGTTTACGGCCGACGAGTTTTACCGGCGCGGCCGCCCTGTCTATCTGAAGCCAATTGCGGACGAGGCGCTGGCCGACTGTCCCAGCGTAGCGCACGTCATTGTCTTCCGGCGCCTGGAAACCGAGCCCGCGTCGGTCCCTATGCAGCCCGGACGCGACCACTGGTGGCATGAGCTCGTCTGGCCGCAGCCGTCCGAGGCCGAGACGGTCCGCACCGAGGCCGAGGATGTGCTCATGGTCATCTACACCAGCGGGACCACCGGCCGTCCCAAAGGCGCAGTTCACACGCACTGCGGCTTTCCCATTAAAGCCGCGCAGGACATGTACCAGTGCATGGATCTCAAGCCTGGCGAAACCATGTACTGGGTCACAGACATGGGCTGGATGATGGGGCCCTGGTTGGTTTTTGGCACCTTGCTTATCGGTGCCACCATGGTGCTCTACGATGGCGCACCCGACTATCCAGACGTGGATCGCCTGTGGGCACTGGTCGAGCAGCATCGCATTACGCATCTGGGCGTCTCCCCTACCCTGATCCGGGCTCTGCGTCCCCATGGACCAGAGCCCATCCACCGCCACGATCTGTCGAGCCTGCGCGCCGTCGGTTCAACCGGAAGTCCCTGGGACCCTGATTCCTGGCTCTGGTGCTTTGAACACGTGCTTGGCCGTGAAAAGCCCATTCTGAACTACTCGGGCGGCACGGAAATCTCTGGAGGTATCCTCTGCGGGAATTTCTTCCGCCCCCTGAAACCCTGCGCGTTCTCCGGACCGGTGCCGGGCATGGCCGCCGATGTAGTGGACGAACAGGGACGTCCCGTGCGGGAAGCAGTCGGCGAACTCGTTATCCGCAAACCCTGGATTGGCATGACCCGGGGCTTCTGGCGCGACCGGGAACGCTATCTCGATACCTACTGGCGGCGCATCGAAGGCCTCTGGGTACATGGCGACTTTGCTGCCATTGACCGCGATGGCCTCTGGTACATTCTGGGACGCTCAGACGATACGATCAAAGTGGGCGGCAAGCGGCTGGGGCCGGCCGAGGTCGAGGCAATCCTGAACGCGCACGAAGCCGTCGCCGAAAGCGCGGCCATTGGGGTCCCTCACGAAGTCAAAGGCGAAGAGGTGGTTGCTTTCGTGGTGCTCAAGCCTGGCAGAACGCCCTCCGAACGTCTCCGCCAGGAGCTTATGGATCGGGTGGTAGCCGCGCTGGGCAAACCGCTAAAACCTCGCGAAATTCGTTTCGTGACTGCCCTGCCCAAAACGCGCAATGCTAAGATCATGCGTCGTGTGATTCGGGCAACCTATCTGGGACAGGACCCAGGCGACCTGAGCAGCCTTGAAGACCCAACAGCCGTCGAAGCCATTCGGCAGGCTGTCTGACTGCTGTCTATTTGGGCACTCAGCCAGGTGTCGGAAGGCTCCTGGTATTTGCCTGTAAAATAACCTGTCGGCTGCGGCTCGCTCATTGGCCTCAGGCCTCCAGGTTCGTCGCCGCCATGGGAGACCGTTTTCCTCCCACCATTCCTTACAGGACACTGCGCTCGCCTTGCCCGTATCCCCCGACGACGCTAACTTGCAGAGGTCGTGTGATGTTGTGTTACCTGAAGCCATGCCCCACAGCCGGAATACCTGCCTTTTGACGCTGCTATGGGTGGCGCTGCTTGCAACTGCCTGCCGCCCAACCCCCTCGGTGCCGGAGCCCGGCACTGATGCCTATCAGGAAACCATCACCGCCTTCTATACAGGGCTGGCAGCCCTGCAGGCCGGCGAAGATCGCGGAGCCCGTGCACTTTTAGAACGGGTGACCGAACAGGCTCCCGGCGAACCGGCCGCCTGGGCCAACCTGGGCCTGCTGGCCCTGCGCCGAAACGATCTGGAAGCGGCCCGCCGCTATCTGAATCAGGCCGCCCGTCTGGCCCCTGAAAATCCGCGCATTCACGTGCTGCAAGCGCGACTGGCCCTGGCCGAAGACCAACCTGAACAAGCCCGATCACATTTGCTCCAGGCGCTCCGCACCGACCCATCTGATCTTGAAGCCGCCTATTTGCTGTTCCAGCTGCTGGAGACCCATCCTATGCCCGACGATACGCTAACGGCCGACACGCTGCTTGCCCGCATGCTGCACTACCACCCCGACAACCAGGCCCTCTGGCTGGAACGCCTGCACCGAGCGGTCGCCACCCAAAACGCACGAATGCTTCGCGAAACCGTTACGCATCTGCAATCCCTTGTCAGCACCTGGCCGGAAGAGGCGCGCGTTGTCTGGCAGGAACTGCAAGCCCTGATCCGCCCCCCTGACTGGACGGCTCTGACCACTCAGGTGCGCTTCCTTCGGAACACGCTTCTTCAGCATCCAGCCTTTCGGACCGACCTGGCCGAACTGCAACCACCACCGGATGTGCTCAGCCCCCCTCTTTCCAATCCCTTGCGCCTGAAACGCCCACAGGCCACCTTTGCCCTGCCCGATACGCTCATGACCTTCCAGCCAGAGCCATTGTCCACGGCTTCCGTACAGGCGCTGCGCGTGGTCTGGAAGGCCGCCGATGCCAGCCCCTCCCTGCTTCTGGTCCGCGCACGCGACGTGCAATTCCACGACGGTGCTGTGCTAAACCGTCCGGGCCCTACACCACCGACCGTTTCTCCACGCAACAGTCTGGCCCTGTTCGATTTCGACAATGACTTCCGCATGGACATTGCCCTGCTGGGCCGCCAGGGCCTCCGGCTTTATCGCCAACATGCCGATGGTGCCTTCACCACGATAGAGCTCCCAGACCTGCCTGCGGTCACCCTTACCGGCCTCTGGGTAGCTGACTTTGACCTAGAAGGCGATCTGGACCTACTGGTGGGCACCCGTTCTGGCATTTTCTGGGTGGGCAATAACGGAGACCAGACCTTCCAGATCCAACGCGTCTTCTCCACAGCTCCCCATCAACTCGTCTGGAGCGACCTCGACAGCGATGGCGACCCTGATCTGGCCGTGCTCGACCTGAACGGCACGCTCCACCTCTGGCGCAACGAGCGCCAGGGTCTCTTTCTGCCCGATACGACCCTACCCTCCACCACAAGCTGCACCATCACTACCGCCGACCTGGATCACAACGGCCGTCTCGAACTGATCCTGTGGCGTCCCGACGGTACGCTGCAGCAACTGGCCTACGCCCCGCACACCCGCTCCTGGCACATATCTTCCCTGCCCTCTCGGACACCTACGCTTCCCGAATCTACCTGCCGCCAGGCACACCTCTTTACCGCCGACCTGGACAACAACGGCGCTCAGGATCTCATCGCATCCGTGCCTGCCCAGACCTGGATCTGGCTGGTTAACGCCCGCGGAAATCTCCGCCCCGAACCGCTCTCCCTCAACGCGCAGACTTTTGACGCAGCTGACCTCAACGGGGACGGTCGCCTGGATCTTGCTGCCGTCCAACCCGACGGCACCCCCATTCGCCTCCTGAACCAGAGCGACGCCCCCTATGGCTGGACGCAACTGCATCCCCAGGCCGTTGTCGTGGGTGACCAGCGCGTGAACAGCTTCGGCATCGGGGGGATTGTCGAAATCCGCGCCGGCACTATCTATCAGAAGCAGGTCATTCAGGCCCCGGTAGTGCATTTCGGCCTCGGACTGGAAACGCGCGTGCCGCTGGCCCGCATCGTCTGGCCCAACGGCAACGTCCAGGCCGAGTTCAACCTGGCCGCTAACCAGACTGTGCAGGCCACGCAACGCCTGAAAGGCTCCTGTCCCTGGGTCTTTACATTCAACGGCGAACGCATGGTCTTCGTGACCGACTTCATCTGGGGTTCGCCGCTGGGCCTGCGCATCAATGCCCAGGAAACAGGCGATATTGCCCAGACCGAAGACTGGATTAAAATCCGCGGCGACCAGCTCCGCCCGCGCAACGGTTTCTATGACGTGCGCATCACGGCCGAGCTATGGGAAACGCACTTCTTTGATCATATATCACTCATGGCGGTCGATCATCCGGAAGGAACCGAAATCTGGGTAGACGAACGCTTTGCTTTCCCTCCACGCCTGTTGAAACTCTACACCACCGGCCCCGTGCAGCCCATCGCTCGCGCTACCAACCACACCGGCCGAGACGTAACCGCGATGGTGCAACAGCGCGACGGCCACTATTTCGACGCATTTGCGCTGGGCGCCTACCAGGGCATCGCCGAACCGCACTTCATTGAGGTGGATCTGGGTAAGGAGGTGCCGGCAGATCAGCCCCTTTACCTGATCGCCTACGGCTGGCTGCGGCCTACCGATAGCTCCATTAACGTTGCCATCAGTCAGGGACGCCACCCGCGGCCGCGGGGCCTGCGCGTCGAGGTCCCTGACGGCCAGGGGGGCTGGCGCGTAGCGTACCCGGACCTGGGCTTTCCGGCCGGTCGCCTGAAAACGATTGTGATTGACCTGACGAATCAGTTTCCGAAAGGCGGTCCTTACCGCGTGCGCCTCCATACTAACCTGGAAATCTACTGGGACTGGATTGGCTGGGCAGAAGGCCGTCCTGCGCTTTCGCTGCGCACCCACCGCCTGCAACCTGCCGTCGCCGAACTTCGCTATCGCGGTTATTCGGCAACCGTTCAACCTTTCCATGCAGCCCCTGAAATTCCGCTGTATGATTCGCTGGCCAGTACGGCCCAGCGCTGGCGTGACCTGGAAGGCTACTACACGCGCTTTGGCGACGTGCGCGAGCTGCTGGCTCGCGTGGACGATCGCTACGTCATTATGAATGCCGGAGACGAACTGGTTTTGCGGTTTCAGGCGCTTCCCGATCCACCTGAAGGCTGGGTGCGCGACTTTGTGCTGATTGGCGATGGATGGGTCAAAGACGGCGATTTCAACACGACGTTCTCACGTACCGTGCGCCCGCTTCCCTACCACGGGCAACCCGGCTACGATACCCCGCCCGGGCGGCTCTGGGACGATCCGGTCTATCAACGCTTTCCGGAAGACTGGCTGCACTTTCACACGCGATACGTCGCACCGGACCGCTTCGACCAGCAACTAACACTGCCGCTCAAGTAGCCGGCGCGGTCAACGAAGCCGCACCATCTTTCCGGTAAATGCCTGTCTGTCTACCAGCAACCGGTAGAAATAAACGCCGGACGAATAGCGCGTCCCGTGTCATAACAACCTACCCCTCTGGACCAACCTGGGAGGTCAGAAGGCGGAAAGGCTGCACGTCGCGCAGCTGGACTTTCTTCAGCTTCAAACGGCCCCGGTAGGCCGGCGAAAGAGGAGCACCCGCGTGCGGTCGCGCGTGCGCCCCGCCACAATACGGGTCCCCACGGCAAGCTCCTCCACGTCCACAGGAAGGTAGGTGTCGGCCAGCAGATGCCCCTGCGCATTGAAAATCAGCCAGTGGGCCTCGGAAACTCCGTGCGGCGGACTGAGCCGCACCCAGATGGTCTCGTCTGGACCCAGTGCAAAGGTGGTAAACACAGGCTTAAAAGCGGGCAGTTTATAGCCCGTCTCCCGTATCAGCAGCGCAAGCGTTTCGCCCTGCAGAAGCGAATCGCGATCGGCCTCGGTAACGGGCACCCGGGGCACCTGATACTGCACCACCACGACACGCTGTTTTTGCTGCCAGTCGATACGTTCAATCTTCAGGGAATCAGTGCGCCCGTACCAGAGAAAGCCCCGTTGGTCTGCGCGAATCACCGGCTGCCAGGCAAACGGCGGCTCACTCACAGCAATCGCCCCACTTGAAAGCCGATGCACCAGAGGCGGGTGAATCTCCTGCTGCAAGAGCGTATCCTGTACCTGTCCGTTCCACGAAGCGTACAACACCAGGACCGGACGTGGCGCTGCCAGCTCCTCGAAGCTTCGCAGCGGCGGTAAATACTGCAGCAGCATGCCTTCAGGAACGACCCCCACCAGGCGCAGGCCAAACTGACTGAGAACCCCTGGTTGCCCCGGTGCTTGCCAGTCTGGCCGGAATGCCCGCACAAATCCATTCTCGAACGTAAACACCTGCACCCTTCCCGCCTGCCAGTCCCAGGTATACAGCGAATCACCTGGTCCCAGCGCAAGGGATAGCAGCCCTTGAAATTCCCCGGGTCCTTCCCCTTTGCCACCCCATCGATGCTGCCAGGTCCCATCGGCCGTAAAGACATAGATTTCACCTGCATCGCGATCGGCCACCCAGATTCGGTCGCGCCGATCGACCACCACCTGTTCAATCCAGCCAAATACGACCGAATCGGTCTCTTCCCCCAGCGTTGCGATGGGCGTTAGCGTCCAGGTGTCGAGAGCAGCAGGCAGATCAGATAGCTGCGGCGGTCTTTCTGAACGGCAGGCTGTCAGGAACATGAGCAGGAGTCCCAGGCCAAACAGGTGTCTCCTGTGCATGATGCTGTCGCGTCAAAAATGGCTCCTCAGCTCCTCTTCTGAAAGAACGGACCGGCGCAATACTTTATTTTAAAGCAGCGCCTTTTCGGGATCTTCTGCAAAGAATCCAAAAGCGCTTCCTTCCTAATGGCGGAAATTTTGTAAAATGGGGATGCTTCTGAAGATCAGTTCTGAAAGGCCATGAACATCTGCGTCTGCATTAAACAGGTACCTGACATTCAAGCGCCCTTTCGAATTGTGGATGGGCGCCTGCAATTCGACGTCGAGCGCCACGTGCTCAATGCTTATGATGCGTCTGCGGTAGAAGGCGCATTGCAGCTGGTCGAGCAGCACGGAGGTAGCGTCGAGGTTGTTGCTATCGGCCCGGCCTCGGTTTCCGAAACGATCCGTAAGGCCCTGGCCATGGGGGCCGAGCGGGCCTATCATATCGAAGCCGACCCTGCAGGCTGGGACTCGGCTACCATAGCCACAGTGCTCGCGGCCTTTTTCAGGGACCGAAGTTACGATGCAATTTTTACGGGCAAACAGGCCCAGGATACCGATGCAGGACTTACGGGTACGATGCTGGCCGAGCGGCTGGGCCTGCCCTACGTGAGCAATGCGGTGGGGCTGGCTTATGAGCAGGGCCGGTTGATCGTGACCCGCCAGGGCGATGCCGGTCGCGAGCTTATTGAGCTGACCCTGCCGGGCCTGGTAACGATCTCTAACGACATGAACGATCCCCGCATCCCCTCGATTCGGGGAATCATGCAGGCTCGGCGCAAGCCCGTTGAGCGGATTACGCTGTCTGACCTGGGGCTGGCGCCTGATCAGCTTCAGCCGCAAACGCGCGTAACCGGCTACCGACCGGTACCGCCCCGTACTCCTGGCCGCAAGCTCGAAGGTGAGCCGGCCGAAGTCGTTCGTGAACTTGTTCATCTACTCCGCGAAGAAGCCCGTGTGTTGTAACCATGAGCACCTACCTCTGCTATATTTCGATTCAACAGGATCGACCCACCCGTTCTTCGCTGGAAGTACTGACGCGCATGCGGGAGCTGGCCCGTCGCGATGGCGTCCCGCTGGCTGCCTGCGTGCTGCACCCCGACGCAGAACGCTTCATCGAAGCACTGAAGCCCTACGGCGTAGATCGGATCTACCTAGTGCAGCATGCTGCGCTGGCCCAACACCTGAATGCGCCGGTGCTGGCAGCGCTGGAGGCTGTGTTTCAGGCCGCGCAGCCGGCCGTGATGGCTTTTCCCTCGACGGAAGCCATCAAGGATGTGCTGGGAGCGCTGGCAGCCCGCGTGAGCGCTGCAGCCCTGCCCGACGTCGCCTCGTTCGAGGTGACCCCGACCGTTACGGTCACGCGCCCGGTGATGGCTGCCCGCGTGCTGGCCGATACTGAAGCAGCCGCGCAGCCGGTATTAATTTCAGTGCGCGCAGGCGCTTACCACGCGCAGCCCGCGGAGACTGCTACCGACCCGGAAGTGGTTGCCGTGCCGTTCGATTTTGATGCCAGCGTGCTGCGGGCTACGCTCCGGGAAGTCCTAACCGGCGCAACCGATCAGGTCGATCTCTCGGAAGCCGACATCATCGTGGCCGCCGGCCGAGGCGTGCGCGACGAAGCCGGTAAGCAACTGGTGGAGACGCTGGCCCGCGAGCTGGGGGCCGCTGTAGGTGCATCCCGCGCCGCCATCGAGGCCGGGCTTTTCCCGGCTTCGCTGCAAATCGGCCAGACCGGTAAGGTGGTTTCCCCTACGCTTTATATTGCCGTGGGGATCTCCGGCGCAATTCAGCACGTGGCCGGGATGGCCGGCAGCAAGGTAATCGTGGCCATTAATAAGGACCCGGACGCGCCGATCTTCAATATCGCCACGTATGGCATCGTGGGCGATCTGTACCAGATTCTGCCGCTGCTCATTGAAGAAGTACGTCGCATCAAGGCCGGAAGCTAATGGAAGCGGAACGCTTTGGCTGCATCATTGTCGGAGGCGGCGTTGCCGGGCTGAGCGCCGCCATGGTGCTGGCTCGCAACGAAGTCCCGTTTCTGCTGATCGAACGAGGGGCCTACAGTGGCGCCAAAAACGTCTCTGGCGGGGTGCTCTGGGGCACCGACCTGGCCCGCCTGGTCCCCGAGTACTGGAACGACCCGAACGCCGGCTTCGAACGCTTTGTCAATCATCGACGGCTTACGTTTCTGGATGAGCAGTCTGCTTTTTCCATCGACTTCAAATCAAGCCACTACGATACGCCCCCTTACATGGGCGTGACGGTATTGCGGGCTGTGTTCGACCGCTGGCTTGCCGACAAGGTGCAGGAAGTCATCGACCAGAGCGCCTGCGCCGAATCGTCGCTGCTGGCCTTCGACGTACTTGTAGAGCGCCTTCTGGTTGAAAACGGCCGCGTCGTGGGCGTTGAGGCCGGAGGCGAACGCTTTTACGCCGACTGTGTGATTCTGGCCGAAGGGGTCAACAACCTGCTCACGCGCCAGATTGGCCTGCAAACCGCATACGTCCCGGCCGATTACCTGGCCGTGGGCGTCAAAGAAGTGCTTCGTTTTGATCGCAAGGTGCTCGAAGATCGCTTCCAGCTCACCGAGCGCAGCGGCATGGCTAACGAGTTCATCGGCGCGATTACCGAAGGCGTCGAAGGCGGAGGCTTTCTCTACACAAACCGCACCACCGTGTCGATTGGCCTGGTCCTGGGCATGGCCGACCTGCGCCGCAAAGGCAAAAAACCCTATGAGTTGCTGGACCGCTTCAAAGCACATCCGGTGGTGGCCGATATGATCCGGGGCGGCGAGGTCGTCGAATATGCCGCCCATGTGGTCTCTACCGGCGACCTGCGAGCCATGCCGCGTGAGGTGTATGCCGATGGGGTTCTGGTAGCCGGCGAAGCGGCCAACCTGCTCCTGAATGCTGGCAAAGCCATTCAGGGCATGGACTTCGCAATGCATTCGGGCATCCTCGCGGCTGAAACCGTCCTCGACGCCCGCCAGGCCGGCGACTTTTCAGCCGCTACGCTCCGCCGCTACCGCGAACGCCTGGAACAGAGCTACGTCCTGCAGAACATGCGGAACTTCCAGGCAGCCGTCCGTTTGCTTCATGAGCCGGTGATGTATGAACGCATGCCGCGCCTGGTATGCGACCTGGGCCGCGAGTTTTTCCGCGTGGAGAACCGACCGGCTCCCAAGCTGCGCCAGATCCTGCCCGAGGTCATCCGGCGCCATAGCTCCCCCCTGGAACTTCTGAAACTCACCTACCGGGCCTGGAAAGCCCTCTGACGCCATGACCATTGCAGAACGCCTGGGGAAAGTCAATTACCGTAACCAGGATCGCCGGGACGCCCGGCCCCACATCCTGGTGGACACAACCATCTGCAACACACGCTGCCCCCACAAAGCCACCACGTACGTGTGCCCGGCCAACTGCTATACCCTCGACGAGCAAGGCCACGTACATTTCCAGTTTGAAGATTGCATCGAGTGCGGCACCTGCATGTACGCCTGCGATCAGGGCGCGGTCACCTGGCACTATCCGGATCCCGAGCAGGGCCGCGGCGTGAACTGGAATTACGGGTAAGTTTTCCGGCAACAAAAGGTTGGAAGCATCATGGGTTCGTTTCCCTTCAATCCGGACGATGCGTTCCTCTTCGAGTCGATGCTGAAAGAAGAGGACCGCCTGATCATGGAGACGGCGCGCGAGTACGCGCAGGGTGCGCTGGAACCTCGCGCCCTGGAAGGCAACCAGCAGGGCATCTTTCACCGGGAAATTCCCCGCGAAATGGGCGAGCTGGGCCTGCTGGGCGTAACGGTCGATCCGAAATACGGCGGCGGAGGCGCCAGCTACACGGCCTACGGGCTGATTGCACGCGAGCTGGAACGCGTCGACTCGGCCTACCGCTCGTTTATGTCCGTGCAATCGTCCCTGGTCATGTTTCCTATTGAGAAGTATGGCACGGAAGAACAGAAACGTAAATACCTGCCCAAGCTGGCCACCGGTGAACTGATTGGCTGCTTCGGACTTACCGAGCCGGATCATGGCTCGGATCCCGGCTCCATGGAAACCACCGCCCGCCGCGTCGATGGTGGCTGGATCCTCAATGGAACCAAGGCCTGGATCACCAACGCACCGATTGCCGACATCGCGGTTGTCTGGGCCCGGGCCCGGACGCATCCGGACGAAGAAGGGGAGATCATGGGATTCATTCTGGAGCGCGATATGCCCGGCCTCTCGACGCCGGAGACTAAAAACAAGATGTCGCTGCGCGCCTCTTCAACCGGAGAGATTGTCATGGAGGACGTGTTTGTGCCGGATGCGAACGTCTTGCCGGGCGTGCGTGGCCTGCGCGGACCGTTTTCCTGCCTGAGCAACGCCCGCTATGGTATCGCCTGGGGGACGGTAGGCGCGGCCGAAGACTGCTACCAGCGCACGCGGCGTTATGTGATGGAGCGCACGCAGTTTGGCTACCCGCTGGCGGCCACGCAGCTTATTCAGACGAAACTCGCCCACATGCTCACGGAAATCACCCAGATGCAACTGCTGGCCTTCCGACTGGGACAACTGGCCGATGAAGGCAAGGTAACCCCCGCGCAGATCTCTCTGGCCAAGCGCAACAACGCAGGCAAGGCCCTGGAAATTGCGCGCATGGCGCGCGACATGCACGGCGCCAACGGGATCGTAGGCGACTATCGGGTCATCCACCACATGGTCAACCTTGAAAGCGTCAATACTTACGAAGGCACCTACGACATCCATGGACTGATCCTGGGCCGTGAGATTACCGGCATCCAGGCCTTTGTGCCCCGCGGCAATGACCTGCCCCCGAAGAAAAAGCCCGCTCCGGCCACCACGCACTGACCGGAACCCTCGGAAGACCCCGACAGGCCAGAGCAGACAGGAAGGCGAAAAGGCGGGAATCCCACATTCGCCCACTGCTACATGTCCTGTAGCAGTGCGCCCCGGCCTCATCCCTCCTCATTCCGCCAGCACGCCTGCTCCCGGCAAACACCCCTTCTGTCCCCCGGATAGCTCCCCCTCAAGGGGGAGCCATTTTTTCCAGGCGCGTTATTGAACAACGCTGGCATCAGCACCCAACCCCACTCACAAAACTTTTTCTGGTTTGCTCCCCCTCCGAGTAAGGGACCGGCAGAAGCCACTCCCAGAGAGACAAATTCTGGACTTGACAATCAAACCTCTGTTTTATTTAATATTATCCAAACCACGGCGACGTGGCGACCCTCTCCGTCACCAGCCGTTCTCGGTTGATTCGGAAGCCCTTTTCTCCCCAACCGAAAACGGAAGAAGCCATGAGACGCACACGGCTTATCCTCTCCATGCTTCTGCCGGGATGCTGGCGGCTGAGCCCAGGCACGCTTCAGGCGCAGCCAGTCCCGCTCGTTGAAGCCCACCCCTGACCATAGAAGCCCTCAAGCCGCAGGCTCAGCAACGACTGCCCATGGACTGCCACCTCCAGGGGATACGTTGGCCGGGTCGCATGGAGGCGGGCTGGCATCGGGTGGAGCTGGCGACGGGCTCGTGGCCGGCGGGTCGTTATGTGGTGGTGTTGCGGGCTGGTGGTCAGCTGCTGACGCAGTCGATCACGCGGGTTCGGTAGGTAGGGGCTGCGGAGGGGCCGGCGTGGGTTCCTCCGCGCTCGGTTTCGTCTGTTCTGAAGCCAAAGCTGGAGGAAGCGATGCGGAAGGGTTGGTTGCTGGTCGTGGTGATGTGGTGGGGGTGTAGTTTGCTGGAGGCGCAAAGTCCGGAGGATTTGCGCTGTCGCCGGCCGGAGCTGGTGGTGCCGCCGGAGGGGCCTGTGGCCTATGCGTTCATCTGTCTGGACAGCCAACCCTGGCGGCCCGACTCAGCTCTCGGAGCGCTAACTTGCAGCATCGGCGAATGCGTTCGTTATATTTTGTATTTTGTTCAGCGCGCCCCAACACCCGCGCTTCCCTTCTACGAAGCCGTGCTTTTGTTTGATTTCAACGAAAATCACCTCAAAACTGACACCACCTACTACCTGTTCAACTCCAATCCCTTCGACCGAGAAAGGGTTGCCCGGGGTGAGCTTCCGGAAGATGTGCTGGGAATGATGGGAAGTTTTGGAGAAATTGATGGAGATTTGAGCCTAAGTTCGTACTGGATTGCGCGGGAGGATTCGTTGCGGAGCTGGGTGCGCTTCAGCCGGATCGACACGGTGCAGACCGAGCCGTTTCTGCTGGTGTTTTACGAGGGGACTTTTGAGGTAGTGCTTTCGCCGTTTCACCGTTCATATCGGAGTCGGTATCCGGACGCGAAGTTGCATTTTCAGGGGCGGTTTCGGGTGCCGGCCGTGACGTGGGATTATCTGCACCGCTGCTGGCGGGAGGGCAAAGATTGCCTGCGCGTGCAGGTGCGCACGCTGTGACAACAGCCATGCGAACACGTTGCCTGCTGCGGGCCGCCTGCTGCCTGACAGCCTTCCTGAGCGGCTGCCTGCTGCTCGAGGCCGACGAGCTCTTCGTCGTGCTGTCGGTGCCGCCCTCGCTGCCTACAGCCCAGCTGCAACTGACGCTCAACGGCCGCCCCTTTCCAATCGAAGGCGCCCGCATCGGACGGGTCAACGTGCCCTTCTACCGCACCTTCATCCTGCGGGGCCTGACCTGCGACCCGGACACGCGGGCGCGCCGCTACTATGTGCGGCTGACGCTGCAGGTGGCCCCCTTGAGCGTGCGCCTGAGCCGGCAGCGCTGGTGCGGCAGGCGAAGCCGTTGAGGGTGCGGGGTCGTTTTGAAGGCCAGGCGATGGAAGGATTTCCACGCTACATCCCCTGCACCTGGGTAAGGGCAAAAACAGGTATCCCCCGCGCATTCTTATAGGGACAGCCCTGCCAGTCGCTCGGCCAGCGGGCGAAGGAATCGATCGGGATCGAGCGGGCGGGTGGTGTCGGCCAAGGCGGCTTCGTCGAAGGCCAGCAGAGGACATATGATAGCTTCCTCCGACACCAGTGCGCGTCCGGTGCGGGTGTTACCTTCTTCAAGTTGCAGGCGGGCGGCATCGGTTTTCGGTCGAGCGAACGGCCGGGCCTTTTCCAGCAGCAGACGGGCCGTCTGCGGATCGCCTGCCCGCCAGGCCAGATAGGCCTTCAGCACGTAGGCCGGTACGCTGCGGAAATTCATCGCCAACACCTTGTCAAAAAGACGGTCGGCCTCTTTCAGCCGTCCCTCCAGTAAGGCCACCTCGCCCAGATGCAGCACCGGTCCGCTGTCCTTGTTCAACGCCAGGGCGCGTTCAAAGGAAGCGCGGGCCGCTTTTAGATCAAACAACGGGCTTTCAGGATAGCACATCTGCAGCCGCCCGAGCTGCATGAAGGCCCGGTTGCTCCGGGGGTGTGCGGCGGCCAGCCGCTGCCATACCTGATAGGCGGCTTCCAGTCGCCCCAGTTCCAGATAGGTGTTTCCCAGGTAATAGAGCGCATTTTCATGCAGGCTGTCGAGGGCCAGCGCTTGCTGATAGAGCGAGACGGCCGCCTCCAGCTCACCGTTCAGACGTCGCTGCGTCGCTTCACGATACAGCTTCCAGAACTGGACGACGCGATTCCGTTCGGCTTCCGTTGCCTCGACCGACTCCGGCGATGTCGTATGTGAAGTGCATCCCGTGATCAGGATCACCCCGAGCCATCCAAGCCCGACAAGCAAGTTTCGCCACATTGCTTCTGGGTGCTTCAGGTCGTTGTGTCTTCGACGATGCGCACGATCTGGCGCGCCGGCACATCGGTCAGCACCTGGCGACGCCCGTTGCACGGCCAGACCACTTCAATCGTATCGACCTGCGCCGCCCTTCCCAGACCGAAGTGGGCCACGGGACTGTTCTGCGACAGGTACGTGCTCTGCGCTCCGATCTGCCGCACCTGAACCCGGCCGCCAGCTACCACGCGTACCCGTGCTCCCAGCGCCATTCGGTTGCAAGAGCGGCTTTCGAGCGCCACCTCCAGCCAGCTGTTTCGGTTGCCGCCTTCGTTGCGGAGCAGTACGCCCCGGCCGCTGTGATTCACCACGAAAATGTCCACGTCGCCGTCATTGTCGTAGTCCGCGAAGGCTGCGCCGCGTCCCACATAGAGCGAATCGAAGAAACTGCCGCTGACGGCCGACACCTCGTAGAAGCCATCTGCCCCCCGATTCCAGAAGAGTAAGTCCTTCTGGGGCACAAGCTGATGTGGCTGATCGCGCTGCTGGAGCGTGCTACCATTGGTTACGAACAGGTCAAGCCGTCCATCGTTGTCATAGTCAAAGAACGAGGTGCCCCATCCCACATAGTCGAGCGAGATCTGTCCGAGCCCGAACTGGTCGGCCTCATCGCGAAACCGCAGCGTGCCCTGCTCGCGCAGGAGATTGGTATACAGGGCATTTTCCTGGGCTACCCAGTGCGTCAGGAACAAGTCGAAATCCGTATCGCCGTCCCAATCGCCGACGGCAATGCCCATCGAGCTCCGGTAGTCCGCCACCAGTGCCGGATAGCTCAGGTCTTCGAAGGTGCCATCGCCCTGGTTTCGGAAGAACGTGTTATCCGACACGTCGTTGGCCACGTAGAGATCGAGCCACCCGTCTTCGTCCAGGTCAACCCAGGCGGCACTGAGCCCTTTGCCTTCTGGATCGGCCACGCCGGCCCGGAAAGCAATCTCGGTGAACGTCCCGTCGCCATTGTTGCGATAGAACAGATTACGTTCCGGCTCAAACGTAGAGGGATTGATACCCGGTGGGTTTTCAATATCGAAGCCCAGCGCGGTGGAATCGTTGCGAACGGGCACGTAACGAACGTAGCCTGTGATATAGAGGTCAAGATCGCCGTCGTTGTCGTAGTCGCCCCAGGAAGCGCCGGTCCAGAAGCCTTCCGGACCGGCCAGGCCGGCTTTCCGGGTTACGTCCGTGAACGTTCCGTCGCCATTGTTGTGGTAGAGCACGTTCTGGCCGAAGGCCGTCACCACCAGATCCGGCCAGCCGTCGTTGTCATAGTCGCCCCAGGCGGCTCCCATGCCCCAGCCGCAGAAGCCTACACCGGCTGTTTCGGTGACGTCGGAAAACGTGCCGTCCCCGTTGTTGTGAAACAGTCGGTTGCAGGTGCCCGCCTGGCGCCCTTCTTCGGGCGTCATCGCGAGGGGCCCGATGGTGCTCACGACATAAAGATCCAGCCAGCCATCCCGGTCGTAGTCGCCCCAGGCGGCGCCGGAGCCCATGTCTTCAGGAATCTGGCTGGTGCGCCGGCCTGCGAAATGCCGGAAATGAATGCCCGCCGCCTCCGTTACGTCTGCAAACGTAACCCGCGGATAATCTGGAGGAAGCGTCCGTTCCAGTCGGGCAACAATGCCCTCGACCTGTTCGCCCGGGCGATACGGCGCCTCCTCCCGCTCTGTCATGCTCCAGACCAGCACCCCACCGCCCAGGCTGCCTGCGAGGACCATGCCCAGTGCCCACAACGCCCGGCGTTTTCTGCGCGAAAGCGGCCTCATGGTCCTACGGTAGTACCTGAATGACCAGGGAATCAGCCGACAACTCAGTCACCGGAGCCGTCAGCGTGGTGTCTGGGAACAGAAAATTGAGCAAGAACTGGTTCACCTTTCGGTAGCAGAGTCGGGCCTTTACGTGCAACTGACGGACGCCCGAGGGCACCGTAAACGCGTAACGGGCCTGATCGGCATAGCCCGGGAACATAGCCCGTTTATAGCGCACGCCCACCATCTCCCAGAGGTTGTGCCGGTCGATCAGGTTGCCGTAGCGGTCCACGGGCTCTGCTTTAAAGACAAAGGAGCCCGGTTCGATGAAGGCGCGGTCGTCGAGCCGTCCGCTGGCAAACACCTCCCGGCCCTGCTCGTCGGTCACCACCAGTTCAACCCATGCCTGGATGATGTCCAGCGGCCCCGTCGGGAAATCATGGCCAGCTTTGTTATTCAGCAGCGCTACTTCTATGGTGATTGACTCGCCAGACCGGACACGGGTCGGCGCCAGCACCTGGATGGGGATGACCGGTCCGTTACGCCACTTGTCAGCAATTTCTGGAATGTCGATCTCACCGCGAAGCCACTGCTCGACCAGCCGAGCCTGTTCTTTTCCGCCTGGTAGTTCCAGATGCGCCGGAATGAACTGGTTAGCACCCAGAAAACGATGGCTGCGGTGCTTGCCATCATCCGGCGAGCGGTTGTAGTCGAGCGCGTCACCCCGAGCCGGATCGAACGAATCGACCAGGGGCATATGGCATTCCCGGCACTCAATGGTCTTGGCAGGATCGCCCGGATGATTCCAGCGGCTCTTGCGCCAGTTGTCGTACTGATTCTGCAGTTGAACCCATCCAACGTTGTTGATTTCTTCATCCACAAATTGCTTGTGGCAGGCCCCGCAGAATTCCGGGCTTTTGAACATGCGGCGGCTGAGGCTCTCGACGTGATGCTTTGGATAGGAGCGGATTAAAAAATTGCTAATCCATACGCCCACCCCGCTTGTATCTCGCTCGAACAAGTAGGGCTCGGGCGCATGAATCACATAGTCTGCGTTGCCGCGCACGTCCACTTCCCGGATGGCATGACAGGTCACACACGAAACCCCTTCCTGCAGTCCGATAGGATTGGTCAGGTCATCGCGGAAAAGATTTTTCGTGCCGCTGAAAAGCGAGATCGGATCGTGGCATCCCCCACAGTAACGGGTTGATTCTGCGCCGTTTTGCGTCCCCATGACGTGCTGCACCCGACGAAACAGAGGATCTACGGCCGCATACCGGTGTGCGCTGGGCAGCCACTCCTGGTAAATCTGCTCGTGGCAGCCTGAACGCCCGCACGAGGCGGAGCCTCCCAGCATCTCAGCAGGGATAGCCTTGTTGTTTACGGTGCGCGCCAGGCTCGGCGCAAAAGGGCGGTCAGGCCCGTAGAGATAGCTATAGTCCGAAGGCAGATCCACATAGCGCACCGGCGCCCGATAGACATAAGCCAGGGCCACAACTACGCCAAACAGGCCCAGCGTCAGTCCGGTCACCGCCATCGAAAAGTGCCGCTGCGCCACCAAGACTGGCCGCATTGCTTCCCGCTTACGAGCGCGATGGTCGCGCACCATGATCCAGACCACGTGCGGCACAACGGTAACGATCAATGCGAAGGTAGCCCAGAGGTGCACCCGGCTCCATCCGTAGTGAATGCGCGTTCCCCAGAGCGCCTGTCCTGTTAGAACCAGCCCTGATACAATAGCGACCAGCGTTGCGCCCATTCCGGCATAGCCCAGTACCACGAGATGATTCCAGGGCATGCGCCGGTAAACCCACCAGTGCCGCCCCTGATACCACAGGTAAGGCACTGTGAACACCAGCCCACCTGCCGTATGCAGCAGCACGATAACCTGACTGGACACGCTAAAAGGCAACAGGTAGATGCCCAGACCACTGATCGTCTCAAACAAGAGCAAGCCGCCTACCCACCACAGCAGACGACGCTGCCATTCTTGCGCCCGAGGATGGTCCGATTGCATAGCGTGCATTTTTGTATGGCCACTCCAAAATGTATTTAATTATACTTTATCTTAAATTGGAAAGTAAGCCTCCGATCCTTTTGCGTCAAGAGCATGCAATTCGTTGAGATGTAACCTCCATGCTTTGCTTACGTAAAGCATGGCATCGCTGCCCAGAGCAACATGGTGCAACAACTCATGGGAATATCATGAAACGCGCACTCTGGCTACTGACGGGGCTGGTGCTTGTTGCCGCGCTGGCATTTTTGGTGTTTTCCTCTGACAGTGGACAGGCGGCGGAAACGGTACCGACGGTTACGGTAAGGCGGGGCGAGATTGTTGACAAGGCGCTGGCGGTTGGGACCATTGAGCCCCGCGTTGAGATCAGCATTAAGTCTCAGGTGGCCGGGGTTGTGCGTCAGTTGTTCGTAGAGGCCGGCGATTATGTGGAGGCTGGAACGCCCCTTCTGGAGATTCAGCCCAATCCCACTCCCCAGGAGCTTATTGAAGCTGAGCGGCGGCTCCAGTTGCGTGAGCTTGAAGTAGCAACGCTATATCGAGAATTTCAGCGGCAGCAGCAGCTTTTTGCGCGCAAGCTGATTTCGGAGCAGGAGTACGAGCAGGCCCGTCAGGCGTACGAAGAGGCCCAGCTCCAGCTTCAGATGGCCCGAGAGCAACTGGCCCTGTTGCGCGAAGGCCGGGTGCGCACCGAGTCGGGCCAGGTGGAGACAGTCGTTCGCGCGCCGATCAGCGGCTACATTCTGGAGAAGATGATCGAAGTGGGCGACCCGGTGGTGCCGCTTACCTCCTATCAGGAGGGTACGGTATTGATGACCATGGCAGATATGAGCGACCTGGTCTTTCGGGGCACGGTAGACGAAATCGACGTAGGCCGCCTTCAGGAGGGCATGACGGCCCAGATCAAGATCGGTGCGTTGCCGCAGGCGCAGGTAACCGGTCGCCTGTCGAAAATCTGGCTCAAAGCCCGAAAAGAAGAAAATACCACAGTTTTTCCGGTGGAAATTGAAATCATCGAGGCCGTTATGCGGGACCCGCGCGACCCGGAAGGCGCTCCTCGTCCGCTGGTACTTCGGGCCGGGTACTCGGCTAACGCAGAAATCATTATCGAAAAACGCGAAAACGTCCTTCTTATTCCGGAGCGTGTGATCACCTACAGCGGTGACACGGCGCGCGTGACAGTGGTGCTTCCGGACGGCACGACCGAAACGCGCGTCATCCAGACCGGCCTCAGCGACGCGCTGCACGTCGAAGTAGTAGCAGGACTGGAGGAAGGCATGAAGGTGCAGGAAAAACCGCTACCGCAAATTCAATGAGGCCATGCGCTGGCTGCCCACCCTGGAGCAGTTACTACACGATTTGAAGGCGCAGCGGCTGCGCACGACGCTTACGGTCCTGGGGATTACCTGGGGCACCGTGGCCGTCGTGGTGCTCCTGGCCTTTGGCGTGGGCTTTGAGCGGCAGACGCGCAAGAACATGCACGGCATGGGCGAAGGCATTGTCGTGCTCTTTGCCGGTGTAACCACCCGGCCTTTTCAGGGATACCCCGACGGCCGGCCTATTCGACTCCGCGAGGAGGATGCCTGGCTGCTTCAGCGCGAAATTCCGGCGATTGCTGCCATCAGCCCTGAATACCTGAACCGCCAGACACCGGTGCGGCGAGGCCGTGCCATCACCAATCCAGCTATTACCGGTGTTTATCCAGCGTATGGACACCTGCGCAACATCATTCCAGAGCCGGGCGGACGCTTTTTGAACGAACAGGATTTGAAGCGACGTCGCCGGGTCGTCGTGCTGGGAGATCAGGTGAAACAATTACTATTTGGCAGCGAAAATGCGGTAGGTCAGCAGATCTACATTGGTCAGACGCCCTTTCTGGTGGTGGGCGTCATGCAACCCAAAACGCAGGCCAACTCCTATTACGCACGCGACGCCGACCGCATTTTTATTCCAGCTTCGACGTTCCGCGTGCTCTTTGGCGATCGCTACGTAAACAACCTGGTCTATCGCCCCGTTGACCCGGACCTCAGTCCGCAGATAAAACGGGCCGTCTATACGACTCTGGGGCGCCGCTACCGCTTTGATCCTGCCGACGAAGACGCCCTGGGCATGTGGGATACCAACGAAGCAGACCGATTCGTCAAGTATTTCTTCCTGGGGTTCAATCTGTTCATGGGACTGATCGGCAGCTTTACGCTGACGGTGGGAGGCATTGGCGTAGCCAACATCATGTATGTGGTAGTGCAGGAGCGCACGCGGGAGATCGGCATCAAACGAGCCGTGGGTGCCCGGCGCCGGGACATCCTGGGACCGTTCTTCTTAGAAACGTTCCTGATCGTAGCGATAGGCGCATTGCTGGGATTCTTTATCGCTTACGGCCTCATCCAGATAGCAAGCGCCCTGCCGTTCCAGGAAGCAATAGGGCGCCCGGAGCTCTCTCCAGCGGTCGTTATCGTAACGGTGGGCTTGTTGCTTCTGATCGCCCTGCTGGCGGGCTACTTTCCGGCCCGTCGCGCTGCTCGCCTTGACCCTGTGGAATGCCTTCGTCACTAACGCGCTATGTGGAAAATTCTGCTTCAGGAATTCTGGCACGATCTGAAGGGGCAGCGGCTGCGCGCCTTTCTCACGTTGTTTGCCATCACCTGGGGCACCCTTTCGGTAGTGTTACTGCTGGCCTTTGGAGAGGGGTTGGGCCGCACGCTGGTTAATGGATTCCTGAACACAGGCGATCACATCTTCATGATTTACGGAGGCGAAACCAGCAAAGCGTTCGAAGGACTGCCCAAAGGGCGGCGCATTCGCCTGGTGCGGGAAGACCTAGATCTGTTGCTCCGCGCCGTGCCCGCATTGGCATCGGGCAGCGTTTCCTATGGACGCTGGGGTACCATCCTGGAGGCCGGCGACGTGCGCACTTCAACCTATATGGAAGGCGTTGACCCAGCATTTGAGCTGCTACGCCGCGCCTATCCTGTTCGGGGCGGCCGTTTCTTAAACGAGGAGGATCTGCGCCGCAAACGACGCGTCGTGTTCCTGGGCGATGAACTGGCCCGCCGACTCTTTGGCACGCAGGATCCTGTAGGTCAAACCGTCCACATCGACGGCCTCCCCTTCACCGTCGTGGGCGTCATGCAGCCCAAGCTGCAGACGACCATGCACAACGGTCCCGATGCCCTGCGGGCCATCATTCCGTCCACCACGTTTGAAGCCATCTACGGCTATCGTTACGTCGGCCATTTACTGGTGCGCCCTCGCAGCGCAGGCGAAGCAGAACGGGTCAAGCAAGAAATCTATCGCGTGCTGGGCCGCCGCTACCAGTTTGACCCCACCGATGAACGTGCGCTTGTCATTTGGGACTTTATCGAGCAGGTTCGCATCCTTAACCGCATCACCCTGGGTATTCAGATTTTCCTGGGACTGGTAGGTGGGCTGACGCTCCTCCTGGCCGGTGTAGGGGTAGCCAACATTATGTATGTATCGGTGCGCGAGCGCACGCGTGAGTTTGGCATTAAGCGGGCTCTTGGAGCCCGTCGGCGTGTCGTGCAGCTTCAAGTGATCTTCGAAGCATTGCTGATTGCGCTTGCAGGCGGCGCCATCGGTCTGTTCATTTCCTGGGCGCTGGTTGAAGCCGTGCGCCATCTTCCTGCTAAAGAAGGGGCGCTAGAATTTCTGGCCAATCCTGTTCTTTCCTTACCCATTGCTCTGCTGACCGTAGGCCTGTTGACCTTGATCGGGCTGGCAGCCGGTCTCTTCCCGGCCCGTCGCGCCGCTCGGGTCGATCCCGTTGAAGCGCTGCGCTACGAGTAAGTACTTGATTGGGATCGGCCAGAATTGCCGCTCATGTCGCCTTACGCTCCCCTTTTTCCTGCTTTAATACCGCCCAATTGTCTTTTTTAAAAATTAGGCACAGTCCTTGTTTATTTGTAATTTTAAGAAAATATCCTATTGACACCTAAGTTTATATGGTTTATATTGCCGCCAGCCTATTAAAAGCGTCACCCCTAATCACCAAAAACAAAAAATACCTATGGCACCGCCGTTGATTGCCGAGATGCCTGTAGAGACCCGCAAGCAAGCGATCCAGAAAGTATTCGAGCTGATCGAAAAGGAAGGGGCCCAGATGGTCGATATTCGTTTTGTTGACTTTCTGGGCCAGCAGCAGCACTTTTCGATCCCGGCCAACCAGTTCGAGCCTGACCATTTTGACGAAGGCGTAGGCTTTGACGGTTCGTCGATCCGGGGTTGGAAGAGCATTCACGAGTCCGACATGCTGGTCATTCCCGATCCGACGACCGCTTTTATCGATCCGTTCTTTCAGCACAAGACCGTTGTGCTCATTGGTGAAATTCATGAGCCGGGCACCTTGGAGCCCTTTCCCCGCTGCCCCCGCGGCATCGCCCGTCGCGCCGAGCAGTTCCTGAAGCAGCAGGGCATTGCCGACGTAGCCTACTTCGGTCCAGAGGCAGAGTTTTTCGTATTCGACCACGCTTCATTCGATGAAGGCCCCAACCACGCCTTCTACAAGATTGACTCGGATGAGGGGGCCTGGAACCGCGGCCGTCATGACAGCCTGGGCTACAAGCCCACGACCAAGGGCGGCTACTTCCCGGTACCGCCGACAGACTCGCTCCAGAATCTGCGGGCGGAGATGGTGCTGCACATGGAAGCTATTGGCATTCCCGTTGAGTGCCAGCACCACGAGGTGGCTTCCGGCGGCCAGTGCGAGATCGACTTTCGCTTCCAGCCGCTGCTGAAGTGCGCCGACACGCTGATGAACTACAAATACATTGTCAAAAATACGGCCTGGAAGTACGGCAAGACGGTAACGTTCATGCCCAAGCCGATCTTCGGAGACAACGGCTCGGGCATGCATACGCACATCTCGCTATGGAAGGATGAGCAGCCGCTGTTCTTCGGAGACAAGTATGCTGGCTTGAGCCAGGAGGCACTCTGGTTCATTGGGGGCATTCTGCATCACGCGCCGGCTGTCATTGCCTTTACCAATCCCACCTCGAACTCCTTCCGCCGTCTGGTACCTGGCTTTGAGGCTCCGGTGAACCTGGTCTATTCGGCTCGTAACCGTAGCGCGGCTATCCGCATTCCGGTCTACTCCAACAGCCCCAAGGCCAAGCGGATTGAAGCGCGCTTCCCGGACCCGTCCTGCAATCCGTACCTGGCCTTCTCCGCGCTGCTGCTGGCCGGGCTGGACGGCATCCGCAACCAGATTGACCCGGGGCAGCCCATCGACAAAGACATCTATCACCTGTCGCCGGAGGAACAGGCCGCCCTGCCGCAGGCGCCCAAGTCACTTGAAGAAGCGCTCGAGGCGCTTGAAAAGGACCATGAGTTCCTGCTGCAGGGAGGTGTCTTTACGGAAGACGTAATTGAGGCCTGGATTCAGTACAAGTACGACAACGAGGTGCAGCAGCTCCGGATGCGTCCGCATCCGTACGAATTCTCGCTGTACTTCGACGTGTAAGCTAAAGGGCCATCCAGGGCGAGGGAGCAGGCGCCATGGCTTGCTCCCTCGCCTTTTTTATTTACGGCACGCAAAGCACAACAAAAGAAGTCGTAATGATCGGTTTATCAATATCATACGGCTGCTCGTCTGATACCGAACGCACGTGCAACATAGGCCAGAGGCGTTCTCCGCAGGAAACAGTTTCTTCGGGAAAGAGCTTAACTTCCACCTGCCGATGAATGCCTGGCTCCAACGGCTTGCGCGCAATAACACCCGGGACTTTCGGTCGATTACCAGCATCTCGATGAATGACCAGATCGGCAGGTTCTCCCACCCCTACCTCTTCGATGATCACCGTCCGGTTAACGACCTCTTGATCTTCGACCACAATCCATCCGTCCGTTACCTCTCCTCCCTTAAAAAGGAAAAAGCGTGCTTCCACCGGCTGCTGATCCACCATAAAGGGACGATCCACCTCGGGTTCAAACTGACCAATGCGTCCAAGATCGCGGTAGAGCATTGCCGAACACCAGGCCACTTCATAATCGCCCAGGGTAAGCGCATAAGGCACCGGCAGGTTCAGCCGGATCCCCTCCGCTACAGCCGCCACACCGGCCAATTGCGGTGCTTGATCAATGCGTCGAACGACCACCCATCCATGCTCCGGCGCCACCACCTTTTTGATTTTTACCTGCTGGTTGACCAGCATCTGGTTTCCCGCCACAATCTGAGGCGTTAACACCGGCTCCTGGGCGGCATCACAACCGGTCAGTACCCCGACCAGCAGCCAGCCGACCCACTTGCAGCGCAGCGTATTCCTTCCCCTCATGGCGACGTTCATTGCATTTGAGGTTGCCGATACTGTTCTAGACGTTGCATTAGCTCGCGCAATCGACGCTCCAGCTGCTTTTTCTGCCTGTAGTGCACCGCAGCAGGCGGATACAATGAGCCCTGTCTAACACCTCGCCCGTTGAAGATCCCGGCCAGGCGGTCCAGCGCCCGACGCGTCTGCTGAAGCGAACGACGCAGCGCCTGCACGCTATCGATGCGAGCCGCGTCTGCACGGCCGCGCAACTGCTGCTCAAGCGCCTGCACTGACTCTTCTGCAGCAAAAGCCTGGCGCTGCAACGACAGCACCTCCAGCAGAAATGCTTCGCGCATGCGATAGGCCGCCTCAGAAATTGGCATTTCAGGGTCGGGCTTCACCTGCACCGTCCGTTCCTCCACATAATCGCCCGCTCGCAACACCACCCGGTAGACTCCTGGCGACACAAACGGTCCGACGGGCGTAACCGGCCGCGGCAGCTCAGGCAGCAAGCGCTCCGCATACACCAATCCTTCGCGCTGCGGCCGCGTCTCCCGATAAGGAGGCGGCTCGTGCCGCAAATCCCACACGACCCGCAAGAACTTTCCGGCTTCGCCTGGGCCGCTGAGTTGCCGCACGCGCCGACCGGCCGCGTTGTAAATGTCAATCCGAACGCTGTCCACTGGACGACTCAGATAATAGGTGATCAGCGCCCCAAAGGGACGATTCTCTCCGGCGTAAGCAGCCTGGCTCCGATACGACGTCGCCTTCCAGTAGTGGAAGAAATGAGCAGGCCGGATGGCAAACAGATGCGCAGGCTTTTCGTGAAGCGCAGGCGACCACTCAGCCAGAAATCCGATGTCATCCATGATCCAGATGCCCCGACCATGCGTCCCGATGACCAGATCCAGATCCCGAGGATGAATGATCAGGTCGCGGTAAATCGTGGTCGGCAGGTTATTGTCCAGGCGATACCAGTGTTGCCCGGCATCCAGGGAGTAGAAAAGAGCCCGTTCCGTCCCCAGAAAGAGCACATTGGGATTCAACGGATGCTCCACCAGGACATGGACCGACCCGTCCGAAGGTAAACCGTTGGTCAGGGCTTCCCAGGTATTTCCAAAATCATCCGTGCGATACACATACGGAGCAAAGTCACCCTCGTGATGACCATCCAGCGTTACGTACGCACTACCCGGACTGCGCCGCGAAGCAACGACCCGGCTGACGTAACGTCCGTAGGGTCGCCCGGGCAGATGAATGGCCGGAATGTTATGCCCCACTTCGGTCCAGGTGCGACCGCCATCGCGCGACACCTGCACATTGCCATCGTCGGTGCCCACCCACAGGATTTCCGGAGAAAGAGGCGACTCCGAAATGGTGGTAATTTCGCCAAACGAAGCCACGCCATCATGCCGGGACAGCCGAATATCCTTCCCGGGCACCCCCATCAGCTTCAACGTATCGCGGTCAATTTGCCGCGTCAGGTCCGGCGTGCGCCGCCACGTCTCTCCGCGGTCATGCGAAATAAACAGTCGATTTCCGCCCAGATAGACCGTGCGCGGATCGAAGCGCGACAGCACAACCGGAGTGATCCAATCGAAGCGATAGACTGGCTCCCCTTCGGGAGGAATTGGCCGGATATACAACATGTCCCCTGTTAACGCATCAACCCGATAGGCTTCTCCGTTTTGCTCTGAGTTGTACACGTAGCGTGGCGAGGTAGGGTCCGGTGCATGATACATCCCATCGCCAAAACCAATCTGTACCCAGTCGTCGTTAAGAATGCCAATCCAGCGACGGGTAGCCGAAGGCCCCATCCAGGAATGGTTATCCTGCGTGCCACCATAGACGTAGTAGAACGGCGTGCGCCAGTCTACACCAATGGCATAGAACTGCGCAATAACAAAGTTATTGATTTTGCGATAGGTTTCTCCCATGTCCCAGGTTTCAAACAGGCCCCCATCGCCGGCCAGAAGGAAATGCGCCGAATTGTTGGGATCGATCCAGAGCGCATGGTAGTCCGAATGAATGCCTACGTCATAGGTAGGACGCGTAGGCATCTGGAGGAAGGTACGCCCCCCATCTTCGCTCTTGTAGAAATTTACTGCCAGCAGGTAGACGCGGTCTTCGTGGTTGGGGTCAACATAGATGTGGCTGTAGTACATGGGACGCGGATTCAGGCTGTTTACCTTCTCCCAGGAAGCCCCGCCATCATGCGAGCGATAAACCCCTCCTTCCTCCGCGTGCTCAATGACGGCATACAGGACCTGCGGGTTGGAGCGCGCAATGGCCAGCCCAATACGCCCCTTATCTCCTGCCGGAATCCCGTTGGTTAGCTTCTGCCAGGTATCTCCCCCGTCTGTGGACTTGTAAATGCCACTGCCAGGCCCTCCGCCATTGAATCCCCATACTTTCCGCATCCGCTGATACATTGCTGCATAGAGCACCTGAGGATTTCGGGGATCCATCACCAGATCAACCGCACCGGTATACGCATCCACGTACAGCACCTTCTCCCAGGTGCGTCCCCCGTCCCTCGACCGGTACACCCCCCGCGCTTCACTTTCCTTCCACAGGTTGCCCAGTGCGGCTACGTACACCACCTCCGGATTTTCTGGGTGTACCACGATGCGCGCAATGTGGCGCGTTTCTTCCAGCCCGAGATGCCGCCAGGTTTTTCCTCCGTCGTCCGAGCGATAGACCCCATTCCCCCACGAAGTGCTCTGCCGATTGTTCTGCTCACCGGTGCCGGCATACAGGATATTCGGCTGGGAGGGCGCAATAGCCAGATCCCCGAAGGTACTGACTGGCTGATCATCGAAAATGGGAGTCCAGGTCGTTCCGTTGTTCGTGGTTTTCCAGAGGCCACCGGAAGCGGCTGCCACATAGATCGTAGCCGGATTGTCCGGCAGCGCTTCCACGTCATGAATACGTCCTCCAATACCAGCAGGCCCGATGTTGCGAGCAGGTATCTGGCTGAAGATGGCTGGTTGAGCTGTTGCACCCTGCGCCAGCAGGCCGAGCGTCCAGATGAGGAGTCTGAGCTTTCGCATGGCTCTGGTTGATTGGTCGGCTTGCCTTGCTACGAGAAGGGGGCCATAGCGCCTACCGGACGGCTATGGCCCCCCTGTGTCATTACCCGCCTAGCTGCGCGCTATCCACCGGCAGCAAAGGGTTGACAGTTCTGCGTCTGGTCGATGTTCGGGTTAGTCTGGCATTCACTCTGGCTGATGGGCAGGCACGAAGCCCGCGGATTGACGCCTGGATAGACGATCGTGCCCCCTTCCAGGAAGGGGTGATTCCATCGGTGCAGATCCCAGAGCCGGCGTCCCTCCAGCCAGAGCGTCAGGTGCCGCTCCCGATCCAGAATAGACCACCCGTCGTTTTCATCAGCGTTGCGCAGATCCCCTATGCCCGAGACCGTAGCCGGATCAATCGGATCCAGGCCATAGAACGTGCGCACCTCATTGATTTTGGCCAGAGCGGTAGCCAGATCACCATTGCGAAGCGCGGCTTCTGCCTCAATGAGGCGCATTTCGGTTCCTTTAACTACCGGAATATCCGCGCCTCGGTCTGCATACTTCTCCTGGCGCAGGTGCGGTGTGCTGCCATCGGCGCCCTGCGCGTTGGGGCAATCTCCCTCCCGGCAGTCGGTAAACGGCGCCCGGGGATCCGGGCTACCCCGCTCCATGGCTACGCGATGGGCCAGAGTCTGATACGCCGACATCTCATGGCGCTGGTGCGTTTCCAGAAAGATGACGTTATACTCACGGGTTGAGTTATCCGAATAGATCGCGTAGTAGACAAAGTCGGTCGGAACGCGCTGAGCGTCGGCTACGGCCTTGCTCCAATCCCCCAGTCCCATGTAGGCCTGGGCGCGTCCTCCATAGGCTGCCAGCAGAATGTCGTCGGTACCAGCCTGCTGTGCCTGGTTAATCGCTTCCGTAAAAAATTGCACCGCCCGTTCGAAGGCCGCTTCCTTGGGCTGATCGGGCCCGCCATCAAAGACCACGCGGCAGAAGTTTTCGCCAAGCACCCGGTTGGCCAGACCGGCAAACAGGTAAGCGCGAGCTACCCGTGGGTCCCCATTGAAGGCATCCCCCAGCACTTTCTGCATGCGCCGCAGGCCATCTTCTGCGACAAAGCGGGCCCGTTGGATGCCTTCCCAGTAGGCATCTGTGTCTCGATAATCAATAATGCCGTGGCGGGCGCGCGTCGAGAGGAAATAGCTGCCACTGGCTTCCATCTCGTCCGAAAGCCGCGCCACGATAAAGGCAATGTCGTCAAAGACGACCGAGAAGTCGGCCGACATGCCGACCACTACGGCATTGAGCGCCCGATCCGTGTTCAGATCTTCGTCCAGGATGCGGCCCGGGTTCTTCACCTTGAAGAGCCCTTCTTCACACCCCAGCAACGTGCCCATGCCCAGGGCTACCCCTAACGAGACCAGCAGCCATCTATAACGCGTCATGGTACCTCCTCCTTACTTTAGAATTCAGCTCTTAAGGTTACGGTGAAGGAGCGCGTAGGAGGCAGGTTATAGTATTCCTGCCGGAAGGCGGCAAAGCTCCGGCTGCCATCTTCAAACGCCTCCGGATCGATGCCCGGATAGTCCGTAATTTTCAGCAGATTCCGCCCCTTGAATTCAATGCGCATGGAGCGCAGACCGGGCGGTAGATAGCGCCGCGGCAGGCGATAGGAGACGGTCACGTGCCGCAGCTTAAAGAAGTCAGCGGGCTTGGTCCACATCCCATAGGTCGTGAAGTTCGGGTCACACAGCGCCCAGTCATAGGTGCGCAGATCAGCCGTCTGCCCGCTTTCGATCTTTTGCTGCACGTCGTAGCAAGGAGGCCAGACGCGGCGTCTCGTGTTCTGGTAGGCCACCCCGGACGACAGGACGTGTCCTCCCTGCCCCTCGCCCAGCATATCAATCGTCAGGTTACGCCAGAGCGTCAGCGTCATTGCGATTCCGAAGGTGCGCGTCGGGTAGGAAGGCCCGATATAGCGTTCTTCCATGATGGGCTCCTCCCCAATGGCATCCCCATTGATCACGACATCATGGAAGTAAGCCGGTGCCGGGTAGCCCACCCGATAGTACTGGCGCCAGCCGATGTAGATACTTTCCAGACCTCCCAGGTCCAGCACTTTGCTCAGGTTCGTGGAATAGTGTCCGCTGATCTCCCAGCGCAGATTACGCGACTGAAGCAACACCAACTGCAGTCGCGCTTCAATTCCTTTATTTTCCAGCTCGCCCACGTTGCGCAATTGCGTGTTAATCCAGCCCAGCGAGGGGATAGGCTGCACTGGAATCAGGGCATCATAAGTGCGCTGGAAGAAGTACGTAAAGTCGATCAGCACCCGGTTCTGCAGGAAGAGGCTTTCAAAGCCCAGCTCAATTTCCCGGCTGCGCTCGGGCCCCAGTTTAGGGTCACCGATATTAGCCGGTGTGACGGCTGGCTGCCCTTCGTCGCCAGAGACCGAATCCCAGGTCCGCACTGCATCGAAGGGGCCAGGCGCCCGTCCGCTTTCTCCGTAGGCTGCACGCAGGCGGAACGAGTCCCACCAGCGCCTGGGCCAGAAGTCAAGCTGAGAAGCCACAAAGGAAAGCTGCACCTTGGGATAGTAAGCCAGGCCAAAGTCTTCCCCGAAGGTGCTAAACCCATCGGCGCGCAGGCCTGCCGTTACGTAGACCAGATCGCGCCAGCCGAAACGCTGCTGGATGAAAAAGCCGCCACTGGCAACCGTCACGCGGTCTTCGTCCGCTTGCGTCTTAGCGCCGGAGCTGACCAGCTTGTCGCCGGGTCCGGCGAAGTCCTCGCCAAAGCCCCAGACGTTAATGAATGAACGGCTGAAAATCTGGCCGCCCCAGGAGGTGCTGGAAGTGATGCTTCCGGAAAGCTCTCGGTCATACGACCCCATATACTCCAGCGTCAACACCCGGGAGTTGTACTGCTCCGCCTCCCGATTGCCCAGCGGCCGGAAGAAGAAGCCCCAGGGTCGTTCTTCCTGATAGTCCTGCGACACAAAATCTAACCCGGCCGTCAGGCGATGAAGCATTGTCGGGGTCGGCGTCCAGTTCACCGTTACGCCTGTCAGGAAGTGATGGTTAGTCGTAAAGAGCTTCATCTCCAGCACCTTGCTGTCGTCATGGTCGGGCGTGTAATCGCGCGGCCCGCGCATGACGTTCAGCAACAGCCCTTCCGCGTTGTTGCCATCCGGGACCCAGCGCGTCCGCCGATAGGTATAGGCGCTGTTAAAGCGGATGTTTAGCTTGGGCGAAGGCGAAAATCCAAAGTTACCTCGTATGGTGTACATCTGGCTGCGCTGCGGATCGATCACGCCATTTTCGATGTTGAGCCGGCTTGAGAAGAAATAGGTCAGCAGATTCGATCCACCCTGCACACTGAGACTATAATCCTGGATATGACCATTGCGCAGCCAGTCCCCATCTTCTGGACAGCCCGGGAATTCCGTGCAGTCGTTCATCCAGAGGCCTTTCGGATCCTCTTTGGGACCGATGTGTCCCAGGTTGTGAAAGCCTTGCGTGATGGAAAGACGCCAGACGGGTCGTCCCTGCGCCCCACGCTTCGTGAAGATCTGAATGACCCCACCGGCTGCTTCGGTACCGTACAACGTAGCCGCGGCTGCTCCTTTAACAATCTCTACGCGCTCAATATCTTCGGGATTGAGATCGTTCAGCGGGGAGGCCGCCTGGTTCATTTCGGGGTCTCCCGGATAGTAGAGATTGACCCGCACCCCATCGATGTAAATGATCGGATCATTGCTAATGAGCGAGTTATTCCCCCGGAGGCGAATGGTTGCACCGGCCCCGACCTGGCCGGAGTTTTCCATGACCGTAATACCCGGGGCCTTTCCCTGAATCAGATCGCCAAAGTCCGAAATCGCCACGCGTTCCAGTTGCGTGGCCGTAATCTGCTCCAGCGTGTTGCCAATTTCCCGGCGTCGGGCCAGCCCACCTGTCCCCGTTACCACCACCTCCTCCAGCTCCAGCATGGCCGGCTCCAGCGCAAAATCCTGCACCACCACCTCGCCCGCCCGAACCTCCACGCGGACTTGCTCAATTTGATAGCCCACAAAACGGGCTTCCAGCGTGTACGTCCCGGGCGGCACGTTAGGAATGGTGTACCGGCCGTCTACGTCGGTCGCCGCTCCGGTATTCAGCTCCTGCAGCACAATGTTCACACCGGGGAGCACTTCACCGGTGGTTGCATCCGTTACCGTCCCGCGAATCGTTCCGGTCTGGGCCCACACCACCGTCGGCCACACCAACCAGAAGACGCTGAGTCGCAGTAGCCGCTGAATCATGGCTCTTTACCGTTAGGGTAAGGAATTTTTTTGGAAGCGCTTTTGGCCTATAATATATTACAGATATCTGTAAGGCTTTGCAATATCTTAACAATGCTTTTTTGATTTTTCAAGATCACTTATCAAAGGTTCCTCTCTTCCGAATCCTTACTCA
Source organism: Rhodothermus profundi (assembly GCF_900142415.1). NCBI lineage: Bacteria > Pseudomonadati > Rhodothermota > Rhodothermia > Rhodothermales > Rhodothermaceae > Rhodothermus > Rhodothermus profundi. The sequence continues at coordinate 274,421 of NZ_FRAU01000003.1, forward strand.
AAAAAGCTCCCCTTACATCGCACATGCGCTGCAGACATAAACTGGGGCTGCTCTGGGTGCTTCTGCTCACTGGATGTGATGCTACCGATTCGCTGCAGTCGGGAGAAGCTATCTCGTTGGCGCCAGGTAGGGGGTCGTTTCTATACCCCTACCCTTTCTTTGAACAGCCCCTGACTGTATGGTATTACCTGCCCGACAACTTTCCTCCTGATGGGCGCGTCGTGATTGTCATGCACGGGGTGAAACGTAACGCACATACCTACCGCGATCAGTGGATCTCTCATGCCCGTCGCTTTCACTTCCTGGTGCTGGCCCCACGATTCCCAGCGCAACAGTTTTCAAGCCGCGGCTACCATCAGGGAAACATGCAGGATGCCCAGGGACGCTTCCAACCAGAACGGCTCTGGACGTTTACGGTTATTGATTCACTGTTTCAGTACGTGCGGCGTCTGCTGCAGCTCACTACCAACCGGTTTGCCCTTTATGGACACTCTGCTGGTGGCCAGTTTGTCCATCGATACGCGCTCTTTCGGTCCTCCACGCAGGCCGACCTGCTGATTGCTGCCAACACAGGCTGGTACACGCTGCCTCGGTGGGACATTACATACCCCTATGGCCTGAAAGGAAGCCCCCTCACTCGTGTGGACGAGGTGGCCCGCGCGTTCCAGCGCCGGCTCATTGTACTGCTGGGCGAAAAAGACACCGATCCCCAGGATCCGTATCTGAACAATGCACCGGAAGCGCGGGCGCAGGGTCCCCACCGCTTAGCCCGCGGTCTGTACTTCTACCAGAACGCCCGGCAACAGGCCGACTCGCTGGGCCTTCCTTTCTGCTGGGGATTGCAAACCGTGCCTGAGGTGGGCCACAGCAACCGGGGTATGGCTGGACCAGCGGCCCAGCTCATCGCGTTCCCTCCGGACTCCATCATGCGGTGTGGGAAGTCGGCCTCATCCTCGTAGGCGGCGCCAGAGCGCTCGGCCCACAAAGCGCAGCCGATCCCCCGTGGGAAAGCGGGCCAGCACTGTTTTCACCACGCCCTGCGTAAAACGAGTGCGGCGGCTGTAATCAATGGGCACATCCACCACCACGACTTCGCCTTCCTGCGACCAGGCCAGCGCCTCCCGTAACATCGGCGCAAGCGCTTCAGGTTCGCTGCTCAACCGAACGTACCGTCCCCCCACAGCCCGGGCAATACCTTCCAGCCGCACCTCACCGAGCACCGTGCAGGTCTTCCGGTTATAGGGGATCTCCTGCCCCTGGGAAATCTGACTCAGCTCCCCATCGTGAAAGACGCAGCAAAGCACGCCCACGCCCATGCGCCGGGCTGTCAGCAGCTCAAGCCCTGTCATTAAAAATGCCCCATCGCCGACAATTGCCACAACCGGTCGGTCTGGGTAGGCCAACCGAGCGCCTATAGCAGCCGGCACCGCATAGCCCATGCAGTTGAAGTCGGATGGCAGAATAAGCGTACGCGGCTGCCGCACCTCGAACAGCTCAGCAGTTAGATAGGTGTGGTTCCCATCATCCACGGTAACGATTGCCTCGTCAGGCAGCACCGCCCGCAGCGCATCAAAAAAGTAAGCCGGGTTAACACGCGCGCCACTGTTGTGCCGATACCAGGCTTCCCGATAGGCTCGTTTGTCAGCCTGAAGCTGCTGCGCAACAGCTTCTCGACGTGCCGGTCGATCAACGCCCATATCTCGCAGGGCCTCCAGCAGGCGAGGCAGCACAACCCGACTGTCGCCGGCAATGGCCACCTGAGCCGGATAGTTGGCGTTCAGCACCTGAGGATCCAGGTCGATATGCACAAGCGCTCCGGGCACGCGCACGCCAAAGCTGCCCGTGGGAATCTCGGCAAACCGAGTCCCGACCGCCAGGAGCGCATCGCAGTCCTCAAAGGCACGCTCGGCGGCCGGCACCGCCGCCTGCGAAAAACCCATGCCCGCATGCAACGGATGGTTTCCCGGGAAGGCGCTCAGTCCCTGCAGCGTGGTGGCCACCGGAGCCCCCAGCCGCTCTGCCAGCTCCATCAGCGTCTCCGTAACATCGACCGCGCCCCAGCCGACAAAAATGCCCGGACGTTCTGCCCGGGCCAATACCCGGGCAGCCTCTTCGATCAGCGCTTCGTCTGGCGCTTCCGGAGGCGGCGGGGGCCTGAAGGTTGGCAGCGCCGGGACTTCATCCCGGAAGAGCTGTACATTGACGGGAACTTCTACAAAGACAGGTCCAGGCACGCCTGAAACGGCTGTCCGGTATGCTTCAAAAATTGTCGGAACGATTTCATCGTGTCGGTGCACGCGCCAGAACCCCTTCGTGACGGCTGCCACCAACCGCTCCTGATCTATTTCGTGGAGCTGAAAGCGATAGGGCACGTCGGTGCGAATCCCGCCCGAAATAACCAGCAATGGCACCCCGGCCAGATAGGCCTCTCCCAGTCCTCCCATGGCCAACGCGGCACCAGCCGCCGGCACGATGGCCAGGGCACCGATACGATCAGGCGCCACCCGACTGAGGGCATCTGCCATAAAGGCTCCTCCTCCTTCGTGCGTCACCAGCACAGGTCGCACGCGCTCACTCTGGCCCAGCTCATCGTACAATTCCGTTACGTGCACACCGGGAATCCCAAAGGTGAAAGGCACGGGCAGCTGCTCCAGTGCATACCGAATCAACCAGGCTCCGCTTTTCTTGGGCATGGTGCTGATTCCAGGATGGTTATAAATGACGCGCTGTCAGGCGGGCGGTAAGAATACAGCCGCCCAGAAACGTGCCTTCCAGCGATCCCTGTCCATGCATTCCCCCGCCTCCGAAACCGGCTGCTTCGCCTACCGCGTAGAGGCCAGGCACGGGCGTATCGTCGGGCCGCAGCACCTGGCCTTCCAGATTGGTTTTCAACCCTCCCAGACTTTTTCGGCTCAGGATAAAGCAGCGGATGGCAATCAGGGGTCGGGCGCTGGGATCTAAAATGGGCTGAAAGCGACACAGCCGCAAACGATCTGCTCGATAGGTACGAAAGTTCATCAGGCGTCGCAACTGTTCGTCATTGAAAAAAGCAGGCCCTCGTTCAATCATGGCATCATAGGCTTGAATATCGCGAAGCATGCCCTCCCCATCAATCTGCAATCCGAACAGACTGCGCGCATTCATGCCATCAATAAGCGCAGCGGGCGTATCGGCCACAACAATGTCGTCAGCGCATTCATCAATGAGCCGTTGTACCAGGCGATGGTTGCCACGCACCAGCTCCCATAGCATACGCAAGCGCTTTTTATAGCGAAATGCTTCCATATAGTCGCAGCCCGAGACGGCCAGTTCTCGCACTGCGATCTTGTAATTGAGCACAAGCCAACTGTACTGGCCGGGCTGACGCAGAATCTGTTCGACAAGCCAGCGCGTGTCGGTATAGCCTACCAGAGGGGGCGGTCCGATGCGACGGCCTCGTGCATTACACCAGAGGGCCGATCGGGGTGGAACCAGACTCAAACCGTCATGGGGGCGTCGACGGGCCGGATGGTGCACGCCAGCCGCATAATGCCACTGAAGATCCAGATGAGTCAGATGAGCGCCCAGGGCGGCTGCGCGGTCGTGCAACAGGCCATCCGCATAGCGATGCGCTCCGTTCAGCAGTTTAGGAGGGGGGTTGCCCCAGGGGCGATACCAGTGGGCCCGTAGCTTGCTCAGATCCCCTCCGCAGATGCCCCCTGAGGCAACCACCACTGCTCCTCCGCGCGCCTCAAAGACAGGACCGTCTGGCTCCACATGTCCCTGCACGCCCACCACATGCCCTCCTTCCTGGATAAAATCCGTCACCGCATGCCGGAAATACAAGGACAACCGATGCCGGTTCGGATGCGCTTCCAGTGCAGCGAGAATGCGCTGGACAATCTCGTATCCCGTGCCCCAGGCAATATGCCAGCGCGGCACCGAGTTGAGCGGCTCGTAGAGGCCTCGTTCTGGCCAGTACACCAGCGGCAGGAAGCGCACGCCCAGCTTGTCTAGAAACTCGAAGATAAGGGGAATCGAATGCTCACAATAATGTTGTGCCCAGCGGCGCGGCCAGTGGTCTTCGGGACCAAAGCGGGCGCAGCGTTGCCAGTCGCGCCAGGCCAGCTCCGGGCTGTCCTGAATGCGCAGGCGCCGCTGATGGGGTGTATCGACCAGAAAGATACCCCCGAACGACTCGCGCGCCAGTCCCCCCAGTCGCTCTGGCTCATCGCGATCAAGCAACACGACCCAGCGATTCTTTCCCAGAAGTTCCAGGGCCGTAACGAGACCAGCCAGTCCTCCCCCGACAATGATTACGTCTGCCTCGTAGCGTAACGGTGGCATGATAGGACCCGTTGGTAAATCCTGACTTCTGGCTGGGAAAATACGCCTGCTATGGGGACAAAATACGCCTGCCCATCTATTTATATTTGCACCTCTCCATCAGGAAATGCCCTTTGCCAACTCCGCCTGTTTTTCATAGGCTCAAAGGAGCGCGCGCTTTTCACCTCTTCCCTTGCAGGAGTGCAACTTTTGTTGGATTTTGTAGCAGCGAGAAGCTTTACAATGAAGTTGTCTATGCCGACCGAAACAGCTCGCCAGCGGATCGACGCCATCTTAGAGCGTCTTCGCAGCGCTTACCCGGAGGCTACGACTGAACTTCGCTGGGCTACTCCTTTCGAATTGCTTATCGTAACGGTTCTTTCGGCTCAGACGACCGACAAGAAGGTCAACGAGATTGCGCCTGAGCTTTTCCGGCGATACCCAACCGCCGAAGCGCTGGCACGCGCCCGTCCCGAAGAGCTCGAACCCCTCCTGCGACCGCTGGGCTATTTTCGCCAGAAAGCTCGAACCATTGTACGTCTGGCCCGCCAACTGGTCGAACGCCACGGAGGCGAGGTCCCGCGTAGCATGGAGGCGCTGACCGCGCTACCGGGCGTAGGACGCAAGACGGCTGCGATTGTGCTGGGCACCGCTTTTGGCATCCGAGAAGGCATCGCCGTTGACACCCATGTCCGTCGCGTTGCCCAGCGCCTGGGTCTGACCGCACACAAAACGCCCGATAAGATCGAGCAGGATTTGATGACCCTTGTGCCTCGTGCAGACTGGACATGGTTTGGCCATGCGCTGGTGCTGCATGGCCGCTACGTGTGCCTGGCGCGCCGTCCTCGCTGCAGTCAGTGCGCACTGGCCGATGTGTGTCCGCGAATCGGTGTCGCCGTGGCTGCCTGAAACGGCTTACTCAGCCCAGAAAGCGTCCTTAAAATGCGTGATTTCTGGCGGCTGCCCATTGCGCAGGACAATGGCCACGACGTCGAACCGGCAGCGGGCGCGTTGCAGGTGGTGTTCATACAAATAGGCGCGCGCTGCCCGGATCAGGTGCCGTCGTTTTTCGGGCGTGACAGCTTCCTCGGGTCGCCCGAAGTCCAGGCTGCGTCGGGTTTTCACCTCAACAAACACGATCTCGCCGCCATCTTCAGGACGAGGCGCCGGTTCAAAACACACCAGGTCAATTTCTGCCCGTTCAAAGCGATACTGGCGGGCCAGAATACGATAGCCCTGTTGTTCCAGATAAGCGGCTGCCAGCTCTTCTCCCTGCTGGCCAATCGAACGTGTGTCCATGAGCATGCGCACGGCTGCGTGTCAGGCCCGTGAACGAAAACGCACGGGATCTCGTTTCCTCCGCGCGCATTCGATGCGAGCCGTTTGTAGTTTATAGCGAAAAATCGTCCGTACGGATGGCCTCACAACCGCGACCCCTCATTACGTTGACCACTGATTTTGGCACGCGAGACGCGTACGTGGCTGCCATGAAGGGGGTATTACTCGGTCTGGCCCCCCAGGCTCAACTGGTGGATATTACGCATGACATTCAGCCCCAGGATGTGATGGAGGCGGCCTTTGTGTTGCGCGAGGCGATCCCTTATTTTCCTCCAGGCACGATTCACCTGGTTGTTGTTGATCCAGGCGTAGGCACAGAGCGACGGGCCGTAGCGCTTCGCCATGGCTCTTACTGGTTTGTGGGACCGGATAACGGACTGTTCACGCTCGTGCTGGGCACCGAGCATCCGGATGAGCTCGTCGAGCTTAATCGACCATCCTTCTGGCGCACGCCAACGCCCAGCCAGACCTTCCATGGGCGCGATATCTTCGCGCCAGCAGCCGGCCATCTGGCCGCCGGTCGTTCGCTTCAAGAAATCGGAACCCCGATCGAACGGCTTACTACGCTGCGCTGGATGGAACCATCCGCCAGTAACGAAAGCATCCACGGCTGGGTCATTCACGTAGACCGCTTTGGCAATTGCATTACGAATATCTCCCGGGAATTATTTGAGCACTACCGCGCAGACCGTCCGTTCAAATGCTACGTGGGCAGCACCCCCTTTACGCAGGTGCAGCCTACGTATGGAGCAGTAGCCCAGGGCGAGGCGCTTCTCCTGTTCGGCAGCAGCGACTTCTTGGAGATTGCGGTCAATGGCGGCAATGCGGCCGAGCTGCTCGGCATTCGTCAGGGGACACCGGTCCACATTATCTTTGAACAGAAACCGACGCGCAACCGCTCATGAATGCCTTGCAGGCTACCCCCCGCGCCCTGCTTACCCATCTGGATGAGCTTTACCGGTTGGCGCAACTGCTAACGCCTGATGCAGAAACGGCCGTCCGACTGGTCCGAACGGTATACCGGGAAGCGCTGGACGCCCCCCCGCCGGCTGATCAAGCCAGAACCTGGCTGATCGCCCGGTTGCTGCATCACGCGCAGGCTTCCAACACAGCGGAAACCTCAGGCCTGGCCGCCAGCCAGGAATTGGCAGAACGCATTTTGAGCCGGGTGCTTCCTGCTGCGATCGCTTTGCTGGCAACGCGCGACCGGCTATGGCTGTACCTGTGTGACGTGCTGGAACTAACGCCTGAGACGGCTGCTTCCCTGCTGCAGGATTCGCCGGAAGGCTACACCCGAGCGCATCAGGCCCTGCGCGGAGCACTCAGCCGGTATCTTACCGCCGGCCAGTTTGCGCTGCTTGAGTTTGGACTATCCGAGGCCCAGATTCGGTCCCACCTGCGGCAGGCCCTGGGTCGCCTGTTACAACCGCCGCCTGGTGCCTTGCGCACGGAACTGCTCAACCTGACAGGTAGCCCGTCGCTTGCGTCTGCCCCCCCGTCTCGATCGGTCGTGCACCACCCGGCCACCCGCACGCTCGTGGCCGTTCTGATCGTGCTGATGGCTGGCTTGCTGGGCTGGCTTGCCTGGCGAAGCACCCGCCCTGCTCCATCGCCTTCAGCCTCTCGTCCTTCTGACCTGATCCGTCGGTCTGTCGAGCTGGCTGCTTCATTGACCGTTGAGCAGCCGCTGACGCATCCAGCCGAAGCCGAACGCTACCTGGCCCAGCAGGGCTGGCGCGTCGTCATTCCCGACATTGCGGACGCCCGGCTTATCGGGCTAACGCAGGCACCTGTTCTGCCCGAGCTGAACGTTCCCGTACTGCTTTTCGAAGATCGCAAAAGCGGCCATACCCTGGCAATCTACCTCTACACCTACGCCCTGCTGGATCGTTATCAGAATCGGTTGTTGCTTGATCCCGATGTGCTGCGTCAGATTGAAGAAGAGCAGCATTTTGACCTGCATGTGCTGGGACGCCAGCAGGTGCTCGTCTGGCGCTACCGGGACGACATTTACGTAGCGGTTACGGAAGGAGACGCTGCCGCCCTGCGCGAGCGCATAGCGTTTCCGTCGTGAGTCAGCGCAGCGGCAGCGTGATGCGAAACGTCGACCCCTGGCCTGGCCGGGACTGCACCAGCGCAATCGTCCCTCCATGGTAGTCTTCTACGATACGTTTAGCCAGGCTGAGTCCAAGACCCCAGCCTCGTTTTTTGGTGCTGTAGCCTGGTCGGAAAATATTTCTCCACTGGCGTCGGTCGATACCGCGGCCCGTGTCCTGCACGTCGATCTGCACAGCGTCTCCCTGCACGCGGGCACGCACTTCAATGCGACCGTCCGTTCCTTCCATCGCATCCAGCGCATTCTTGAGTAAATTCTCAATCACCCACTCAAACAGCTCGGCATTAAGCGGTACCCGAATGTCTTCCGGAACCTGTACCACCAGCGTTACCTGTTTGCCCAGACGCGGCATGCGACGCCGTATGTAGTCGGCAGTGTTCTGGATAACAGGAGCCAGCGGTTGCTCTTTGAGCCGCGGCAGCGACCCGATTTCTGAAAAGCGTTGCGCGACCCGCTTCAGGCGTGCAATGTCTTTTACAATTTCGTCAAGTGCTTCCTGCTGCTGCGCCGGTGCAAGGCTGTGGGTGCGGAGCAGCTCGACCCAGCCCATCAGGCTGGAAAGCGGGGTGCCGAGCTGATGCGCCGCTTCCTTGGCCATGCCTACCCAGAGACTGCGCTGCTCACTGCGCCGCACGTACGAAAAGCCGAGGTATCCGACCAAGATGAAAAGCCCCATCACAAAAAGCTGCACGTATGGAAATATCCGAAGTTGGCGAATCAGGCGCGACTCTCCGTAGTGCACGTACTGCACCAGCTCGGTATCCTGGAAACGAAGTCGAATAGGAATGGGCCGGTGGACGCGATCCATTTCGGCTACCAGAGCGCGCAGGCGTGCCATAGCCCGCGCTGAGTCGGCAGGCGACAACCCCTCCAACGAATCTGGCACCGGCACATTGCGCCAGAACAGGGGGTGCAGCCCCGTTGCATCGGTGATAATAGCAGGAATATCAAAAGCCCCTTCCAGGACAATCTCACTGGCGAGCGTCACGTCAAACGTAGGGGGCATGGTGCGCGCCCAGGCCAGCGCGGCCCGATACCGGGTGAGCTGTTGATTGTCTATCGCCGTTAACCGATCAAGCTGTTGCTCCAGTTGCTGGAATACGTCCAGGTAAGGATTAACGTGCGTGCTCGCAGCCAACTGCTCCTGTGCGGCTGCCCAGAGACGCACTAAAAATTCTTCCCGTTCTCGCAGCCGGTTGGCCAACCAGTTTGTATAGGCAACGGAAGCGACCGCGATTGCCACCGCAGCAATCACCAGACCGAGTTTTAAGTTGACCGAAAGGCGATAGGCCTTCATAGCATTCCGGATTGCTTATGCCAAAACGCACCAGGCGCCTGTTTCCAACCGGACAACGATAATCCAGGGTCCAGTTATGCAGGATAACCGATTGTTTCGGTGGTTCCTACTCAAAAAGATCGGGCTGGAGGCGGCGTTGTTTGATCAGGTCGATCAGTCGTCGATTGGCCCGGGGAAAGGCATAGTGATCCAGCTCTTCCAGCGGGACCCAGCGCAGCGGAAGCCCGGCTCGCGAACGCGGCTCTCCTTCTTGCAGGGTGCACTGGAACGCATGCAGCGTCACGCGAAAGTGCGTGTAAGCGTGGCGTACCCTGGCCAGGCAGGGTCCCACAGCTACCCGCACGCCCAACTCCTCGTACAGCTCACGCGCACAGGCTGCTTCCAGCGACTCACCGGGCTCTCGTTTACCACCCGGAAATTCCCACAACCCTCCCAGCATCCCTTCTTCCGGGCGACGTTGAATTAGCACGGCACCTGCCTCATTGATCAGAATTCCCAGCGCTACTTCATAGTGCGGCACAGGGGCTCGGGGCGCCTGAACGGGAAAAGCCGTTGGATTGCCTAAAGCCCGGGCCTGGCATACGCTGCGCAGGGGGCAGTCGCTGCAACGGGGTTGTACCGGCGTGCATACGGTAGCCCCCAGCTCCATCATGGCCTGGTTGAACGCTCCAGGCGCCTCAGAAGGAATTAATGCATCGGCCAATTCTTGCAGGGCTCGCCGCGTCGCAGAAGCGCGAATGTCGTCGTCAATAGCCAACGCACGGGTTAGCACGCGCATCACATTGCCATCAAGCACCGCACGCGCCACCCCGAAAGCAATCGAGGCAATTGCCGCCGCGGTATACGGTCCAATACCTGGCAATTGCCGCAGCGCTTCGTAGGTCTTCGGCAACTGGCCGCTATGGTGGGCAACAATCTGGCGGGCTGCCCGGTGCAAGTTGCGTGCGCGTGCATAGTAGCCCAGTCCCTCCCAGCACCGTAGCACGTCGTCCAACGAAGCAGACGCCAGCGCTTCTACAGTCGGGAAGGCCTCCAGAAAACGCTCATAATAGGGACGAGCCTGGTCCACCCGAGTCTGCTGCAGCATGATTTCCGCTACCCATATCCGGTAGGGATCCTGCGTGCGTCGCCAGGGCAGATCCCGTGCATGCTGGCGATACCAATCGGGTAGCCTGTGAAACGTCTTTCGAATAGCAGGCGTCAGACGATCCAGATAAGACGTTTTGGAGGAAGCACGGCGGCTCATGCACAATTCCCGACAGCTTGTTGGCATAACATGCCTTCTGTACGTCTGCTTGCTGGTCGGGTTCGGTCCGAACCGCCTGCTTTTTGCGCAACCGATCTCTGCCGACACGCTCCGCCTCTCAGCAAATTTTCGTCTGGGTACCATTCACATCCTCGAAAGCGCCCCGCTACCCGCCGACGTCGTACGAGCCGCCCTACCCTTTCGTCCTGGTGACCCGCTGACCACTGAACGGCTTCAGGCCGGACTGGCTACCATTGCCCGCCTTTATGCCCGGGCTGGCTATCCCCTGGCGCGCGTTATCATTCGACAGCTCGACCTGGATCCTGCGCATCCGGACCGTTTGCTGCTTACCTTAACGGTAGAGCCCGGTCCTCGGCTCTATCTGGACCGCATCCTGCTCCAGGGCACCCGGCGAACACAACCTGCATTTGTAGCCCGACTGCTGCACCTGCGTCCTGGCCAGTGGTTGCGCCCGTTCGACCCGGAACGGATGGCGGAGCGTCTGGCAGCCAGTGGCTTGTTTCGTCGCGTCGATCCCCCGCTGTTATACCTGACCGGCGACACCACCGCCGCTCTGGTCTTCTCACTCGAAGAAGCGCCCCCTGGCTCGTTTAACCTGCTGCTGGGCTATCAACCCGCCGGCAACGGACGCGGCGGCCTGGTCGGCAGTGGCCATCTGTGGCTGCGCCACCTCTTCGGAGCCGGACGCGAACTGGAACTACAATTAGAACGGCTACCCGGACGCATCAGTCGCTTCCGATTGGAAGCTGCTGACCCGTTTCTTCTAAGCACAGCGTTCTTGATTCGATTCAGCTTTATAGGACGCCAGCAGGACTCCACCTACAACCGCCAGGATGTGCGCCTGACGCTGGGATACCAGTTCCCGTCTGGCCTGCAGATAACCAGCTCCTGGCGACAAGAAATTACACGCCCTGGCCCCGCAGGACTTCGGCTGGCAGGAAGCCAACAACGCATTGCCCGGGGAAACGCTACACTTCTGGGCTTTGGCCTGCGCTGGCAACAACTGGACCACCCGGTCGCGCCACGCCGAGGCCTGATGCTAACGATTCAGGCTGAACGTGGCCGCAAAACCCGAAGCACTCGCCAGCTTGCCGGCCTCGACACAATCCGCGTCCAGACGCGCACGCGGCAGGACCGTCTGGAAGCTACGCTCCGTTTTTACCACCCGCTGACCGGCCGGCTGGTTCTGGTAGGTGGAGGCGAGCTGGCTTTGCTACGCGCCAGTCAGTACGACGCTGCAGATCTCTACCGGTTAGGTGGTGCGCGTTCCCTGCGCGGCTATAATGAAGAACAGTTTGTGGGCGTGCGCACCGCTCGGGTACTGGCCGAAGTGCGCTACCTGCTCACATTACCGACGTTTATCTTTGCGTTCCTGGATGTGGGCTACGTGGCCACGGCACCCCGACCCGATAGGCCCATCCGCACTACCTGGCATCCAGGGTATGGACTGGGAGTCCAGGTGGAAACCGGCGCAGGCTTACTGAACCTGAGTTATGCCCTGAACCCGAATGAACCGATGCTGGACGGACGGCTGCACCTACAACTAATGCTGGCGCTGTGAGGCAATGACCACGACGTTTTACGCTCCCCCGGACGCTTTCCAGAATGGCTGGGTCCGGCTTCCCGAGGAAGAAGCCCACCATGCACTGCGCGTGCTGCGCCATCGCACGGGCGATGAAGTAATTGTCGTGGATGGCGTAGGCGGATGGCACCGCTTGCGCCTGGAGCAAGTAGACCGACGTACTGTGCAGGGACGTATCCTAGAAACGCGCTATGAGGTGGGCGAACCCTCCTACCGTCTGACCATCGGGCTGGCCCTGCTCAAACAGACGGCTCGTTTTGAAACGTTTCTGGAAAAGGCTGTCGAACTGGGCGTACATGCCATTGTACCCTTGATCACCGCTCGAACAGAGCGCACGCACTTTCGCCTGGATCGAGCACGACGGCTGCTCATTGCCGCCATGAAACAATGTGGCCGTAGCCGTCTACCCGCGCTACATGCTCCCCGGTCGTTTACGGATATATTAAACGCCTCTGAACCCCTCCGCCTGCTCTGTCATGAGCAGCCAGGCCGTCCACGCCAACGGTTGCATGCGTTGCTGCAGCCTGCCATTGAGGAGGCCCTCGTATTGATAGGTCCGGAAGGCGGGTTTACGGAACAGGAAGTGCAGCAAGCCGAAGCGGCCGGCTTTCAACTGGTTTCCCTGGGCGCGCGCCGACTGCGCGCCGAAACAGCCGCCCTGGTAGCGGCCAGTGCTTTCCTTCTATGCCAGGAAATGTAACGTTACAACCCGATAACCCAGACCGCATCAGGCTATGCTGAAAAGTACAACGCCCTCTATTGAAGGCCGACGGATTACCGCATACCACGGCATCGTAACCGGTGAAGCCATACTGGGGGCCAATATCTTTCGGGACCTGTTTGCAGGCATTCGCGACATCATTGGGGGCCGCTCAGCCGCTTACGAAAAAGAACTGCGCAAAGCGCGCGATCTGGCCTTTGCTGAGATGGAAGAAAAAGCCCGCCAGCTTGGCGCCAATGCCATTGTAGGCATCGACATTGACTATGAAACCATCGCGGCTGGAGGAAGCGGCAACATGCTCATGGTCAGCGTAAGCGGTACGGCTGTCACCGTTGCATAAACGCCGGGTTCTCAGCCAGAAGCCCCAGAAATGCCCTGCGAGCAAAGCAGGGGCTGGGTGTCCGCTGGAAATCTATCTCTACAAACCTGCATAGCAGACTCGGCCCTTTACGGCTTTCCCCTTGCATAGGGAGCAGTTCCCAGGGATGGAAGGGGTGCCTTAGAATCTACGTGTTGCCAGAGCCGCTCTGGTAAGCAAAATACCCCCCTCTTCCCCCTTTCCTCGGAGAAGAGAGGGGCTCTCCGAAGCGGGTGCGTCTGCCAAGATAGCTCCAGGCTGTCTCCTGATGCAATCGCTCAAGGCCAGAGGCAGCCAAGACCGTCCATTGCCTTACCAGAAGGGGTTACCTGTTACGCTCATGCTGCTTCTGCAAACGCCTCCGTCCCCTGTCAGGCCTCCGTCTTTCGAGCTAGACTGTCTCCAGGGCCTGCTCCAGGTCCAAGATGAGATCAGCCGGGTGCTCAATACCCACAGAAAGCCGAATCAGGTTATCCCGAATGCCAATGCGCCGCTGTTCTTCAGGGGGCACGTCAGAGTGCGTCATGGTGGCAGGATGCTCGGCCAGCGACTCCGTGCCGCCCAGACTCACGGCTAGCTTGATGAGCTTCAGACTGTTCAGAAAGCGGAACGCCTCGGCCTCTCCCCCCTGCACCTCAAATGAAATCATTGCGCCTGGACTTTTGCACTGGCGTCGAAAGATTTCGTACTGCGGATCTTCTTCTTTGAGGTGCCCAAGGTAATAGACGCGCTCAACTTTGGGATGCTCAGCCAGAAAGTCAGCCACGCGCCGGGCGTTACGCGCCTGTTTTTCCATGCGGATTTTAAGCGTTTCCAGGCTGCGCATGAGCAGCCATCCCGTCCAGGGTCCTGCCATAGAGCCCGTGAAGGTACGCGTAGCCTTGATGGCTTTCATCAGATCACGGGAGCCCAAGGCGGCTCCGGCAATAACATCGCTGTGACCGCCAATGTATTTGGTCGCTGAATACAGCACGATATCTGCGCCGTGCTTGAGTGGATGCTGCCAGAGAGGCCCCAGGAACGTGTTGTCTACCATGACCAGAACGGGACGCTCTGGGCGGCTATGATCCCGGGCAATGCGGGCGCACGCCTCCAGGTCCACCAGTCGGTTGGTCGGATTAGCCGGCGTTTCAACATACAGCACGCGCAATCGCTCGCCGATACCTGTACGCTTGATCAGAGCGCGCACTTCGTCTTCCGGGGTACCCGCCAGAAAGCCTACCGCCTGAACGCCCCACTCGGGCAGAATATGTTTTAGCAGGTAGTCGGTGCCGCCGTAGAGTGGTTCGCTGTGCAGCACAACATCGCCAGGCCGGAGGAACGTGAGCAGCGATACAAAGATGGCCGCCATGCCACTTTCAAAGACGGCAGCATCTTCGGCATCGTCCCAGAGCGTAAGCCGATCTTCGAGGATCTCCAGGTCGGGGTTATTCAAACGGCTGTAGATGAGTCCAAGCTGCTCGGCGCGTTCCGGCTCACGCAGGCCATAGGCCAACTCAAAAAAACGCTTGCCCTCCTCAGCCGACTGAAAGACAAACGTCGAAGTTTGAAAGATCGGGCACTTGAGCGCCCCTTCCGACCACTCAGGTCGGTAGCCGTAGCTCATCATCAGGCTTTCCGGATGCAAGCGATGGCCGTTGATTTCGGCGGGCCATTTGGGCTTGGGTTTGCGCGGCATAACCTTCAGCGTAGTTGATTACCGGGGATTTCCTTCAAATTCGAAAACGCTTCCAGTAAGTGCAAAGCCTTCAGGAGCTTTTGCCTGCTTCTTTACGGAAGCCTTACTGCACCAACTGGTTGTATTCAGACAGATGCGATGGGTCCAGCTCGCTCAAAATCGTAAAGGCTTCCTGGGCGAAACGCGATCCTTCAAAAATGGCTGCCAGTTCCTGATACTTGGCTGTAAAGAATAGATCCATGACATACGGACGCGATACTTCCTGATAAAGCGCCTCCATCGAACGCAGCACTTCGAGCACCGCCGTACGGGCTGCTTCGGGATCCTGCACAAACCGATCGAGCCCTTCAAAGTGATACTTGAAATAAGCTTGCCGAACCGACCGGTAGCGCGGGTCCAGCAACTGCGTAATCAGCGCAACGCGGCTACGGTCATCACCAATCTGGTTCCACCCACTGGCACCGGCCGCTTGCGCCAGCTCTGCAATGCGGCGAGCCTGCTCGAAAAACGGTGTACCGCCCAGTTCGCTGAAGGTATCGTAGTCGTAGCCTAAGATAATGAACGCGTAAAAATCAAGCACCGACGTTAGCGGATGAAACTGCTCCAGATTAAAAATCAGCGGCGTCCCCTGCGGATAGTCGAATTCCCAGTTTGGATCGCTGAGCTGCAGCACCGTTGTGTACTGCGTTGTGCCATAAATGGGACGCCGTGTTGCCAGTATCAGCCGGGCCCGGAAACGCGTCAGCGTGATGGCTTCTTCGAAAAAGATCTGCACGGTACAGTCGATGCGCTCAATGTCCTCAAACACGTCGTCTGTCCAGCGGCGTTCGTTCAGGTAACGACGAATCTGATCCGCCAGCTCACTGAGATAGTCATACTGGGAACCCTGAAGCTGCTGGTAGTTAACCGAGACGTTACAGTTCAACTCCTGGGCCTGGAGCGGAATCGTTGTTACCAATAGCAGGCCCAGCACCCATCCGGTAACGCTATGTTGGCGGATTGATGCCATACCGGCCGTTGGTACGGCGGCTCGTAGCACGTGTTTCCCATGATCAGCGGATTGACTTCCGAGTTGCATCCTTAAACCGATCTGTTTGGCAACCATGTCTAAGGTCGTCAGGCTACTGAGCACGCTGCTCTCCCTCGCTCTGATCAACGTTGCCCAGAGCCAATCGCTGGAAGGTGGTGCGCGGGCCATTGCACTTTCCGGGGCCACCACAGCCCTGGCAGCCGACGTCTGGGCGCACGCCAATCCGGCTGCATGGGCTGGTTTTCGACAAGCGGCGCTGTCGTTGATGGCCAGCCAGGCTTATGGCCTTGAAGCATTGCGGTTGGGTGCTGCCACCTATGTCCAGCCGATTGCTCGCCTGACGTTAGCGCTGGGCGCCCGCACTTTCGGGTTCGAGGCCTACCGCGCCACGCACTTCTGGCTTGGAATAGCCCATATCGTATATCCAGCCACCCGGCGCCCACTCCAGCTGGGCCTGAGCGTGCGTTACCAGCGCATTGCTATTGAGCGCTACGGAGCAGCCGGTACCCTTGGCCTCTGGGCAGGCTTGCGGGCAGGCGTTTTTCCCTGGCTTTCCGTAGGGATGGCCGCAACCAACCTGAACGCCCCACGCCTGGCAGGCCGTGAGCGGCTCCCTCGCACCCTGCGTCTGGGTCTGGCGTACCACCCTCCGGCTCCTTTTCAACTGTTGCTGGACGTATCTAAAGACGCACGCTATGCACCTGATCTGCGGGTGGGACTGGAGGTGCAGGCCCTGCCCTTCCTGACGCTTCGGGCCGGAACCGGCACGTTGCCCGGCCGCTTCACAGCCGGCTTTGGTCTGTCGGCTGGACTCCTGCAAACCGATGTCGCCGTCGAATACCACACGATTCTAGGCTGGTCGCCCGCCCTTTCCATAACGCTTATCCCCTGAGGTATCATGCGTCCTTGCGTCCTGATCCTGCTGCTTTTGCCAATGCCTGTCGCTGCCCAGCGCATTGCCCCCGACACGCTTTCGTCCCTCGCCCTGGTGGAAGCAGCTCTGGAAGGGATAACGCTCGAGCCTGCCGCACTGGAAGCGCTCGTCACCTGGCTGGAAGAACGCCGACGGGATCCTCTGAACCTAAACACCGCTTCAGCGGCCGAGCTTTCGCAGCTACCAGGTCTTTCTCCCCAGCTAGCCCGCCAGATTGTGCGACATCGCCGGCGCCATGGTCCCTTCACCAGACTCTCAGATCTGCTGCTTGTGGAAGGATTTTCAGCAAGCTTGCTACATCGCCTGCGTCCGTTTGTAACCGTCCGCCCTGAGCAGAACAAGCCTACTGTCTCAGGGTATGTGCTTCAGCGCCTGGACTACCTGCCTCATCAAACAGATAAGGCCTATCCGGGCCTCCCGGTCCGTCTGCAAACGCGCCTTCGGTTACGCTACGGCCATCTGGAAACCGCGCTTACGCTGGAAAATGACCCGGGAGAGCCGTTTCGCTGGGATCCGGCTACCCACACCTACGGCTTCGATCATCTCGCCGGCTTTGTGGCCTGGCGCTCAGCTGGCCGCCTACGGCAACTTATCGCTGGTGACTTCAGCGCGCGTTTTGGCTCCGGACTGACGCTCTGGTCGCTACCCACCATCGACAGCTATCAGGCCGCTGTCGATGCCCCGCTCCGTCAGGGATCAGGCCTCATGCCCTACAGCGGCACAGACGAAAACCGCTACTTCCGGGGCCTGGCCCTGACGCTGGCGCCTACTTCCACCCTGATGCTTTCTCTTTTTGTTTCGCGCCGGCGACTGGATGCCCGTCTTGACACCCTGGCAGCTTCCCAGCAGACCGGCGTGGTTAGCCTCCCCACCACGGGTTTGCATCGGACACCTGCCGAACAACGCCGTAAAGGGATGCTGCGCAACAGCACGCTGGGTGGGGCATTGACCGTTGAACATGCCTATGGCCAGGTAGGCCTGGTCGGTTACATTGTTCATTTTGCTCCCCCACTCCAACGGTCCCCCCTTCTTCATAACCGCCATGCCTGGCGCGGCCGCACCGCCCGTACGCTGGGGTTTTTCAGCCAGTTTCACCTTGGACAAGCCCTGCTTAGCGCTGAAATTGGCGGTACGCCTGGCCGCCCCCCGGGCGTAGTAGGAGCGTTATCCGGTCCGTTAGGCCGCTCTGCCCGAGGCACCCTGGCCTGTCGCTATCTTCCCACCCGCTTCTTCAGCCCGTATGGAGATCCCTTCGACACGCGCAGCGGTGCCCCTGCCGGAGAAATCGGTTGCTATGCGGGACTGGAGCTCGCGCCAGCGCCAGGATGGCAACTCTCGGCCGCCTTCGATCAATATCAATTATCCTGGCCTCGATATGGACAATTCTGGCCAACCACCGGCCGCATCCACTGGCTACGTCTTACGGTTTATCCCCGCCCCTGGCTGAAGACGTACCTGCAGTTTCGCTATGACCTTGCAGCATATCGCACAGAAGTGCCAGGGCCGGCTGTCGCTACCTTCAAGGCCACTGCCCCCGAACACTACCTTTCCCTCCGCTGGCATGGCACCTACACCTTTAGTCCCATGCTACACCTTGAAAGCCGCCTCGAATACGCCCACCGCCTGCGCGCGACCAGCCGCTCCACTGGCTGGCTGTTTTATCAAGGATTGCGCTGGCGCCCCTCCTCCTGGCTTCAGGTGGACGTCCGCCTGACGGCTTTTAGCAGTGCGCCATCGCTCCTCCTGTATGTTCCCGAACCGGGATTGCGCTACAGCATGTCCCTGGCAGCGCTACGTGGCCAGGGCCAGCGCGCTCTGCTTCGCTTGCAACTTAGACCGCTTTCGCATCTGTTGCTGCAACTTCGTCATACCAAAATTATGGTAGAAACTATGGGTTGGAACATACAATCCACCTGGCAATTTCTTTTGCTGTGGCAGATAGGTTAAGTGCCGCTCTGAGCTGTCGATTCTTCCTTACGTAACCGGTCACACGAACCGGACACGGATTATGCCTGAATCTTCTAAGCCACGGCTGCTAGCCGTCGAAGACAATCCGGAAACCCGGTTGCTGCTGCGCTATTTTCTGCAGGAGCACTTCGATCTGCTGCTGGCCGCTACCTTTGACGAAGCGCTGGAGCTTGCTCGTCAGGAGCACGCAGAAGTGCTGTTACTCGACATCAATTTAGGCGAAGCGCGCACGGGCATTGACCTGCTGCATGAACTTCGCGAACGCCTTTCTTATAGCAACACGCCCGCCATTGCCTTTACCGCGTACGCTCGCCCAGAAGATCGAGAACGTTTTTTACAAGAAGGATTTGACGAATACCTGACCAAACCTTTTACCCGCCAGCAACTGCTCCGGGCTATCGAATCGGCCCGGACTCGCCGTTCCTGAGTTTTTTGCGAAAGCCGATCCAGCCTCTCCCTTCCGACGTATCTGGGAGAGGATACAAAACTGAGCGGCATTTACCCTATGGTTCGGTCGTCTCCGTTTCTCCTTCTGTTGTTGCTCTGGACAGGCTGCCACCCTTCCCGAACCTATGAAGTGCGGGGGCGCGTCGTTGGCTTTAGCGATGATCCGCACACGCTCTTCATTCAGCATGAAGCGATTCCGGGCTACATGCCAGCTATGACCATGCCCTTCCGCACCCCCGACACAGCGGCTGTGGCGCAACTGTCGCCTGGAGACCTGGTTCAGTTCACTTTTCACGTCACGCGCGACAGCTCATGGATCACGGATATCCGCCGCCTACCTCCTGATGCGCAGCTAGCGCTGGATGCAGGTCCACGCCCTACCCTCCATGGCCTTCCCCTGCTGCAGGAAGGCGACCAGCTTCCCAATGTTACCCTGCTGACCCAGGATAGTCTGTTGTTACATACAGCCGAACTGCGAGGCCGCGTCGTAGTGCTCACATTTATTTACACGCGCTGTCCGGTACCTGACTTCTGTCCCCTCATGTCCCGTCATTTCCAGCAACTTCAGCAGCCGCTCAAAGCGCGCTTTGGCGACCGCACCCGTCTTCTGACAATTAGCTTTGATCCGGCTTACGATACGCCCACTGTTTTGCGCCGGTATGCCCGGCAGTACACCGACGACACCCATCACTGGATTTTTGCGACGGGCGACTCCACTACCATTTACCAACTGGCCACCCAATTTGGCGTGCATTATGAAGCCGCCTCCGGTGAAATCATCCATAACCTGACGACAGCCCTGGTGGGGCCCGACGGCCGCATCGCTCGCATCTGGCGAGGCAACCGCTGGCAACCGGAGGAGGTCCTGCACGCAGTAGCACGCCTGCTGGAGTAACCTTCAACGCCAGACGCGGCGCCACCGTCTGTCTGACACGCGGTAGCTCATCCCTACGCGCAGATCTAACCGCAGATGCGAAAAAATGCGAAACTGCGCGCCCAGTCCTCCTCCTAGCGCCCCTATGTTTTTTACCGGCTGCCCCTCCTTATCGAAAGCCCGAGCGCCCCGGAATGGCCGAACAGCCTCGGCAAACCCGTACAGATAAAGGGCTTCAATGTACAGGGGTAGCAGTACAAACCCGTTGTCCACAAACTTTAACGGTACCAGGGTGAGTATCCCCAGCCGTCCAAAAAGCCCTCGATCCAGGAAAATGTCATCCCATCCTCGGGGCAGAAAGCGCGTCAGGTCGTAGATGGCGCCACGGTTTTGCCAGAGCAATCCGGCCTCCAGCCGGATTCCCACGTTATAACGGGCCAGTATGGGGACATACCCATACAAGCTGGACCAATAGGTTGCTCGCAGCGGAAAGTCTGTGCGGGACAGATCCCAGAGCATACGGGTAGTCCAGCTTAGCCCCTGATTAGGCATAAGATCCCGCCAGTTCTGCTGCAGTCGATATGCCAGCGTAACGATTGGCTCCAACGTAGTTCGGGCGTCGTCGGCCAGGGTAGGCTGTCCGGGCCGCGTGTGCCAGAAGAAGCGCTCATACTCGTAGCGGCTCTGAAGCGTCAGTAGCAGCCAACTGGTGTAAATGTTGGATTCTAACAGTACAGGCAGCGTTGCGCTAAGGGCTACGCCGCGCCGTTCGCGTCCGACTCGTCGGACTACCGAGCGCCGACGCTGCGGATCGTACAGCCGCACCAGTGCACTGGACGGTAAATCGTACAGGAACAGTCCTGGTCGAAACGGCCAGCCGCCATAGGCCAGCCACAGGCTGCCCCAGAGATAGCCCTGTCGGTAAAAACTGTGCAGCCGATAGCTCCAGCGCTGGAGCGGATCGGCTCCTTCCAGGCCCAGTCCGACGGCCCAACTCAGTCCATCTCCGAACCGATCGTTTCTGACTTCTGGAGGAGCCCAGAGCATATAGACCAGGCGGGGGCGCCACAGGTAGCGCCAGGCGCGATAAGGATGCGTGGCAGATGCCTGAACGCCATCGCTCTGGGTGGTAGCTACTGCCGGTGCCAGTTCAATAGGAGCGAGCCAGTCGGCCGGTACCTCTACAGCTCGCTCCGGCTGGAACGGCATGCGCACCAGTTCATAGCGTTCGTGGCGGTAGTGAATGAAGGCCAGCCAGCGGCTGTCTGGTGAAAGCGCTGCTTCCAGCGCGCCAAAAGGAACGTTTGTGAGCCGAAGCACCCGTCCTGTCTCCACCTCCAGGGCATAGATATTGGGCACGCTGTCCGGATCGGCCGTAAAAAGCAGCCACCGGCCGTCAGCGCTCCAGCTTAGATCGTAGATCGCACCGGTGCGAAATGCCAGCCAGGGCTGCAACCGCAGGCGTCCTTCCGCGTCGCGCTGCGCCCGGAAGATGCCCTGCCGTCCCCAGTAGTGGAGCAAAACGGCCACTTGTCTGCCCCATGGATCAGGTGCCAGTTGCAGAAAGAACACCCGGTCCATTGCCATCACCGGCTCAATCTGCCCGGATGGCGTGATGCGCACCCATTGGTTATAGAACCCCTGATTCTGGAGCGCCCAGACCGAACCATCCGGGGCCATAACCGGCGCATAAACCCGCCCCCCATGCGTCAGGCGCTGCACGCGGCCGTTCAGCTCCAGGCGATAGACTTCGGCAGTCAGCCGGCCTGACAGCAAAGGATCCGGTACGTAGCGAGCTACCAGCAGCGCTTGTCGGTCTGGCGTCAGGGCATAGCGCACGTCTTCTGGCGCGTCGAAGGTGCGCACCCGCTTCATTCGTCCACTCTCTACATCGAAACGATAATAGCCCGGCCGCTCCTGATAGCCGCGCACATAGGCCACCAACGTGCGAGCGTCCAGCCAGTAAGGTCGCCGGATGATCAGTCCGCGCTCAGACCGCACCACCTGCATTTCCGTAAAGGGAGCGCGACGAGCCAGCGCAGCCGCTACCTGAGCTTGCACCTCCTGCCTGAAATGCTGGCCCAGTTCCCACGGGACCTGGCGCGTTCCATACCAGAGGGCCGCGCCAAAACCGAGCAGCGGCATGCGGTGGAACCAGCGAGTAGTCCGCCAGAGAAAATCTGCGCGTCCCTGGCCAAAGAGATACTGCACCAGATGGCCGCCTCCATTGTAGTGCCGGTCAAACGGCCAGGTATACGCAGGCGCCTCCAGCAACTGCGCCAGCCGCCAGGGCCGCCGGGCTGCCATCGCGGCCCGAAACTCCATTGTAAAAAAGGGAAAGCGCAGTCGTCCGGCCCCACCTGGGATCTGACTTTCGTAATACACCGCCACGCCTTCGGCAAAGCCTGCCGGCGCCCATAAATTAAGCAAGCGGCTCCAGTCCGGTCCGAGCAATCGCAGCCCCCATCCGATTCCCATTCCCGCATTCACTTCCGCATGGGCTGCATGCACCAGCTCATGCGGAGCGACGGCATGGGGCCAGCTATAAACAGACGGGGCCACGCGAAGCCCACGCAGCCGACTGACGGTAATTTCCTGCCGATACGGCAGAGCCGATACAAAGCCATTGCCGACGTCCTGATAATCGCTCAGAATCACCGGAACGCGAAATGCGTGCTGTACGCCTACGAATGCGCGTACGCTATCGTAATATGCTTCAAGCAGAGCTGCCAGCTCCCGGGCTTCGGATTCACGCCCCACCTGATAGATCAGCTCAAAATGCGTTTGTGGCAGCACGCGATACTGCACACCTGGCGGCCGATAAACGGCTCCATACCACTGCGCCCGGAGGTTCTCGGCAAAGCTTCCAAGCAGCAGGACCAGCAGGAGTGCTGTGTGACGCATGGGACTCCGTTGTGCTTTGGCGAAAAGATACGCACACTTAACATGCGTTGCAGAATACGCACGCAGAATTGGTTCCAGCCCAGGCGCCTGGATGGACCTTATAGTTTCGAGCCTGCGCTATCTCTGTCAGATAAGTCCGAGCAGACGTGGTAGCCAGAGGGACAGTCCGGGAATGAACGTTACTGCCAGAAGAGCAACGAGCAGGGCAATGTAGAAAGGCAGCAATGGACGTACAACCTGCGTGACAGGTACTCCTGCTATGCCACATCCAGCAAATAGCACCGTTCCGACCGGCGGAGTGCACAATCCAATACACAGGTTCACTACCATTAGAATTCCGAAGTGCACGGGATCTATCCCCATTTCCATTGCTGTTGGCAACAGAATTGGCGTGAAGATAAGAATGGCCGGCGTCATATCCATAAATGTTCCTACGACTAACAACATTACATTGACAAGGAGCAAAAACACAACTGGATTTTGCCCTAAGGCGATTAAAGCTTCTCCTACGGCCTGCGGCACGCGTTCAAGCGCCAGAGCCCAGGACAGGGCCATACTGGTGGCAATGAGAAGCATGACGACAGCCGTTGTCTTGGCAGAATCTAAAAGCACCTCAACCAGTTCAGAGAGGCGAAGGGCGCGATAGATAACAGTAGACAGCACCAATGCATAAACGACAGCGATGGCGGCTGCCTCGGTTGCAGTAAAAATACCTGCTACGATGCCGCCGATCACGACAACAATCAATCCCAGGCTCGGCAGCGCATCCAGAAAGCATCGAAACAGTTCGCGTAGCGGAACGCGCTCGCTTGCCCCGAACCCCTTGATGCGAGCAACCACCCCGGCTACAATCATCAGTACCAGGCCCATAAGAATACCGGGCAGATATCCCGCCACAAAAAGCGCAGCTACTGAAAGTCCTCCGGAGGCCAGAGAGTAGACAATCAGCACGTTTGAGGGGGGAATCACGAGCCCTGTTGTGGCGCTCGACACGTTAACAGCTACGCTATAGCCCGGACTGTAGCCGGACGTCACCATCCGTGGATGCATTACACTTCCGATCGCGGCAGCTGATGCAATAGCACTGCCACTGATAGCTCCAAAAAACATGTTAGAAATAATGTTAACAAAGGCAAGCCCGCCAGGCAGGCTACTCACGAGCGTTCGGGCCAGCACAATCAGCCGTTGCGTGCTGCCACCTCGCCCCATGAGATTTCCTGCCAGGATAAAAAACGGAATGGCCAGCAGGGTAAACGAATCGAGTCCGGTGGCCACGCGTTGCGCTATGGCACTAACAGAAGGGGTAAAGTCCATGATGACCAGAAGAAAAAAGAGGGTAGATAGGCCGATGCAAAATGCTACCGGCACATTAAGCAAAAGCAAGCCCAGAAAAGAGAGAATGAGGACGATTACTTCCATCATACATCAACATGCTGTTTTCTATTGTAGTTCAACATGAATATGATAGCATAAAAAATCAGAAGCAGACCACTTATAGGCAGGACAGCATATATATATCCAATAGGAATACGCAATGCGGCAGACGTCTGATGTAGAGCCAGAGTTATATATACCAGTCTAATTCCCCCTATGACCAGGGCGAGCAGCGAAAAAATAATAACAGCAACTCCTTGAATATAAACTGTTACACGTCGACCGAGTGGCTTCATCATCCGATATAAGAAGTCAATGCCCAGATGGGCTCCTTTCCGATAGGCATAAGCTGCTCCTATCAAGGAAATCCATATAAGCAGATAGGTAGAAAGTTCTTCGGTAAACGAACTGGGATTGTTCAAAACGAAGCGGGTAAATACCTGCCATGTCACCACCATTACCATGGTGGCCATCAGCAATACCAGGGTATACTCGACGATCCGATCAATGCGTGTAGCCAGCCTTTCCATAGGTTACTCCTGCGTAAGGGCTGTAGGCCGGGCAACGGACCGAATCGCGGCAGCCAGTTCTCCCAGGACGGTGCCCTGAAGTTCTCTATAAAGCGGTGCCACTGCTGCGCGAAACGGTGCTTTATCGGGATGATAGATCGTTACCCCTGCTTCCTCAAGCGCCTGCAGCGCCGAGGCGGTAGCTTCCTCCCAGAGCTTCCGCTGGTAGGGAACCGACGCAGCTACGGCTAGCTCCACCCATCTTTTTTGTTCGGCAGAGAGCTGTTCCCAGCGCCACGTCGAAATCAGTAGCACATCAGGGGGCGCGGAATGTTCGTCCAGGGTATAATACTTAGCTACCTCATAGTGTCTGGTTAGATAAAAGTTAGGCGGATTATTTTCAGCGCCATCAATGACGCCCTGTTGCAGGGCAGTATAC
Source organism: Rhodothermus profundi (assembly GCF_900142415.1). Taxonomy (NCBI): domain Bacteria; kingdom Pseudomonadati; phylum Rhodothermota; class Rhodothermia; order Rhodothermales; family Rhodothermaceae; genus Rhodothermus; species Rhodothermus profundi. Next base: position 299,562 of record NZ_FRAU01000003.1, read on the forward strand.
ACCTCACTGAAGGCAAGCGGCACAGCGCTTCCTCCCATGATATTAATCGATCGAACAGAAAAATAACTGCGCATTACCCGGATTTTTAATCCCTTAAGATCCTCAGGAGTTTGTATCAGGCGATTTCGCACATAAAAAGATCGAAATCCAGCATCATAATAACAGAGTCCACGTATGCGTTTCTTTTCTCCGGCCAGTAAAATGCGCTTCCCTATTGGTCCCTCCAACACCCGCCATAGATGATCTGCATCATCAAATAAATAAGGCAGGCTAAAAACACTCATTTCAGGTACAAAATTCTCAAGAACGGCTGAAGAAACTTTTGCCATGTCAAGTACGCCGAGTTGCAACAGCTCTATGGTTTCACGTTCAACGCCAAGCTGCGCGTTCGGGTAGATCTCAACGCGCATGGTACCTCCGGAGAGTTCTTCCAGCCGCTCGGCGAAGCGTTCCATGCCCCGGTGCACAGGATGGGTAGGGCCCAGCACGTGAGCAAGGCGCAGCACAATGACCTCCTCACCTGTTCCAGCACATCCTATTAGAACAATGCCCACTAAACTTATTGACAAAAGGAAGCGAACGTTTTGCACCAGCATACGCTAAAACACAAAGCTTTGCACAGTCCGCTGTTTACTTCCAGCTACTACCCTGATCCAGTACGGACCAGGAGTAAGTTTTCTCTGAAGCACCTTGCCGACATCCCACATGATCTCTGTCTCGCCCGCCGATAGCCTCCCTTCCCACAGCACAGTAATGCGGCGTCCCAGAGAGTTGTAAAGAACCACCTGAACGTGCTCGGGATGAGCCAGGAAGATGCGCAGGCGCGTTGTTCCTGAAGTTGGGTTAGGATACGGCCCGCTTACCACAAATGCGGGATTCGTTTTTTCGACGTCGTCGATGTCTGTTGCCACATCCGTAGCGATGACAATGGTGCTTCCAGGACGTAGCAGGTTACCAGCAAGTTGAAAGCGGACTTGCCCCTGCTCCGGCATTTCAAAGGCGAGCGGCTGCCCGTCAAGCGTCACCGAGAGCGGCGTTGCAGACGGAGAAACCAGTTGCAGCGTCAACGTTGCGGTCCCTTCAAACGCTTCCACATGCACTGTATGTCGTGCAGGATCAGAACGATCTACCGCAACGGTGAGCGGAATGGTAGCAGTAAACAAGGTAGCTCCCTCCCACTGAAGCGTCTGTCCCTCCGTAAGCGCAAACTGCACCACTGTATCCAAGACGCGTCTTGTCCAGGCAAAAGTAGCATCAGTGGCCAGCGGTCCGGCCGCCCGCACCCTCTGATCCCGCTGGACCGCCACATTGGTGGTGCTTTCCTGGTCTGTTAACTCGATGCTCACCATCCCCGCTACGCTCTGGTCCATAAACAGGGGAGGGTTTTCGTCCACCTCAGCAGGATAAAGCACGTGCAGAAAAACCGGATCGTTCGCCTGTTGCCGCACCGCAATGTACCGCTGCTCCTCCTCGTGCCCCCAGAAAAAGCTTGTCCATCCCTCCGCTTCCGTGATGGTCAGCGTCCGATTTCCTACAAAAGCTGCATACAGGCGTCCTCCTTCTCCGTAGGTATCCTCGGGCGCAGTCCATATCATCCAGGGGTCATCGCGCGAAAAAACTCCTCGACCATGTAAATAAACCTGATAATTAGCGGTATTTTCTGACGTACCTATGTCATAAACGACCCAGAAACGATTTTCAAGAAAGGCGATGCCGCGACGCACTTCAGCCCCTCCGGCTACTCCCCGACTGATGGCCTCCATTTCAGCAAAATCGTAAAACGGTGTATCAAGCGCATGGCGCATGCGAGGCCCTTCATTCTGCGCGGTGCTGTAGTCTTCCAGGGGAAAACCATTAACGGTGATTGTATTATGCGCCTGAGGGGATACGTACCAGGCGCGTCGATCATCGTTGAAGCCTCGCGGCCCATACCCTGCATCTACCGCAAGAGGTGTATTGTTGGCTTCCAACAGGTAGGAAAGATGATCAGGGTGGTCATGATTGTCCGCGGAAGCGACGCCATGAAATAGCAAATAGCGTGACGTTACTCCTGCGTCATGCCAGGCGTTACGGAACACGACCTGCCCACTTTGGAGGATCTGGGTCGGCGAAACATCTGGCGCTGTTGCAGGAATGCTGGCGTCCCACGACAACAGGACATCAATTTCCCAGGTTACGTCTCTCGTTGCTCCCGTGTAGTTCTGGGTAAAGAAACGCGTAGTTTGCCAGTTCCACTGTAGAATTTCTGCCAGGGGGGCACTGGTGTGCAGCAGAGTTGGCGTGTCTCGGTAGGCAGCCGCTACGGCATGGGTAGGCGCGGGCTTCATATACCCATCTTCAATGTTGGGCATCCACCCCCGGCCATTTCTAATCCGAACGGGCCACTCAAAAGCTGGTTGATAGTAAGGAAACAGATTTACGCCTGATACATGAAGATAATGCCAGAGAAAAGGGATCGCATTTACTAGCGTAAAGACGTAATAATGGGGGCCCTCCCGATAAACGCCTTCGTTGCTGAACATATACTTTGTAACTGTGTTCTGGCGATCCAACGCGAATGACAGCCAAGCCGCTGCATCTGGATGACTGGAAAGCGTTAACGCTGCTGTACCAAGGGCATAGGCTGGTTTTGAACGATGGTTATGCGGACGCGGCGCATATTGGTCCATGTAGGTATACAGCAACTGCGCTTCGGCAACCAGCTTAGCCCGCAGCTCTGCTTCTAACGCAGAGGGAAGTTGATCATATAGCCAGTCGTAAGCTGCACAATAATTTTGAAGCCAGGTAGCCCGATATATTTCATCGTATTCTCCGTCAAAAACCCCGGGCCCATAAGTCTGAGGTACATTGTCATAGGCAATATCTAACGTAGCAAGTGCTTTGACAAGTGCCACGAGATCGCCTTCCATTAACCAGGCAAAAGCTAGCGTTTTAGCCATTCGAGCTCGCTCGCCAGGACTCGTAGCCCGGGGATCTCGGTTTTTGAAATCACGAATATCTTTCTTGATTTCATTAACGAGTTCTGCGTAAGCAGGATCAGTCCATCGGGCTCTAATTATATCCAGATCCTCTTCGGAAAACCAGAGCGAAGGATGCTCTTCTGTTTCTGGAAGAATTGCTTCCGTAGGAACGACAAATCCGGTGTACGTATCATATTGACTCTGAGCCAGAGACGACCAGGTCAACACGCAAAACCAACCAATCGTATTTATTCGATAAAATCGCATAGTATCCTGGTATTGGATGAACTGATTTCAGGTATGCTCTAACTTAATACTCCAAAATATTTCCCTCTTTCATTACCCCAAATGCATATCTACAATGGATGCCATTTGAGGAATAGCTCGGCGTGCTTAGACGAAGTAGAGTCCTCCATTAATCTCCAGCGATTCACCATTGATATAAGCAGCCAGATCTGAAGCGAGAAAGACGACGCTGGACGCAACCTCCCATGCTTCGCCCTCACGTCCCGCAAGCGTTGCCCTGGCTACTTGCTGACGCACTTCCTGGGGCGTAAATCGATCATGGAATGTGGTATTGATCAGTCCAGGCGATACGCAGTTGACGCGAATTTTACGCCTGGCCAACTCTTTGGCCAGACCTCGGGTAAATGATAAAACTCCTCCTTTTGCTGCCGCATATGCCACAGCACCATTTCCTCCGCCATTTCGCGCAGCCAGTGACGCAACGTTGACGATCGCACCGCCATCGTTGAAGTGCTTCAGCGCGGCCTTTGTGACCAGGAAAACGCTTTTCAGATTCACATTAATAACCTGATCCCACAATTCTTCAGGCATATCTATGATGGATGAACGCCGCACAAGACCACCCGCGTTATTAATCAGAATGTCGAGGTTGCCTCCGAGCTGTCGCACAGTCTCTTGAACCATCCGTTCCACTTCGTCTGGCTTGGTGACGTCCGCCTGCACTGCGACAGCAACGCCCCCCTTGGCGCGAATGCGCTGCACTACCGCTTCGGCACTTTCCCCCGACATGCGGTAGTTCACGGCCACATGGGCGCCGCTGCAGGCTAACGCCTCTGCAATGGCACGGCCAATATCACGGCCTGCTCCGGTGACCAGCGCTCTTTTGCCTGTGAGGTCGATCTTCATCGTTACTCCGTTTTGCTATTTTAACGATCCCTTACTTTCCAGCTTCACCTCAATCGTGGAACGAAGAGCCAGACGCGACAGCAACTCCTTCGACGGCATAGTTTCCCGTCCACGTAAAGGTGCGTCCGCCAAACGTAACGGTGTGCCGCGCCTCCGGATTATCCGGCCCGTTGGTGACCATTATGGTCCACCGCCATCCTCCTTTGCCGACCACCTCCACGACACTGGCCGCTTCGTTATGCCCCACGACTCGGACCGTTTTGATCTGCGGCCGAGCCTGGAGGCTAACTTCACGAGCCTCATGGAAATAGCCATGTGGCTCGATAACGCTTGCAAACAGATGCGTCTTCGCCCAACGACGGACCAGTATGAGAGGCTCTCGGCGCAGGTTAAAATGGGGATCATTCGCTCCAATACGCCCCAGAATCACCTGCGTCGCTGGAGCAGCGGCAACCGTCCAGGTGTAATAGCGATGCCCATCCAGCCAGGTGAACTGAATGACGCTGTCCGTACGCGCCTGCGCTTCTTTCCAGATGTGCTGGTATCCGTAGTCAGCCCCCAGCGGCCGAAGCTGTTCGGTATAGCTCTGAAGGCGCACATTTGTCCAGATAGGCTGTCCCAGAAAGTGGATCGGATAATCATACTGGTGCGTGCTATCCGAAACCACGCGGTATAGATCCACTACGACCGGATAGTCCAACCGACTGTCTTCAATAAGCAGCAGCGTGCGTTGCATATTCACCCCGGGCCAATAGCCGTTAGCACGGGCACTCATGGCCTGAACAGGCCCTTTCCCATCAAAGAAGTGGCGTTCTCCTGACAGGGTCTCGGCTATCTTCGGATCGGCTCGATTCTGACTGATCTCATCTACCACAACGGTATTGTGGGCAATCGTCTGCTTTGCATAACTATTATTTTCGGGCAGATAACGCCCTCCGTATTTGGGCTCCACATTAATGAACCGAGCAAACCCATAATCCCTGATCACCTGCCGCCCCCCATCGTAGAGCATGAAGTGTAATTTGTCAAAATGTCCGTGGCCCATTCCATGCGCGCCGTACTTCATGAGCACGACGGTCTGCTGGCGCCCTGTGCCTGCCCGCAGCAACCCGATTCCCCCTCGTTTACCATCGGCCCCATCCGTGAACTCAATGCTGGGCCATGTCATCTGGGGCACGGCAGCAGCTTCCGCATAAGCTTTTGCTACGGCCAGCCCGGCGCCGTTGAGAATCACCTGTCCCTGCTCGCGAACAACACCGAGCAGCGCAGCATCTCCGCCGTAGCGCGCAAAAACCACGTTCGTCCCCAGCACCACGCCCGGTGCCTTCACGTTCATTGTTAACGAAGCATCATTGATAGGGGGAAAGACCCCATCGGGGAAGGTGGTCTGGACGGTAGCATAAAGGGCCTTTTTGAGAATGCTATCGCGATAAGCATAAATGCCCCGCTCGGGCTCATTCCGCTCAATTGCTTCCGCAAAGAAAAAGAGCGGCCAGAGCGCATAGCGGGCATAGTAAGGGCCTTCTACATAATACCCATCCGGCGAAAAAAGTTGATCAAGCTGAGCGAAAAAGCCAGCGCTTCCATCTTTTTTCGTGCCATAAAGTGCCTTCTCTACCCACTCGGGTTCCTCTATCACATAGCCCGTCATGCCCACCGCCGCGACCGCCCAAATGCCGTGATTGTGAATCTTGTCGAACTCCCGAGCCCCTTCGTTTACAATCCAGGAAGCCATGGGGCGCAGTACGCTGGTTTCGATATGCGCCCGCTCTTCTTCGCTCAGCCAGTTATAAATGGCATCGTATGCGATAACGGTGTGCACCAACCAGACGCACTCGTTAAGCAACTGATGAAACAGCTTTCCCGGAACCTGGCGCTCGCTACGTGGATGCGGCCCCAATTCAGGGTACATGGCCGCATAGGCCATGAGCATATCTCTTACAAACCGGGCATAACGCGCATCACCGGTAATTTGAAAGAGCAGCCCTGCCTTATACATATCCCGGTAGTTCTGCTTGTGCCGTTCGTGCGCATAGCCTCCCGCTTCTCCAGGAGGCGGAACGTCCATGGGATGCGACAGGGCCGCCTCCACCTCAACCCGGACCTGCCCCAGAGTGGTATCAAGCAATGCATAGTGCCCGATTGCCTGACGGATCGCGGCCGCCTCTGCCGCTGTAATGAACAGCCGCGGATGCTGCTGGGCATACCCGGCCTCCAATCCTCCCACAACCAGCCCACAGAGACCAATCTGAATGGCGCGTCTTATCATATAATACATCATACATGTTATTTAAGCCTAAAGGTAACGTGCTTCTTTTCCTCAGTCAAGCCTCCTACGGATCGTTCTCTTCTTCCCGCGCACTTTCAAGCTGTTTTCATACTACCCGATGCAACGCAGTCTCTACTCACCGTCGAAGTTACAGGCAGGAGATTCCTGCCGCATAAGCGCCTGGGGGATTACTGGTTCTGCTTACGCCCTTCCCTTCAAAGGCGATAGGACGCTTCCAGCAGCACGGTGTGGGCTACAATGCGGTTGGTGTTGACATTAGAAAGCCAGAGATCATCATAGCGCAGGCGAAAGAGCTCGTAGGAAAAGTCGAATCCGAAACGTCCGAAATGCACCCCGCTTCCTACCGTGTAGACCGAAGCCATAGCAGGATCGTTGACAAACGCCGCCCCTGCCGGCACAAAGCCCTGGGGCTCGTCGCGATATCCAGCGCGCAGTGCCAGCCAGTCATTGACCCGAAATTCTACGCCGAGACGGAGCGTACTCTTACCGACCCACGGGGTGAATGAGGCGCCTCCGCTGGGAACATACTGGACCTTATCGAGCTGGTGGAGATCATAGTCAACGGCGAGTCGCCAGGCATTCGTGGGATAGAGCACCAGTCCCAGGGTAACCTGCAGGGGAATTTGTAGCTTATCCACCCCTTCCCGGGCTACGCCTTCCGTTGTTTTCCAGCGGCGCTCCAGGGTATACCCCGGTCGCACCACAATGCCCAGAGCAAACCTGTCGCTTGCAAACCGCCCGGAAAGGACGGTGCGAACTCCCCGGTATTTAGAGCTTCCGGCCAGCATTTCCTCTCCCTGGGACGGTGGCCGCAGCGAAAAGTCATTATTGTATCGTAAGACAAACTGTCCGCGGTCACGTCGGTACTGCCAATCCTCAGAGGTGCCGGTCAGCACCGTAACCGAAAGGCCGAATGCAAAGCGACCAAACTGAACGGAAATGGCAGGGGTAACCCCATAAAGGGCCCCTGTACGTTCTCTCATAAACTGAAACCAGTCCACAAGCAACGAATCCCCCTCCTGGACGCGCGGGATAGGGGCTGGCCTGAGCTGGCCAATGTTAGGATCCAGCGCATTATTGTTCTGGTAGTAGTGGTCCAGCACGGCTAGCTGCCCCAGGCCAATTCCTACTCCCCAGGACATACCCCGGGCGCTAAACGGAACGCCGACAGCAATCACCGTTGGCCGCGCTGCCGAATACCTGTAGTGCCAGGGGGGTCGAATTGAATCAAAAGGACGCGTTATTACCAGTTTGTCAGGATCATTCTCCAGGACCAGGCTCAGCTCGGCGTAAATGCGATTGGGGATCCACCGCACCTCCTGCTCAAGCGAGGTGGTTCCATAGCTTCCGCCTATACGGATCTCAGGCTGCCTGAGCCCGCTCAAAGCGGCGGGATCTGCAAACAGCGCTGTTACGTCCTGGTAGGCTCCCGCCACCACCCCTCCCATTGCACGCACGCGCGCTCCCGGCCATACGGTCTGGTTAAGCCCCTGATGCAGTAAGGGATCCGCCACTCCCTGAGCCGAAGCTGATTCGAAGGTCCCGAGCATACATCCCAGGACCCATAGCCGCCATATGCTGGAGCGCATTACCTTCATCGTGTGGCATGCCGTTTTGACCTTCTACTTTAGCTGGGCGCCTAACGTAATGCGGTGGGTTACCCCCAGATCTTTGCCCATGTCGTTATAGGAGTAATCAAATGCCAATCTGGCGGAACCAAGGTGTACATACAGGCCTCCCCCCCAGGTCCACCTTTCTGTGTCATAGTTGATCTTTCTGCCAGCTCGCAAGGCCAGGACATTCGCGAAAACGTATTCCAGGCCGACATGCATTTGCTGATCGTAGTCGTTAGGATGCACCAGGTCATAGATGAGCGTAAGCCGTTGATTGGACGACTGAAGCAACAGCGGCGAGAGCCCCACAAGGTCCCATGCGATCCCCAGGCGGAAAATCATTGGAGCAGCGAAGTTCTCCTCCACAAAAACGACTTCAGGCCCAAAGTTTTGAACCGCTGCACCCAGGCGAAGAGACCGGTAGCCGGTATCATACTGAAGACCGAAATCAAACAGAAAGATCTGGGTGCTGGTCGCATACGCTTCGCCACTCTCTGGATCGCCAAAGGACAGGGGGCCGTTGTAAAGAGATTCGTGCACGTATTTGGCTGTAATGCCAATGCGAAACTGATCATTGAGCGCGCGCCCGTACGAAATGCCTATCGCCCATGCTTGCGGACTGAACATATTGCCTGTCAGTCCAGGATTGTAGGTTCCATCCGGATTAAATCCAAGGAGATCGGTGCGCGTCTCGACAATTTCACCGTAGTCAACATACTGCACCTGCAGGCCCAGCCGGCTAAGACTTCCGATCGGAAAGGAAATGGCTGCAGAAGAAATTCTGGTATCAATTAAGTATGGTATATGCGTACCTGTTATCTGGAACCCCTCTGCCAGAGCGAGGCCCGATGGATTCCAGAATACTGCCTCCACACCTTCTGCTAACGCTACAAACGCATCGCCCATGGCCGTTGCTCGCGCCACCGGCATTACCTTGAGAAACTGCATGGAGGTGGTCCCAACCTTCTGCGCCCATGTGGGTCCAGCGATTGTCGCGAGTCCACCCAGCACCACAAGGCGATGCAACCAAGATATTATTATTCTGGAGCAAATTAACTTCATTTTATATTACAGGATTTTATCGAATAATAACAAACTTCCCACGTGCTACCTCGCCTTCTGGTGTTGTCACCACGTAAAAGTAAACCCCTGAAGCCAGGCGTTGCTGGTTACGGGTTACCTGGAAATAGGCTACCGAGTAAGTTGGATCGTTGTGTTCAATGGTTGCTACCAGTTGGCCAGCAAACGAGTAGATCTTGATCGTAGCCCGGGCGGGGAGTCCATAAAAACCTATGCGAAGTTGACTTTCTACTTCCCCACCATACCCGGAACGCACCACAAATGGATTGGGCACGACATAAACCTTCCCCAGCTTTTTCACCGGCCCCAGTTGGGACTCATGACGCGTAATGTTGGTCCGTCCGCTTGTTCGCCCATTTTCATCAACGCTCAAAACGGAATAGTAATAGGTCTCTCCTATCCGCGGCTCGGGATCTCGCACGTAATAGTACCCATTCGGCACAAGGGGAATGTCTCCCTGATTGATATAGGCAGGATCTCCTGGCCGCACGACAGCAAGCAACGTCCAGGGTCCTACTGGATGAGCGGCTCGGTATACTGCATAGTGGTCAAGCCGTCCTTGCAGTCTGGGATGATCAAACTGCTCAACTTGAGGCCCCCAGTAGATGATATTATTCCCCTGGTCATCATTGACAACGCGAATGGCCGGTGCAGGCACCGGAATGGGGAGCTTGTACACACCATCTTTAGGGAATTTCTCAATTTCGTAGGGCGGGCCTTCTGAACTTCCGGTATAGGCTTCTTTGGCTTTATCTGCAACCTCGCGCACTGTCACAACATCAGAATCAACATAATCAGGGAGTTCATACTCCGACAGATATGTACTTCCATACTCATATAAGAAGCCGTAGGGATAAGTGGGTGGAAAAGGCGTGCCTCCATAACGGATCGTTTCGTACCAGTTAGGCACCGGATAGAAGGCACGTCTATTTGGCTCACCACAATCTTCTCCACACGATCCTCCAAAGTCTACGAGTCCACCATCTGTTTCTTCTTTTCGCGCCGCTCCATATCCAATAACTTCAGCATAAGAAAACTCAATTTTATCGCCAATGTGAAGCGTATAGGGCCCAAAGGTGAACATTCGCCCCACCGCTTTTCGGGTCTGCCGATGATTGAACCGACCGCGCCCTATCCAGTACTGGCGATACCATTGATATACGGGGTGCGTGCTGTCTCCTGCGGGCGGATCAATCGTACCGGGGCGATAGGGCGGATTTTTTCTGAAGTCAACGTGAAAGTAGCCCTTAATCTTCGAGACGCGCAAATTGCTGGTTTCAAGGCGTATCATCCAGGGCTGGCGAATTTTAGGCCCTCCGCCATATTCCAGCGTCCAGACAATAGCCGAATCACCCGGCTCTACAGCGGCATGCGTTTCTTCAGGAGTAGCGAGGTGCTCTGTATCATAATACAGCATCATAAATCCAGGCGCTCCGGGCGCATTGAGCCCGCCTCCATTTTCTCCACTTCGCCCCCACGCCTCATAATAGACCGGGTCTGGAAGACCATTCATGTGCAGATTGTAAGCTAACCAGCGTGTCGGGTCAAAGCGAGCTCGCTGATCATTTCGCTCAAAATCAGAATAGAGCCAGCGATTGTACTGACGCTGGTAGCCGAACATGTTAGGAGCAAATCCATATACAAAGCTGACCAGTACGTTTGTCAGGGGCTCTTCTGTATCAGGAATTAGATCGCCATTTCTATCACCGGTATATTCCAGTTCATATTCATAGATGATAAAATCGTTATAATCAGGATAGCTCCAGGCGCGCGTTGTGCGCTTGACCACAATGCCCAGGGGCGTTCCCCACGTCGAAACAATGATCTCCTCGGCCTCATCAGGGTTGTAGTCAGGGTTGAGCTCGCCGGACTCCAGCACGGGATAATTCTCAATGCGGTAAATACTAAGTGGAAAGGCCCACTGGCCGGCTACTTGCTCCGGAGAGCTGGCACCTATAGCCCCACAAAAAGCATACATGCGCTGGGAGGTATCGGCTGCCTCTCCGGAAATATGAATACCTCCTCCCAGAATATGATGCTTTCCATCATACTCAATATCATCCACCAGAGTAGCAGAAAATCCTGGCCATTCCATAAGCGGAACACTGGTCGCATTACCTGCCTGGCCCTGGTGGTAGGCCCGTCCTATTTCGCCGGTATTGTAAATCGTCTGATGCAACATTCCTCGACGATGTATCTCGTATCGCCTCACCTGGGCTTCTATAGCCGGAGCTATCTGCAAAAGCAGCAATCCTGAAACTATCTGCTTGAATACATATTTCTCAAAAAACTTCTTCATGGCTAGTCTCACATCTAAAACTCTACCGAAATACCGAAATAGATAGACCGTGGTGAATTCCTGTAAATTCTCCATTCCTGATTAGCAGCCCAACCTCCGTTAGGCGGGACAATAAGCTCAATGGGTTCGTCTGCATCGCCTTCAAAAGAACGTATCAACAGAGGATTCCTGAATACATAGTCATAGTTGAAATGACGATTGTTAAAGATATTTATGACCTCAATGAACGCGACCAATTTCATCCACTGGCTGAGCTCTTTAAAGGTGCGCGTGATTTTAAGGTCTGTCTGATATTCGGTGGGACTCCGGCGATTCATCAGAACGACTCCTTCCAGTCCACCTCCGGGCCCAACGTACGTGTAGGGCCGCCCGCTCCGCACCCTGCTTTTTACAGAAAGGGTCAGGTTACCTGGTATATGGATGCCTCCAAGCTGAAAACCAAAATGCTCCGGAGTACTTACGGTAAACTGAGCCAACAAATTGTGCGTGCGATCAAAGTCGAGCAAAACATCGTTCAGATTACGCACACCTCCTGAAACGCTAACTTCTCCATTGTCAAGTTTTGTGTAGGTCGGAGGAGCATCAAATGGCGAGGAGGTCTTACCTGTGGCTACACTGTAGTGATAGCGTATAGATCCCTGCCACCACCCTGCCTGACGCGCTAGAGCTATGCGAAAACCGCGAATATCAGCATAATCCCGATTAATGTAGGTCTCGTAGGGCAGCTCTTCTCCCATGCGGAAGTAAGCAAGCTGCACCAGATTTTTTACATCTTTATAGTAGCCTGAAATATCCAGAACCAGCCGCCACGGAAGCTGCTGCGCTACGCCTACCTCATACATGTTGGTTCTTTCGGGCTTCAATCGAGGATTCCCCAGACGGAATATGGTTGTCTGATTGGCCCGCTGCACGCGATGCACCTGCAACCGCTCAAACGGTGGCCGCTGAAAGAAGGCCCCATAATTCAGATAGAACACGGTTCCTACGAAAACGGGAAACGAAATACCGAGGCGAGGCTGGAGGCCATACACCCATGGCGTAGGGGCTTTGCTTGCAAGTTCAGGACTCAGGTAGGCGTTTTCTCCAACAGGCGGTTTTGTCGGATCAAAATTGGGATTAAGGAAGGGAGCAAATTGATTGGTATAGTACTGAATATTCTGATTGTAGGCATCAAAGCGAAGTCCTACAAGAGCAATTAACCCCCCATACTCCATCTTGTCCTGAATATAGAACGAAACATCAACCGGATTACTCTTAAAGATCTCATCCTGCGCATCCGAAGGACTCGACAGGTTGCGGCGGTTACGTACGTCAAGCTCATAAAAGCGCACCTGCACTCCCGCCTTAAGGAGATGGTTGTTGGTAAGCTGACTGTTGTAGGCGGCGTCCAGACTCCACGTTCTCGTCCGCTCGTCCAGAAAATCATTCTCCATAAATCCCACCCGGAACTGGTCCGGGGGATTGTAGAAGCGCCACACCGCTGCGTCTGCGGCATCTTCCCGATAGCGATTGGGCGCCAGCACGGAAGCTCCCTGGCGAAAACGGGTGTGGAGCGTCGAGAGGTTCACTTCATAGAAGCTCCGGTCCGACAAGACGTGAGCGAATCGAAGCCCCAGCGCATACGCTGTTTCCTTCTGAGGAGCCAGCCCGATTGCCCGATCCCACAGCCAGTTCCAGAAACTGCTGCTCCCGCTCACGTCCTCGCTAACGTTGTAGGCTCCTGCGACGCGAAAGCTCTTGTTGCCTCCCACATCAAACGTTACAGTCCCCAGAAACTGACGGGTCTTAAGGGGATGGATATAGGGAAGCACAGGCGCTTCACTTTCAAAACGGGTCGACAAGAAAATGCGTGCCCATGAAGTAAGAGGCCCACTCAGCGCCACCTGTACATCGCTGTCCCATGCCTTTCCGTATCCGCGAGCTATCTCCTTGCGCGCCTGCTGCCACAACCCGTAGGCAATCCGTGCGGCCAGGAGACTGTCGCTTCCATAGCGCCCCCCGAAACCATACCCGATAAAGTTGTAATACGCGCCTTCTCCACTCTCTCCCATCCACTCTTTTACACTGTTGAAGGCCCGCAAATACGGATTAGCTGTCGAGTCAAATACACTCGGCCCAAAATGCTTGCGCCCCGGCGCCCTCAGCCGAATCAGAACATCTCCTTGCCACTTTTCACCGTTACCTTCCCGCAGGACAATATTGACCACTCCACTCTGGGCATTGCCATATTCTGCCGGAAACCCACCGGTTATGATCTCTACCTCCTCAAGGGCAATTGTGGGCGGCTGAAATGCTCGACTATTGTTAAGAGGGTTAACAATGTTGATCCCATTCAGTAAGTAAATTTCTTCTCCAATGCGTCCTCCTCTAAAGTGTCCCTCCGAGACATCAACGGTAAGGTCAAATACATCCGCTAAATCATAAATACCGGGTACGCTCAATGCAACGTCATCGGGACGAATAATTTCGCTCGAGGCCACTCGTTCTGGATCGATGACAGGACGCTCCGCCACCACAACCACCTCTCTACCGATTTCTAAGAATGTCTCTTGAAGCTCAAAATTGAGCTCTGTGGTCCTGCCTGAATTGACTACAACGCCTGTCTGAGTAACTTCCTGATACCCGATAAATGAAGCGCGCACCGCATATACTCCGGGCGGCACGTTCAGGATAACATAGTGGCCTTCGACGTCGGTGGCGCTCCCCAGCGTCGTCCCTACAATCACCACATTCACACCCGGTAAGGGATCTCCTGTATCTGCATCTCTAACATACCCCGCAATCTTACCTGTTTGCGCAAAGGCCGAGTATACTCCCCCCCAGACTGTCAGAAGTATAATCTGTCCCCAACGCATGGCTATGTGTAACACGCCATTGGTTACCCGTTCTGTATCTACTTTCAGCTGTTCCTGGCTAGCGCTCAACTCGTCCGGAGCCTGAACCATGCATTAATTTCTCTACTTCTCCTGCACTGACCAGATTAAAGTCTCCGGGGATTGTCTGCTTTAAACAGGAAGCTGCTACGGCAAACTCCAGCGCTTCACGCGTATTGTTTTTCATTAGCAATCCGTAGATTAATCCCCCCGCAAACGCATCCCCACTGCCAACCCGATCTACCAGATGAATCTGGTAACGACGCGACCGATAGGGGGTCTGGCAATCTCGGTTATCCACCATGAGCGCGCTCCACCCATTGATCGAGGCCGAATAGCTCTCCCGAAGCGTGATTGCTACCGCCTGAAACCCAAACGTCCTCTTTAGCTCCAGCGCTAATTCGGCGTAGGCGGCTTCGTCGAGCTTCCCGGCCTCCACATCTACCCCCTGCGGTCTGACGCCGAGGCTTTTCTCCGCATCTTCTTCATTTCCAATGCATATATCCACGTAGTCCATCAACGCCCGCATCACCTGCTGCGCCTCCTCCACGCTCCAGAGCTTGGCCCGATAATTCAGATCCACACTTACCGTTACCCGGGCCCGTCGCGCTGCTTCTAACGCCCTCCGCAATTCCGCTCGTACGCGCTCCCCCAATGCCGGCGTGATGCCCGTCCAATGGAACCACTGCGCGCCTTCAAACACCCGATCCCAATCGATCTCACCCTGCTGCAGGGTTGTAATGGCGGCATGTGCCCGATCGTAAATTACCTTTGAAGGGCGCTGACTGGCACCGGTCTCTAAGAAGTAAATCCCGATGCGCTCTCCCCCACGCACAATGTAGTCAGTTCGCACGCCAAAACGACGCAGATGGTTAACGGCCGCCTGGCCAATTTCATGCGCCGGAAGTTTGGTTACGAAATAACTTTCCACCCCATAGGCAGCAAGCGCCACCGCCACATTTGCCTCGCCCCCTCCAAACGTTACATCAAACGATGCAGCTTGCACAAACCGACTGAAGCCCGGCGTAGACAGCCGAAGCATAATCTCTCCAAACGTGACCACCTTCATCAGGTACTTCTTCGACTTCTGCGTTTTTCAGGATTCCCGCGCCCGACGCACGCTTTCCACAAGGATGCGCGCGTTTTCTGTCAACTTCTGCCAATTCCTTGCAGCAATCGCCTGTCGATCCAGCAGAGCGCTGCCTACTCCTACAGCGCACGCTCCCGCACGCAACCAATCCCCTGCGTTCAAGAGCGTTACGCCTCCGGTAGGCATGAGCCGAAGCTGAGGCATGGGAGCTCGAATCGCCTTGAAGAAGGCCTGCCCCACTACGTCAGCCGGAAAGACCTTCACAATGTCGGCCCCTGCTTCATGTGCTGTCAGGATTTCCGTGGGCGTAAAAGCTCCAGGCAACGCAGGGACGTCGTAGCGATGGGCCATCTGGAGAATTTCTGCTTTGAAGACCGGGCTAACCACATAACGCGCCCCTGCGTCAATAGCCAGACGGGCTGTTTCTGCGTCAAGCACACTACCTGCTCCCACTAACACCTCCTCTCCCATACGCTGCACCACTGCTTCGATCATCTTAAGGGCATGCGGCACACTCATGGTAATTTCAATGGCCGTCACCCCGCCTTTATAGATAGCCTCCACAACGCGCAACAATTGTCCGCTATCAGCTATCCGTATCACAGCTACCGCCCCACGCGCAATTAACTCCGATACGATCTCGTGGCGCATGACGGCCTACTTAATCTGCATAGCGTTTTTTGATTAACGGATAACCACTACTTTACGCGTCGTCGAGAAAGCCCCTACTTCAACACGAATCAGATACATGCCCGGAGCTACCGTCCCCTCAGGCTTCCATTCCAGCATATGCGTCCCCGGGAGCCACATCCCCTCCGCCAGGCGGGCTACCTCACGCCCCAACAGATCGTACACACGCACCTGAACCTGCGCTGCCTGCAAGAGCTCTAACGCCATGCGCGTAGCCCGCTGAAAGGGATTCGGATAGGCCGCGCCCACCCGGAAGCTGCTCACCGCTTCGAGCTGCTCCGTAGCTGTGACAAAAGTGTCGGTCGTACCCATTGCCGCATAGTACGTATCGCGCGCAAACTGCGGCGGCTCTCCCGGGACTACCGTAATCTCAAAGGTGAAATCCGTCAGGACGTCAGACTGAATAAGCGTTGGCGGCGCTGCTAAGCTGGTCACATGAGGCTGGCCCGTAACTGGATCAATACCTCCACTATTGCGCCACACCATGCGATTTTCGTCTACCGAAGTAGCCACAACGAACGCGCTGCTTCCCTCAGGTACCTGGTCATCCTCCCCATAGCTGATGGCAATACGATCGACGGTGTAAGGATCGGCCGAATCTCTCTCATACATGGTAAAGGCATAGTACCTTACCGGCGATACATCTGTCAGCCCCCCCTCCAGGGTGGCACCGCCAGGATCTGCATCGGCCGAGATAACGCGCACCTCAAAATCCTGATCGTCTGGCACCACATCCGACGAATAAATCGTCACCGGACGGTAACCGTTCTCGTCTCCTACCGGGAAAACCCGCTCATACGCCTCCCCGCTCTTGGGAATGCCGCGCGACAGCGCGCCAATCACATACGAGGCCGGCGACCCGCCCACAATACCGCTGGCGCTGTTCGTGAACACCCGCCACCGATACTCATTCGTGACAATGTAGCCGTTTTCCAGATGCAGCTTTGCCCGGCTATTATTATCCTGCGTCACGTCGCTTCCCAGCACAACGCGGGCTCCTCCTTCTTTCTGAATAAAGACCTGGAAGAGCTGATTTTTATTTTTATCGTACGGCCCCAGGGTAATGTGGGAGTCTCCGCTCCCCACAAAGTGCAAATCGACAAACGATGCCGTCGGAGGATCGGCACTGGTCGACCCTCGCCTCAGATCGAACGTCCCTCCCGTACTGTTGTCGATGTTACCATGCACAAAAAGACGATGGTAGACGATACCTAACCCCTGCCCCGTTGCCGGATCTACCTGGGTAAGAGGACGGAATTCTGCGTTCGGCCCTTCAATCACCAGATCCCCATACACCGTAAGCCCAAACCCATTCAGCGATGGATCCCGTTGATAGCGCAGCCTACCAGATCCGCGAACTGTCACATTGCGCGCCTTTGCATCCGGCAGGTCAATAAGTACCGTACTATCCGCAATCACCACATCATCATTTTCAGTCGGCACCGCCCCCGTAGACCAGGTCGCAGGATCACTCCAGTTACCACTTCGAACCGCCGTGACCTGAGCCTGCGCTGAACCACTTATGAGTAAAATGACGATCAAGAAGCTCCCTGCGTAGCAGTGCATTTTCATGGCAAGTAAGGGTTCATTTTTACCTCAAATGCTTCCTGCGAGGAAGATATTAAGATGTAACATGTCATACAACATAGAGCAGTCATTTAACCTAATCTTCAAAAATCAATTACGCCTGCTGTTCTGTCTGTCCATTACCCGCTGGCTGTACTTCCCGCTCCATCATCGCCAGCATCTTGCGGACATGCTCCTCTGCGATCTTGAGGTGCTGCGTCATGCACTCCAGAGCCTGTTCGGCATTGCGCGCAAAAATGGCCTCTGCGATGGCCGTATGCCACTTCACAGCCGAAGCATGTGCATCCTCCACTGAAAGGTACACCTTCAGCTTAATGCGCGGCATGAGCTGCTGAATAGGATGAATGATCAGCGGAATCACTGGATTATGCGTCGCCTTTGCAATAAGCATATGAAAATCCATATCCACCTGCGTCAACTTCTCAAAAGAGTCCGTGCATGTCTTCAGCATTTCCAGATTTTCCATAATCAATTGCACGTCCTCCTGCGTGTGTCTCCGCGCAGCCTCTGCCGCAATGACCGGCTCGATAAGCTGACGTGCCCGAACTACCTCCAGCGCATGATTGGGACCAACATGCATGTGCAGATACAGGGCCATCGGGTTCGATACAGACTCCACAGAGGGTGCGCAAACAAAAACACCTCGCCCCTTCTCAATGCGCACTAATCCTCGAGCCGCCAGCATACGCAGCGCCTCTCGGATAACCGTGCGGCTGACATCAAACTGGCTGCAAAGCTCGAATTCAGAAGGGAGTTTGTCTCCAACGCTGAGGTGCCCTTCGCGAATGGCCGCTTCAATAGCTTGCTCTACCGTGTGGCTCAGCAACTCTGTTCGACCGACAGACTGAAAGAGCTTGTTCATTGCCCTGGCTCGGTAAGTTTATACATTCCTCTAAAATAAATCTTTCACAGATCAAAGCGATCTCAAGTTTCCCTCCTTAAAACCGAATTTCTATGATGCCTACGCACTCACCCACTGGGTGCCGCAGCAGGTGCGGTACGGACAGTGAGGGCAGGCCTGCTCCAGCGCATCGGTCGGCGCAAAGGGAATATCGGGCGCCTGAATCTCCTCCAGCACCAGCCGCAGCACCTGCAATACGGCTTCCCACTGCGCAGGCGCTTCAACGCGCAGCGATGTCTCTCCTATCGTACCGTTCTGATAGGCCACGTAAGCTGCCTCCACGCGATCCACGTCCAGGCCGTCCTGCTGCGCCACAAGCAGGCGGTAAAGGGGCAACTGAAACGAGCCGATGGCCCGGGCCCATGTCTTCCGGTCAGTCGGATCCAGAACGTCGAGCTGCAACGCAGGTGGCTGTCCCGTCTTGTAGTCCAGCACCACCAGCCGATCCCCCCGTCGCTCGATCCGATCGGCAAAGCCCTCAAGCTGAACGCCTTGCCAGGTGCCCTGCAGCTTCTTTTCCAGCGCCTGAATGATCACAGGGGATGCTTCCCTCAACTGCTGGCGCTGATAGGCCAACAGAGCTTCTCCCCAGTGCTGCACGCGCTCCTGGAGCAGTTGCAGGTCTGCGCTGCGCTGGTCGCCATACGCTTCCGCAAAGCATGCCTCCACGATCTCGCGCAAACGCTGCGGGTCCAGATCAGCTTCCTGTAAAGGACGGCCACATAACGGCTTGAAGTAGCGTTGCAGAATGCGATGAACAAGCCGTCCGATCTCCTTTGAATCAGGCTCCTGCGCAAGCGTCTCAGGCTCGCGCAGGTTTAAAACGGCCCGGTAGTAAAACTGCAACGGACAGGTCAGGTAGGTGTCAAGCAGCGTCGGACTGTAACGCAACGCGCGCAGTATGCTCAGCACTTCGGAGGTTTTTGCTATCGGCTCTGGCGACGTGCAGGACAGGTCCAGGTGATAGCCAATGGATTGCACCCACGGCTCTTCCTCCAGCGTGCCGTGTTGTTGCTGCCACTGCCAGAGCATCTGCTCCACAAACCGGCTCCGCTCTCCCTGGCGTGGATGCTCGGTATAGAACAGGTGGACTTCACGGGCGCCCTGCACCAGGTTTTCGAAGTAGTAGCGCGTCAATTGATAGGCATCGCTGCGCGTCTCCAATCCCAACTGCATCCGCACAGTGTCTGGCAAAAACGGATCGGGATCCGGCGCTTCAGGCAGTACCTCTTCGTTGACGTCCAGCACATAGACCGTGTCGAATTGCAGTCCCCGCGTCTCCAGAAGTCCCAGAATCTGCAATCCCTGCAGGGGCGTTCCGGCCAAAGGCACTCGCTGACGCTGCAGGGCACTTTCAAAGACGCGCCAGTAGTCCCCGAGATTGTCAAACCGAACAGCACCCAGCAGCGAATGCGCCAGCGTCTCCAACAGTTCAACAAGGCAATCCGCAAAGGGCCGAAAGTAAGGATGCTGCGGGGCAGTGCTATGGTGCGCCACGTAGTCGATCACCTGAATGGCTCGCTCGGCCCAGTCCGACAGGCTTGTTGCCTGCATAAGCCGTCGGATCGTCCGATCATGAATGGTGCGCAGATGATCCTGAAGCGCCGTAGGCGTTACCGATTCGTCCAGAGAGGCTACCCGTGCAGCGGCCTGCTGGAAAATCTCAGCGTTTTGCTCCAGGGCCTCCAGCCGAAGCGTACCCGCTCCCTGCGGCATCAGCGCTTCCTCAAGCGTATGCATCAGGATACGGGTCACATCGGCATGTCGGCCCAGTCGAAGGTTCTTGGTGTACGGATGAAGCAGAAAGCGCAGGTACGCTGCGGTGGCATACGATCCGTCCGGCGTGCGCGTGGTAGCCAGCGTCCCCAGGAGACGTAAAAAGCTCACCACCGGCGCCCGGTCCAGTGGATAGCCCAGCGATACGTTGTAGGATTCGTCTTCAGGCAACGCTGCCAGCGCATGATAAAGGACTGGAAAAAGCGCATCGGCCGCCGGGAGCACAACCACGGTGTTCACGTCAAGTGGTCCCTGCTGGCCGCGTTGCTGCTGTAGTTTTTCGGCCAGCATGAGCACCTGGCCATGTCGGTCTGGTGCTCGGTACACCTGCACGACGGGATCCGTCGCGGGCTTTGCACGCTCTGGGATCGCGTCTACCCCCAACCGTTGAAGCTGCGCCGACAGTCCGGGCCCGTCTAGGAAGAGTCCGATGGCCTGGGGCTGCGCCAGTACCTGCCGAAAGAGTCGGGCTTCGGCAGCCGAAAAGGCATAGAGTCCGGCCAGTACGATGCGGTCGTACCGACTTAAATCGATCGATTCCATCTGCTCAGCTACGGTGCGGATGCGCCGGGCGCGGGTCCAGTACGCTTTCGCCTCCAGTTGCGCATAGAAACGCGCGTAGTAATCGGCCAGGGGCTCCTCCGGCAACACGCGGCGCAATTGTTCGGGCGTTACGTCACCCAGATACAGTGTTTCCAGCGTGTCCAGTAGCCGAAAGCCCAGGGGCAGAAAGCGCTCTACCCTATCGAAGCGATCCGCTCCATAGCGATGAGGCAATTCCTGGTGCACCTCAAAAAGCACAGCGCAGGCGTCCATCGGCTCCAGCCAGCGCCCGGCTAGCTGGAGCGCCTCGCGCGCCAGCGCATCGATCCAGTCCTGCACCGCCCATACCACCGGCCCAATGCAGGACCCACCGACGCTGTCCACCAGAGCTTTCCGGAGAAAATGCGCTGGACGGCGTCCGGGAAAGATGACCAGGTTGTGGCTCCAGTCGCGGTCCTGGCCATCCAGAACTTTCAGAACAGCCGGAACCAGTGGGGATCCTTTCGGCAAGATGCGAATCATAGCAGCCATTGTACCTGAACCGGTTGCAGATAGACCACGGCGGCCTGAACCGGCCGATCAGGCCAGATAGCCTGGACGTGCGCCATATAGGCGCGTACTTGCTCGACGTGAGCGGGATCGTGGGAACCGGTTTTAAAATCCAGCACGGTGACCTGCGTCGGATCGACCACCAGCCGGTCGATGCGCCGCACCCTTCCCTGCGCATCCAGCACCTCCCATTCGGTGTAAATGATGCGCTCCGGCTTTTCGCTGAAAAACGCGCGCACCTCTGGATGCTGGAGCGCTTCGGTTAGCACGCATATGGCTGTCTCACCCAGCGGAGCCCACGAAGGATGCTGCGCAACTGCATGCTGCACAGCGTCGCTGACCTGGGCGGAAATGTCGGAGGTCAGCGTCTCCAGATGCGCCAGCGCGGCGTGGCAGAGTTCGCCCAGACGGGTCCCCTGGCGATCCACCGGCCTGGTTGCACCTGCTTCCCCCACAGCCCCCGGTCTCCATGCGGCCGGCACCTGCCGTTGCTGAACGACCGCGGAGATATCCCGGGGCCGGGTAGGATGTCCCCGGGTTTGCGGTTCTTTCGGCCAGAAGGCATCCAACCAGGGCCTTCGTTGGCCAGCAGGCGCTACCACCCGCACATGCAGTTCGTGCTGCGCCCGCGTCAGCGCCACATACACCCGGCACAGCGCATCCACCCGGGCCATGGCTTCGCGCTCCTGGTAGAGGCGCTTCAGATGGTTGTCATGCCGAGCATAGTCTTGATTCAGCGTCCACAGCCAGAGCCTGTCTCCGTCCTCCTCAATCCACCATGGGTCCGGCCAACTTGAGGTCAGGGGCCACAGGACCAGCACGACGGGAAACTCCAGCCCTTTCGCTTTATGAATGGTCATCACCGAAACAGCCTCCTGCCCTTCGGCCACCGGCAACTCCCAGTCGTCGTCTTCCGAGTCCCCGGCCACGCGCTCCAGGAAATCGCGCAGCGTGCCCCGGCGATTCGCTTCAAAGTCCCGCACTACTTCCAGCCATTTCACCAGAGCAGCCTGCTCCTGCGGAAAGCGCTCGGGCAGTTGCCAGACGCGGTAGATCTCCGTCACCAGTTCATAGAGCGGCAGATATCCGACCCGGGCAAAAAGCGGCGCAAAGTACGTGTCCCAGCACTCTGGAAAGGCCTTTCGAAAGGCAGGGTACAGCGGCCGCGACGTTCGGTGCGCTATCAGAAAGCGGCGAATTTCGGTTTTTTCGTGTTGCAATAACAGACTCAGAAGCACCGACGCAAACGCCAGGTCGTCGATCGGACGGTCCAGAAATTGCAGCAGCGCCCGCACCCCATCGATCACCGGCCGCCGCCGCACGTCCAGGCTGCTGTGCGAAAGAAAGGGAATATCCGCTGCCGCCAGCGCCTGGCTGAGGGCCACCACGTCCCCATTGCGCGGGGCCAGCACGGCCATCTCCCCCCAGCTATATCCTCGCTGTCGCACCTCCTGTAGCTGGTGGATCACCGCCTCCATCCCTTCTTCCAGATCCGCTGCTCGTGCAAAGGTCACGTAGCCCGCCGCCTCACGCCCGGGCGGTACGTGCTGCGCCACCCGGTCCAGGCCGCTCAGGCGAAAGTACTGGCGCGCCACCTCCGTGTCCAACAGCGCGGGCACACGGCCTTCCAGGTCAAACAGCTCCCGAACGAACTGGAGCAGGACGCCATCGCTTCGATAATTGGTTTCCAGGCGTTCCACCGAGGGCATCACCGATGGAAACGGCGATTGCCGCTGCATCTCTGCCATAATCTGCCAGTCCCCTCCCCGGAAGCCATAAATGGCCTGCTTGGTGTCGCCCACCACGAACAGGCTGCCTCCACGCTTTAGAGCGTCCTCGGCCAGCGGTCGCAGCACCGCCCACTGCGCCGGAGACGTGTCCTGAAACTCATCGATCAGCACATGCTCCGGCAGCTCGCCCATCCGTCGCGCTGCTGCCGCGATGCCGCGCGTCTCCAGAAACGCCTGCAGGGTGCGCGTCCCATCGCCCAGCCATATTTTCCCCTGCTCCCGTTGCTGCTGTCGTAGATGCTCGCGCAGTTGCAGATAGGTCTGCACGGCCGGCATGGGTCGGTGCCGGGCCAGCCACACCACGTAGCGCTGAATGATCGTCTGGAGCTGAGCGCGTAGCGGCTGCAGCGTGTTTTCCAGGGTCTCCCGCTGCGGATGTTTCTTAAAAGCGCGCTGGTCCAGATTTCGGCCGACCAGTCCTTCCAACTCTCCTGTCTCCGCATCGCGCACAAGCCTTTCAAAAAATCGATGGACCGGCGCTTCCGCCTGCGCCAGCAGCTGACGGATTGCCGCGGCCACAACCTGCAATTCCTGCCGCAACTGATCTGGAAGTGCGGCCTCTTCGGCAAAAACCGGATCGCACGCCCGGTGCATCAGGCGCTCGTAGAGGCGGCGGGTTTCCTGCTGGAGCCGGGCATAGGGATCCCACAGAAAGCGCCTGTCAGAAGCCCGGGCGTTCAGCATCAGCTCGACCAGCCTGCGCAGCAGCCCGTTCGTCTGTGCGGTGTCGGCCCAGGAGGCAAAGGCTGCGTCAAAGAGCTCGCTGCCATCCAGCACCAGTTCAAACGATGGCGGATAACCCAGCTCCGGAGCGAGCACGCGGAGCAGACGCCCTACAAACCGGTCGATGGTCGTCACCTGCAGCGCTTCATAGTGCGTAAGCAGCCGATCCACTAGCACCAGTGCCTGCTCTTTCAGCCGATCAGCGTCTGTCCCCAGCGCTTCCCGGAGTCGTTCAAGGATTGGCGCGTCTGCTAATGCGAGCCCCTTCAGATAGGTCAGCACGCGGCGGCGCATTTCGCGGGCCGCATTGTTGGTGAACGTAAGCGCCAGCAAACGGCGCAGATGCTGCGGTTGCCCCTCCGTCTCGATCAACCGTTGGAGCAGCCGAAGGGTCAGTTGATGCGTTTTCCCCGACCCGGCCGAAGCAGTGACCAGCGTAAAAGCTTGCGAAGAGCCCATGCTCTGAGAGGATACGCCTTACTGCCAGAACTGAAAAAAAGAATATGACGGGCCACCTGAAAACGCAAGTCCAGCCTCCTGCCTATGAAGTAACTCATCGAAAAACTGGCATAGAAAATAGGGACAAACGGCTGAAGTGTACCTTTAGGCTACAATTTACAATAACACTCAAGAGCGCCCCCCTTCCTCGTCGAGTCGAAAAAGAATCACCCGGTGGTCTACGTTCCACACTGAATGAGGTCCAAGACGGGCATGGGAAGAAGGCCACTCCACGTGGCCACATACCACATGAAGGCCATGGGGATACTGCTGAAGCACTTCCGCAATCATTGCATCCCCTAGCCATAATGGTTTTACTTCTGGACAAGGATGCAGGAGCAGCACATGAGGCCTCTTGGATAGAATCTTCTCTAGCACTTTCCGAAAAGTTGGAGCATCTCGGTTACGGGGATTGCGATCCTTCCGCCCCACAACTCCGGAAATACCACCGATTTTCAGTCCCTTTAACTCCAAAACCTCGCCATCCAAGAGCCAAGTACCTGTAGGGGGTTCATCCAAAAGGTCGTGGTTTCCTGTTATCCCCACCACATACGGGAAATGGTGGGCAAAAGCCTCCCACACTCGTCGTACATCGCAGGTGGCTCCCCACTCCAGCACACCACAGAGGTCTCCAGCCAACAGCACCAGCGTTTGAGACACCGAAATTTCCCGCGATTCCAGCCATCGAGTTAGGTAAATGGGCAGCACTACTCCCATGGGCTCTAGTAGTACCCCTAGATCTCGCACAACCGACTCCAGCACTTCTCGGGATGGGTCAAACAGCCCTTCGGTTTCTATAATTCCAGTACGTGGGTCCAAGATAACTGCCCCTTGAAGGTCTGAAACCGCTACCACCGCCTGAAAGGCTTTAGGGAGATCAGATATCGTTATTTCCTCCATTTCTAATCGATGCAGAGAAACCTTGCCATCACGCTGGGGAGCAAGATAGGCGAACAGCGACCCAAATTCACGCATGATTTGCTTCTTGATGAGTCCCTTTAAGAAGCAGCAGCGCTACCAAACAATGTCATTAAAAGTTCCTTAACGAAGGCTTTATAGATATAAGCAGACCTCTGACTACTAACCTAGACGATAGCATGAATTCTCAAAACAATCAAATGTGCACGTCTTTCTTTCGAAAGCATGCTTATGGGAAATCGTCGTTCCTAAAGAGTCAGAGAAGCTGCAACGTGGGCTGTCTCACTTGTCAAGCAGTGTTGCTCGCTGCATCGCTCACATGCTCCCGGGGTATTGCTAAGTACAGGTTTGCGTTGACTTTGAGTCGCTGGTGCAGTTTCCTGCTGGTGCAGGACCATTAGATAAGGCTAGCGGTTTTAAATAAGTTTCACTACAGCTCCGCCAAGCTGACGGAGCTTCAGCTGCAAGTTCTATCTGATTCAGCCAGACGGCATTGGTTGGCAGCCAATAGACCTGGATGGTCAGCGGCCACCGATGGGCTTTCACCTGCCTTCACGACCATTCCTCCAACTGTTTGGGAGCGGGCGTGGTGCTGCGGTACAGGATCAGAGCTACCCTGCTCCTCTGAGATACTCACTTCCAGCAGGAAGCCATAGAAATTCACGAATCGCCTTTACTGAGCGGCAGGAGCTTTCCCCATAGCGTCGTCGCGCCAGGGGCATTTCTTTTCTTATAGCAAACTGCAAGTCAGCGCCGTGGCTTGGACTCGTACCCCAGGGAAAAAACGCCAGGGTACGCCTCGGCTAAAGCAGGTCTTCAATACTGCAAGGATCAAGGAATTTTGGAGTTATGCGAAAGAGTGGCACATGAAGGATCGCAGGTCAACGACAGCGTGATTGCCGTGATATTTGACGAAGCCGGGGCTTCGGTACACCACTGGAAGGACAATTTATTTGAAAAGCTGCTGGAAAAGCTGAAAGATAAAGCTGAAAGATAAAATCAATTGAGAGAATCACCTCAGGTATATATCCTTACTTATCCTTAGCATTGTGAAGAAACTTCCGCAATACAGCTGTATAATAATAAACCCCCAAATATCAATAACTTATTCAAAAATTGCGGAGGGGGAGGGATTCGAACCCTCGGTGCCCGCAATGGGCACAACGGTTTTCGAGACCGCCCCGTTCGACCGCTCCGGCACCCCTCCGGCGCTCGTAAACGATCCAGCCCGGCCGCGGGTTCTCTCGAAATCTCGTTAAAACGCCCTCTGTCTACCAGCCTGACAGCGTTTTTTTTATACCTTCCCTTCCGAAGTGGCCGCTTCATGTAAGGGTATCCTGTCAAACAAAACAACAGCGTCGCGCCATGCGTAAGCTTTTCAACTCCAAAATCAGCATGGCTACACTGGTCATGCTGATCCTGACGCTTGTCCCGGCGGCCCCCGTCCTTGCCGACACCTGCGATGCCGCGTTAGCTTATTGCAAGGAGGAATGCCGCGAAATGTATCCGGGCGATAATGATCTCGATAGCGTCCAACGCAGTGGATGCTATAGCGGCTGTTTTATCGCCTGGAGTGCCTGCAAATTGGGAATCTTCTTCGAGTAAAAAAGAAGAAAAGTCTATAGATCGTGCAGAGAGGGGGAATCTACATTGCATCCCCTTCTCTGCTCTTTTTTGTGCGCTTATTTTTTTGAAAACAAATAACATAGAACATCGGTAATGAGCTTAAAAATAAAGCTTCGAATATCCTTCTTTACCATTTGCTGGTTTTATCTTGTCGGCTGTACTTCCGAGGACGCAATCCCAACGTACGTCGTAGAAACTTCGGATTTTCTGCCTCGTCTACTGGAGCCGATCGACTCGATGCGGCTGCCGGTCTCTTTTACACCCTCCGGTCTGGCCGTCGATACCCGGGGGCACCTCTACCTCGGCGATCGTCTCAGCCGCTCCATTTACCGATGGGATTCCCGCGGCGTGCTGATCGATACGATCGGGGGACCAGGAGGCGGCCCCGGAGAGTTTTCTGAAGGACCGCAGGGCCTGGCAATCTACAGGGATTCCTTACTGGCCGCTGTTGATTTTAAGACAGGAAGACTCCTCTACTTTCAGCTAAATCCCACTTTGCGCTTTTTACGTCAGCTTACCTTTCCGTCGGCTTTGCTGCAGACGGCCTGGCTCTCTGCCCGGCGCTTGCTTGTCAGCGCGGTGCCCATGCCTGGTGAATCCGGCGTGTTCTCCATAACCTTCTCCGGAGAAGACGTGCGGCGTCGCCACGTCAACCTGCCGCCTGCGACCAATCCAATCTACGGCATGCGCAAGGTCGCGGCCAGCAACGGTCGGGCAGTTGTGGCCGACCTGTTCACCAACCGGATGACGGTGCTCGACGCGCAGGGGCAGCCGCTCTGGCAGCTTATCCTCACCGACCTACCGGAGCAGGCTCCCGGCGAAGAAACCAAGGAAGACCCGCTGTATGGCTCCATCACACTACCCGACGCGGCGCTGATCGCCAGCGTCGCGCTCCAGGATTCCAGCCTGTACATACTGATTGGCTGGCCTGACTCCCTTGCCGGCCAACAGGTATGGCATTTGCATCTTGATGGCCGGGTGATAGAGCGGCTGGAATTGCCCGTTGCGGCTAAAAGCATTGAGGTCTACCACGATCGGCTCTATGCCCTTTCTACTGATCCCCTGATCCTTTATCTGTATGCGCTGTAGGCCATGCCCGTTATCGAAGCCCGTGCGCTGACCAAAGTGTACCGAACGGGGCTGCTACGCAAAAAACGTCGCGCCCTAGATACTCTGAACCTCAAGGTCGAAGCCGGGGAAATTTTTGCCCTGGTCGGTCCCAACGGGGCCGGAAAGACGACGTTCGTCAAACTGGCGCTGGGCCTGCTGTTTCCCACCTCGGGCGAGGTGCTGCTCAACGGTCGTCCGCCGACGGTGCCGGAGACGCGGGCCTCGGTCGGTTTTCTGCCCGAGCGTTTCTCGGTGCCCGGCTACCTGAAGGCCGAGCAGGTGCTCCGCTTTTTCGGCGAGCTCAGCGGTCTGCGCGGCCGCAGGCTGCAACAGCGCATCGATGCGGTGCTGGAGTGGGTCGATCTGCGCGCGGAACGCCGCACGCCGGTGAAAGCATTCTCGCGGGGCATGCTGCAGCGGCTGGGACTGGCGCAGGCGCTCCTGCATGACCCGGACCTGCTCATTCTGGACGAGCCCACTGGCGGTCTGGACCCTATCGCCCGCCACGGGTTTCGCGCTCTGATCCGACGCCTTAACGAAGCGGGCAAGACGATCTTTCTAAACACGCACCTGATCGACGAAGTAGCCCGCATGGCCCATCGGGTGGGCATCCTGAACAAAGGACGCCTGATTCAGGTGGGTTCGGTCGCCACACTCCTCCAGGATGCAGACGACCTGGAGACAGTTATCGTTCGCCTGCTGCATCGCCATGCAGACATTCTGTAGCCTGCTGCGCTGGATCGGCTATCTGCCCCTGGTGCGCCTGCTGCTTTTAATAGAGGCCGGGCTGCTAACTGCCCTGGTAGCAGGCGTTCTGTCTCCTCCGGCATGGCTGAGGTACGTCGGCCAGTCCATGTATTACGGCACGCTGGTAGGCGGCCCCGTCCTGGCAGCCAGTCTGCTAACGGCAGAACGACGTCTGCTGGTGCTGAGCCGTCCGCTGTCACGATTCGCTTTTGTGGGCAGCCTGTTGCTGGCCGGAAGCCTGGGATGGATGCTCGTGGCCCTCCTGCTGCTCGCCCTGGTGGCGCTCTGGCATGGCATGACAGGCGCCGCGCTTTCCCTGCCGGACGTAGGCGTGGTGCTCGGCATACATACGCTCACTGCGCTGGCACTGCTGCCATGGACGCTACTGTTCTGGCTAATCTGGCAGGATACTATGGCCACCATTGTCAGCATTTTCATCATGAACTTTGTGCAGAGTAGCGTAGTGACCCGGCAGTTGCCCGATGCGCTGGTCCTCCTGCTCCGCTACCTGACGCCCCCTTTCGACACGCTGGCCTACCTGGCCAGAAACTGGCCGGTCCCTGTGCCCGGCGAACTGGTGGTTCAATGGCTCAGCGCCACGCTTCTGGCTCTATTACTCATTAGCTGGACCGTCCGTAACCTGGAGAGTTGAACCATGCAGGCAATCCTCTGGCTGTTTGCCCGCTCGTTTCTGCGCCAGTGGATTCTCTGGTTTTTCGTTGGACTGGCCGTATTGCTAACCGTTCTGACCCACCAGGGTCGTCTGCTACCCAGTGCCCGCTTGATCACCACCGGCCTGTCTTTTGTGCTTTTCATATCGCTCACGCTGATTCAGAGCTTCAGTGCCTGGCTGCGTCCCT
Organism: Rhodothermus profundi; assembly: GCF_900142415.1. NCBI lineage: Bacteria > Pseudomonadati > Rhodothermota > Rhodothermia > Rhodothermales > Rhodothermaceae > Rhodothermus > Rhodothermus profundi. The sequence goes on from NZ_FRAU01000003.1 coordinate 329,237, forward strand.
CCTGGCTGACGCTGGTGCTGGTGCGTCCCCGCCCCCGCTGGCAGCTCTTCCTGACGCTTCTGGGAGCCGCTGCCCTGGCCGTGGGGCTCGTCGGCCTGACGCTCTGGGCGCCCGGAGGTCCCTCCCTGCCAATTGCCCTGCTTCTTACCACCAGCTTTGGCTTTGCCCTGGCGGCCTGGCTGCTAATGGGGCTGCTGCTCCTGCCCTCTCCCCTCCTGCTCGCGCTCCTGGCCATCCTGTACACGTTTACACACTCCTGGCTCAGCGTTTATGCCATACAGGGCGACCTGACGAGCCAGCTCCTGGATACGCTGCTTCCCTCCGCCATGCGGCTGTTTCTTCAGATGCAACGGGTGGTACCCTGGGAGACAACCCTCCGGTTCTGCCTGGAAGAACTGGGGACCGGCCTGCTCATCGCGTTGCTGATCGGGCTGCTCATGCGCCACCGCGACATTGCTCACCTTGCGGAGGAGCCCGAAGCCCTGGGCTAACCGCTCGTGATTTTTTATTCAGACCTCGAATTTTCCAGCGATACTGCCGTATTTTGAGGATCAGAGGTTTGTCGATCAGCGTGCGGGCACCGTGAAGCAGAGTCGCTTCAAGATCTTTTCGGACCCGGTGCACGGCTTCATCTCCGTGCCCAAAAACCTGCTGCTCGACCTGATCGAGACGCCTGAAGTACAACGGTTGCGGCGCATCCGGCAGCTCGGGCTGGGCCATCTGGTGTTTCCGGGCGCCGAACACACGCGCTTCAATCATGCGCTGGGTGCCATGGCGCTCATGCAGGAGGCCCTGGCCAACCTTTCAGAAAAAGGAACGCCCATCTCTGAAGAAGAACATCTGGCGGCCTGTGCGGCGGCGCTGCTCCATGACATCGGCCACGGCCCCTTCTCGCACACGCTTGAGCACCAGCTCATCGAGGGATTTCACCACGAGCAGATGAGCCGCCAGCTTCTGGTGCGGCTGAACAGACGCTTCGGCGGCGCGCTGGATCTGACCATGCAGATCTTTGACGATGCCTACGCGCGCCCCTTCTTTCACCAACTGGTCTCCAGCCAGCTCGACATGGACCGGCTCGACTATCTGCGCCGCGACTCCTTCTACACCGGCGTCGTCGAAGGCAAAGTGGGAGTGCAACGCATTATCAAAACGCTTCGCGTTCATCCCCTGGAAGGCGGCCCGGACAGCCGCATCGTGATCGAATCGAAAGGCATCTATGCCGTGGAAAACTTTCTGATCGCGCGGCGACTCATGTACTGGCAGGTTTATCTGCACAAGACGGTGCTGGCCGCCGATGCCTTACTGCGCGCCATCATTCGCCGCGCCCGCACCCTGATCCAGGCCGGCAACGACGATGCAGCCACTCGCTGCGCTCCAGCACTTCGGTTCTTTCTGGCGCATCCGCTTCGCGCTCCCGAGGCGCTGACGCGCGATGAGGTGATCGAGACGTTCTGCCAGTTGGACGACGTGGACGTACTCTTTAGCCTGAAACAGTGGAGCCAGGCGCGCGATCCAGTGCTATCTGACCTGAGCCGCCGGTTCATTCACCGTCGCTTCTTCCGCACCACCTTTCTAACGGCGCCTCCTACTGACGCCCAGCTAACGGCATGGCGTGACCAAGTCGCCCACTGGCTGGTACGTGAGGGCATCGTTCCGACCTCTCTGGCCGACGAGGCCGCCGCCTATTACCTGACGGTCGATGCCTCAGCGCACACCGCTTACGAGACGGATGCGGACCCTATCCCGGTCATCGACCGCAACGATCAGGTTCGGGAACTCTCGCGCACCACCGAAGCAGCCGCCATCGACGCCCTGGCCCGTTACGTGGTCAAACCTTATCTCTGCCTGCCTAAAGAGGTCTCGGTCGAAGTTGCCGCCTTGTCCTCCTGACGCAGCGTCTTCTGTGATCCTTTATCCTGTGGACGGAGCCGTATCCACATCTGGTGTCCGGGCCGCCGCGGCACCGGAACGGGCTGTTCCATGCGACGCGCGTGTTCCATAACCCAGGCGTACAGGGGGCGTCCCCGGGCGTAAGCGTTGAGCGTTTCGGTGTCGGCCAGGTGCTTGTCGGCATGCGCCGCCAGAGTTTCCACCGAGAAGGGTCCACGTGTTTCCCGCAGCTCGGCCGTACCAATCAGCTTCCCCCCACTGACGATGCCAATCCGTCCGCGCACACGGGTGGGATGCTTGCGAATCTCCCAGGTCTTTTTCCCCTCCACGAGCAGGCTGGCGTAGGGTTCTTTAATGAACAGGCCGAGCTCCGGCAGCTCATCGGCCCGGAAAAGCGTCCCGTACCCCACCAGATAGATAGCATCAGGTTCGAGCACCTGCAACAATTCGGGACGATGCGTGACCAGTACCAGCGTAATGCCGTAGCGACGCGCCAGTTCAGCCAGCTTGCGTCCTACGCGGGCAGCCGTACGTGGATCAAGGTGGGCGGCAAACTCGTCGATGAGCAGCAGATTGGGCCGGTGCGCCAGTGCCCATGCCAGTTGCACCCGCGCCTTCTGGCCGGTAGACAGTTCGGCATACGGTGCGCGAAAAAGCACAGCATCCGCCAGACCCGCTACGTTCAGCACCTCGATGGCCAGCGCCGCATCGCCAGTGATCTGGTAAAGCGCCTCCAGCACTGGCTGCCTGCCCAGCGCTGGTTCGACTTCCCCTGGAATAAGCGCCTGCAGCCGCACGTTGCCGGGCATCTGAATTTCCCCTTCGTCGGTGCGATACAGGGGCTCTGTGCGTCCGGTGGCCGCTCCGATCAGCAGGCGCAGCAGGGTCGTTTTACCGCTGCCAGATGCTCCCACCACCACGTTGACGGTGCCTGGCTCCAGACGGAGGTTGACGCGTCGAAAGACATAGGTCTCAAGATCGCGGGCTTCGACGCCAAACGCTTCGAGCGCCGCGCGCACCGGTGCTGCCAGTCCCTCAAGGTTCAGTTGGCTTCGGTAGATTTTGGTTACCTGGTGCAACACGATGGGACCGTTGAGCGGCTCGACCGGGGTGAAGCGGGCTTGGTAGAGGCGACCGCCATGCGCGCGGGCCAGCCGGTCTGCTTGCAGAAAATGCGTAATCGCTTGGCGGGCTGTTTCATCAAGCGGCAGGTAAAGCGCAGGACGCCCCGATCCGGTCTCAAACAGAAAGAAGAACCCGGCTTTTTCCAGGAAAGGATGAAATCGGGCCATCTGGGCCACAGTCTCAATGGCCCGCTTGGGCAGACGCATGTCGGGAATCCAGCGCGTGCGAACCCAGTCGACCATGCAGCGAATCGCCTGCACGCCCAATCCGTCCGCCCGATAGTCGGGATGGACGACAACGCGTGCCAGTCGCGCTACCGGAGAACGGGTGCGCGCCAGCTCCTTCCCCTGCTCCTCCCACCAGGCTTCAGGAGGTACGTCTGGGTCTGGTTGAAATGGATGATCAAACCAGTCTGGCGGAAAGATGCGGCGGCGAATGTCCTGATCGAGTGACCCATCGGGACGACGGCGATGCAGCAGCGGAAGCGGAGGATCGATGCGCACATACCCCACCACTTCCGGCTCGTAGGGCTGTCGGTCGAGCAGTTCCAGCACCAGAAAACGCGAGGCGCGCGTTGCGTCTTTTAGATCGTAGAAACGCATGGGGCCGTGGCCGGCCGGACAGTCGGGGCGTGCGTTGGCCATGCGGTAGATACCGCATTGTTCACAATACCAGTGCGCCAGCACCCGTGCCCGCGAGGCATAGTGATATTGCTCCAGTTCAACAATCGCGGCGTAGTCCCGCTCGTAACGGGCTTCGCGGGCGCGGAGCCGGTAGCGATAGAGGACGCGGTCCGAGAAAAGGGAGCGACGTTCCAGCGTATAGACCTTCTCAAAAAGGGGCCAGACGACCACACGGGCGGTGCGCAGCCGGTACGCATCAAATCCGGGCTGCGCCTTTTCCGTGGACAGGTGCACGCGCTGCCCAACACGCAACCACTGGGCGACCGTGCCGGTCATCGGAAGGCGGAACGTGTCGCCCACATCGCTCTTTACCTCTACAAAGGCCAGGTAGCGGTAGGTAGGTCGCGCCAGCTCTATGCTTGCAATCCGGCCTCGCATCGGATCGTTTGTAGCAGTTCCTGGTTGCAAAGCTCGCTTTCGTAACGTTTTTTATGCACGGCGTTCCGACCCAGCCCGCAAGATTGCGTTCTTGTAACAGCCTATGATCACAGCCTTTGCCTTGAATCCATCCCACACGCAGCATTACGAGCCGGGCCACGTCGAGCGGCCAGAACGACTTGAAGCCATCCGAGCACGCCTCTCGGCCTCTCCGTACTGGAACCGCTTGCAGCACCTCCAGCCGCTGCCGGTCGACTGGGACCTTGTTCATCAGGTGCATCGGCGCACCTATCTGGAGCGCCTGCAACAGGCATTGCGCCGGGCGCCCACCCGGCTGGACCCCGACACCTATGTGCAGCCCGACAGCCTGCAGGTTGCCTTAGAAGCGGTAGGTGCCCTGCTGGCCGTCACCAAGGCGGTGCTGGAGGGCCAGGCGGACAATGGTTTCGCGGCCGTTCGTCCCCCGGGCCATCACGCCACGCCCGAACGGGCGATGGGCTTCTGCCTGCTCTCCAATGTGGCGCTTGCCGTCCGCTGGGCCCAACAAACCTTTGGCGTCGAACGTGTTGCTATTGTGGACTTCGACGTGCATCACGGCAATGGAACCCAGGCAGTGTTCTATGAAGACCCCCACGTACTTTTTCTGAGTGTGCACCAGTTTCCGCATTATCCCGGCACCGGACGCATGGAAGAAATTGGAACCGGACGTGGACGAGGCGCCACCGTCAATGTACCGCTGCCGGCCTACACCGGCGACGATGGATACCTGGAAGTTTTCCGGCGACTGCTGGGACCGGTCGTGCGCCGCTTTCGACCAGAGGTCCTCTTTGTATCGGCCGGGTACGACGCCCACTGGCGCGATCCCCTGAGCGCCATGCAGCTCAGCGTGTCGGGCTACGCGGACCTGGTCTATGAGCTCATGGAGTGGGCTGATGCCTGCTGCGACAACCGCCTGGTCATGACCCTGGAAGGGGGCTACGATACGGAGGCGCTAGCTGCCAGCGTAGCGGCCACCGTGGCTCGGTTGCTGGATCCAACGGCGCCGGTCGAAGACCCTATTGGTCCATCCCCGCATGAAACCGTCGACGTACGTGATCTGCTGTACGAACTCCGTCTGTTGCACAGAGTAACCTGAACCATGCGTACGATCATTGAACCGTTCCGCATCAAGGTGGTCGAGCCGCTACGTATGACCACACGCGAAGAGCGCCAGCGGCTCGTCCGCGAAGCGCATTACAACCTGTTCAACCTGCACGCCGACGATGTGCTGATCGATCTGCTGACCGATTCAGGCACCTCGGCAATGAGCAGCGCGCAGTGGGCCGCCATCATGCGCGGCGACGAAAGCTACGCAGGCTCCCCGTCGTACTACCGTTTCGAGGAAGCCGTACGTGCCCTGATGCCCTTCCGCCACATCATTCCCACGCACCAGGGCCGGGCAGCCGAAAAAATTCTATTCACGATTGTCGGCGGGCCGGGCCGCATCATCCCCAGCAATACCCATTTCGACACGACGCGCGCCAACATTGAGGCCACCGGTGCGGAAGCAGTCGATCTGGTCATTCCAGAAGGCCGGGATCCCGAAAGTCGCCACCCCTTCAAGGGCAATATTGATCTGGACCGGCTTGAGGCGCTGCTGCGCACCCGACGCGAGCAGGTGCCCCTCGTGATGTTGACCATTACCAACAATGCGGGCGGCGGCCAGCCGGTATCTATGGAGAACATCCGGGCCACCTATGCCCTCTGCCAGAAGTACGGGGTTCCGTTGTTTTTCGATGCCTGTCGCTTTGCCGAAAATGCCTATTTCATCAAGCTGCGCGAATCCGGCTATGCGGATCGCAGCGTCCGCGAGATCGTGCGCGAAATGTTCTCCTACGCGGACGGCATGACCATGAGCGCCAAGAAAGATGCTTTTGCCAACATCGGCGGCTGGCTGGCGCTCAACGACGATACGTGGGCCCGCGAAGCCCGCAATCTGCTGATCTTGACCGAGGGCTTCCCGACCTACGGCGGATTGGCCGGACGCGATCTGGAGGCGATCGCGGTGGGCCTGGAAGAAGTGATTCAGGAAGATTATCTGCAATACCGGTTTGCCTCGGTGCAGTATCTGGGACGGGCTCTGGAACAGATGGGGGTTCCGCTCATGCAGCCTGTGGGAGGCCATGCTGTGTTCGTGAACGCTGGCAAGCTGCTGCCCCATATCCCTCCCCTGCAGTATCCGGGTCAGTCGCTGGCGGTGGCCCTCTATGAGATCGGCGGCATTCGAAGCTGCGAGATTGGCTCGGTCATGTTCGGGCGGCGCCCGGACGGAAGCGAGCAGCCGGCTCCCCTGGAGCTGGTGCGGCTGGCCATTCCCCGCCGCGTGTACACGCAAAGCCACTTCGACTACATCATCGAGTGTTTCGAACAATTGCTCCAGGAAAAGGACCGGCTGCCTGGCTACCGGATCGTCTGGGAGCCGCCACGCCTGCGGCACTTTACGGCGCGTTTTGCGCCAATGGGCTGAAGCGGCTCAGGGTAGCTGCTGGATGTAAACGGGCGCGCCCGTTTGGGTGGCGATCTGCGCGGCCTGCTCCACGAGCTGCGCCCCATCACGTCCCTGCAATACTTGTGTCCAATCTGCCGGTGCAGCGCAGGCGACAAAGACCTCCATCGGAGAATAAATTCCACCGGTCAGCATAGTTACCACTATATTCATGAACGACAGACGCGTCTCGACACGCGCAATGCCATTCGGGCAGACCTCGGACACGTCAATCCAGTCCGGAATAACCAGACCGTTCACAAAACCAGACACCCATTTTTTGTGGTAGACGACATCGGATTCCGGCTGGCCGGTAATGATGCGCGTATGATAGCAGCCACTCAGGACCAGAAAAATCGCAAGCAGCGGCCAGAAAGCGTAAAATCGTACAGGTTCACGCATGGCTGGTTGCAGTTTGGTGAGCGGAAAAAGGAAAGACATCCGGAGTCCATCAAAATCCACACCTCAGGTACCTTTGCTCGGATTTTCCTGTAAACCAGCCTACCCCTGCATACAACTGCGTAGCATTAACGGCCACCTGCCCGGAAATGCTACCGGCACCCAGATGATTGGCGGTCTATGTTTCCGCGCGCTATTATCTGACTCAGGGATCATTGCAAACATCGGCGATGAAATTGGCCCCGCCTCTCTGGAGTGGAGAAGCGCCTATCGACAATTCGGGCAACATAGCCACACATTTGATACCCGCTAACCGTTGATGCAGCCCCTGGCGGTCAACACCGCAGATATGTCCCCTATGTTCAGCCGCTTTGGTTTTAGATTCTTCCTGGGATAAGCGCGACAAATGATCGGGCAACCCTCTATATTCACACAATTTTAAATATTGTATACTTGCTCCAAAAAAAGATTTATACGGTTCCGGCAGCACCTTTCCCACACCAACCTGTCCACGTCATGAAGGGAATAGCTCGTGTTCGCTACGGACGCCCTGTCGTTGCGATCGGGCTTTTCGCGTTGCTGATCGGCCTGTCGGGCTGCGAAGGCTGGACGCCGGCCCCAAGCGAAGAACCCTCCTTGGACCCGTCGCGTTTTCGCCGAGCGCTGGTCGAAGAGCAGGAACGCCTGACGCGCTTTATGGTGCGCTATGTGCGGCGCCAGGAAGCGTTTCGGGCGGGCAAGCGGCTGGCACCGTCAGGCGGTGAGTCGGTTGCTGGAGGCGGCGCTGGCAGCTTATGAGCGGACGCATGGGGTGACGGGTGTGCTGACGGGGTATCGTCGGGCGCAGTTGGTGTTGGCGCAGGCTCGCTCGGGGGATCGTCAGACGGCCTGGTGGGACAGTCTGGGGTTGGATGCGGAGCAGCAGGTGTGGATGGAGCGATTGTGGGAGGTGTTTCGGACGTCGCATACGGTGGCGGAGTTGGACGAGCGGCTGGGTCGGTATGAGGCGGCGGTGGTGGCGGCGTTGGGGGCGGAGCGTTCGGAGGTGTTGCTGTGGAGTTCGGGGGTGTTGTATAGTGTTGCGGTGTTGGTGTTTGGTCGGGAGGAGTGGGTGGAGGCGTTCTGGTCGGTGGTTCGGGAGTTGTTGGAGAAGTCAGGTAGTGGTGGGATGGCGCGTTGGGGTATTCTGGGTGGTAGGGGATGGATTCGGCTGGCGCAGCAGGGCCTGTGTGAGCCGGTCACGATGCCTCAATTTG